>CAZQUP010000065.1:0-16726 GCA_964596545.1 uncultured Desulfatibacillum sp. | reverse complement strand
GGGGCCGCCGCGTCGGCGGCGCGGACGCGGCCCTCGCGGCTCCGTGGCAGGGAAGCGGCGATCCCGGCCATGGACTGGGGCCGGAGATCCGGGTCCTCGGCCAGCATCACCCGCAGCAACACGGCCAGATCGCGGGGAATCGCCAGTTCGTCGACCTTGGCCTCGGGGTTCTCGATCTCGAGATCCCCGGCGAGCAGTTCGACGAAGATCTTGCCGAGCGACCAGATGTCGCTGCGGAAATCGAGCGGCCGGCCGCTCCGGAAGTCGGGATGACGCTCGAGCAGCCGGCGCAGCATGGGTGCGGGACGGTCAAGGCGCGGGTCGATGAAGCGCGAAAGCTTGTAATCGATCCGGACCGCCAGGCGACCGTCGGGAAGCGAGACGGCCAGAAGATCGTTCAAAATCAGGTGGGGAATGAAATGCCCGTGGGCATGGAGGGTGGCGAGCGTCTCGGCCGTCTGGATAAAGAGCTCGAGGAGCGTTGCCAGGTCCTGGAGCCTGCCCGAAGCGAGCAGTGTGCCCCAGCTTTCGGCGTCGATCCACTCGCTGACCCGGTACCAGAGCCCGTCCTGCGAGCGGCGGATGGCATGGTGGCGCACGAGTCCCGCGCCCGGCAGGCTCTGCAGTTTTTCGATCTCGCGCTGCAGCCGAGAAGCGATCTCTTCGTTCACGCCGGATTGCGGCGTGAACAGCCGGATCATCACCGGTTCGGCCGTGCGTTCGCGAATCGCACGGCACAGCAGGCTCGCGTAGCCCTCGTGCAGCACGTCGACGATTCGGTAGTCATCAACGAATTCGCGCCGGGGGCGGAGATCCTGGCCGCAGGCGGGGCAGGCGGCGATCGCCTCGGCGACGGGCTGGTCGCATCGGGGGCAACGTTTCATGCGGAGGCCTCCCGCGGCCGGGGAAGGCAAAGGGGGAAAACGCTCTCTCCCTGCTTTTTTGTATCACAGCTCCGGCCCCTTGGCCAGCGTCCGGCGAAGGAGAGGGGGGCGGCGGTTGACGAGGGACAACCGCCCCGTCCATAATGCGGATGGGACTGCCCCCGTGTTCTCCTCGAGAAAGGAAAGCGCAGATGCCGGCCGTCGCCTGCGCCGCCGCCCTGTCCTTGATTCTCTTGGGGATCTACGCCTTCCCCATCCCCCGCCCCTCTTTCCGCGCTTTGTACAGCCAGGTGCCGGAGACCGTTTCCACGCGCCTTTCCGCCTTCCGGCGCCGGAACCTGAAGCGCCGGATCATTTCCGGAACGCTCTGGGAAATCGCCGAGGTCGGCGCGGGCGACGAAACCCTGGTTTTTCTACACGGACTGGGGGCTTCCGCGGACGCCTGGTTTCTTCCGATGGAGAATCTGAGCGGACGCTTCCGCTGTCTTGCCCCGAGCTATCCCCCGCTCGGCAGCTGGGAGGCGCTCGGTGCCGGAATCCTCGCCCTGCTCGACAGCGAGGGAGTCACGCGCGCCCACTTCGTGGGAAGCTCGATGGGCGGGGTACTCGCCCAGTTCCTCGCTACGCGCGCCCCCGAGCGCGTGCAGAGCCTCGTTCTGGGAAACACCTTCCCGCCGGATTCACGAATCGCCGGTCTGGCGCGGCGCGGGCGGCGATTGCTGCCGTGGGTGCCGGAATGGGCGATTCTGGCCGCCATGCGCCGCAACGCCCGGCGCCTGCTTTCGCCGGCCGCCGGGACGGAGGCGGCTCTCGTGGAGGCCTACCTCGTCGAGCAGACCTGCGGCGCGGTCCGCAAGGCGCACGTGCTGGCGCGTCTTTCCTGCCTGAGCCGAACTTTCGCCCCTCCGGACCTCGCGCAGGCCGCCATTCCTTGCCTGGTGGCCGAGTCCGCAAACGACCCGCTCGTGGACGCCCCGCTCCGCGAGGCGCTGCGTCGAGCCTACCCCGGGGCCGCCGTGCGCGTCTTTCCGCAAGGCGGCCATTTCCCATTCTTGAGCGAGCCCGAGCGCTATAGCCGGATGCTCGGCGACTGGCTGGAGCGGAGCCGATCGCGGGCGCCGGGTGATCCGCCGCCTCGACCTCAGAACGTGCCCTCGCCCCCATAGTAGAAAAGCAAGAGAACCCCGAACGCGATGCGGTACCAGGCGAAAGGGGCGAAGCTCCGACGGGAAACGTAGGCGAGAAAGCCACGGATCACGATCATCGCCGAAAGAAAGGAGACGAAAAAGCCCACGGCGAAGAAAGGCAGATCCTGGAGCGTGAGCAGGTGCTCCACGTTGCGGTACTTGATGATCGAGGCCCCGAGGAGAGCGGGGATCGCAAGAAAGAAGGAAAATTCGGCGGCGGCGGTGCGTGACAGGCCAAGGAGAAGCCCGCCGACGATCGTCGCCCCCGAGCGCGAAATGCCGGGGAAAACGACCGCGAGCACCTGGAAGAGGCCCACGCCGAACGCCGTACCCATGGGGATCTCGTCCACGCCGGACACCGCAGGCTTCCGCCGGCGCGCCTCCACCCACAGGATCGCCGCCCCCCCCGCCGCGAAGGCCAGCGCCACCGGAACAGGACGGAAAAAGTGCGCCTCGATCCACCGCTCCGTGGGCAGCCCGATCGCGACGGCCGGCAGGGTTCCGAGGGCCAAATTGAGCACCAGGCGGCGGGCCGCCGCATCGCGCCCGAGGTTTTGGAGCACGTGGAAAAACTTTCCCCGGTAGAGCCAGAGGACGGCCAAGATGGCCCCGAACTGGATGATGACGATGAAGGCGTTTTCCTTGGGTCCTTCGAACCCGAGAAGATCCCGCGTGAGGATGAGATGTCCGGTCGAGGAGACGGGGATGAATTCGGTGACCCCCTCGACGATCCCCAGAAGGGCCGCCTTGGCGAGAACCACGAGCTCCTGCACGATCCCTTTCCTTGGCTCGCCGCCGGAGGCGGGCCTCCCGCTGCAGATTCATCCGTTGAGGCGCCGCGGGCCCGCCGCGAGGGAAGCGCACCCCAAGGCTTCCGGACCTCAGTCCTGCCGGGCGTTCTTGATTTCCTGCCGTTGTTCTTCGGAGAGATCGGGGACGATGGTGATCAGGTCATTGGGGCTGCACTTGAAATACAAGCAGAGCTTCTCGACGATGCTGACAGCCGTGTTGTAGCCCGGCTTGCGCGCGATCTTCGAGAGCGTGACTTTGGAGATCCCGGTCCGACTGGAGATCTCGCGGTAGGTGATGTTGCGGTTTTCGCGACGTTTTTTCTCGGCGATCAGCGTTTTCAGGTTGTACTTGACCATCGGCTCGACCCTCGCCGTCGATCTGCTCGCGGCCGCTACGGCCCGGCAACGGCTGCCGGGAAGCGGCCATTTCCCGGAGAAGAACTCTATCCCCCCTCGGGCGGCAATGCAACCACCCCTCTTCAGCCGGCCTGGGCCCGGGAGCGCACCCCCCTGCGGGCGCCCATCCACGCCGTGAGGATCACCCCCGCCGATAGGAGCAGGCCGGCCGCGTCGGTCAAGGTCGAGGGGTAGAAGAGCAGCAGCGAGCCTGCGCCCGCAAACAGCCTCTCCATACGGGAGAGATCGCGTAAAAACCAGCCGACGACCGCCGTGTTCAGCAAAAGGATCGCCAGCGCGCTTCCGAGGTAACGCTGGCCGATGGCGAGGATCGCCTCACCCGGGGACATCGCTTGAAGGGCAGGGACGATGAGCAGGCCCGTCCCGTTCAGGGTGAGAATGAAGATGATCCCCACCAAGTACTTGGGGACCGCGACCCGGGCCGCAAAAACCCCCGTCTTCACGGGGTCGGTGTTCATGACCGCCGCCGCGGCGTAGGCCGAAAGCGCCACCGGCGGGGTCACCTCGGCCAGCACCGCGTAATAGAAAAGGAACATGTGCGTGGCGAGCAGCGCGGCTTCCTCGGGGATGCCGTTCACCACCGCGAGCTGCTGGATGGTCGGGGCGGTGAGCGCGGAGGTGAGGACGTAGGTGGCGATCGGAGGCACCCCCATGCCGAGGATCAGGCTGAAGACGCCGGTGAAGGCCGTGGCGAGCAGCAGGCTGCTCCCGCTGATCTTCATCATCACCAGGGAAAACTTGGAGGCAAGCCCGCTCAGCACCATCATGGACATGATCATATTTGCCGCGATCACCGCGCTGGCGATGGGCAACAGGTGCAGGATGCCTTCGGCCAGCGCATCGGGGATGCTCTTGAGCGGCGGACGGACGGTGGGGTCGGCGTAGGCGAAGATGAGGAACAGGAGCGCCGCAAGGCTTACGGTGATGTTGATCGAATAGCCCCGGTAGATCAACGCGATGATGAGCGCGATCGGTGCGAAGACATAGGCGTAGCGCCGGAAATAGCCGAAATCGTGGCCCGTCTCGAGCGCCAGGGGCTGGAGCCGTTTGCGCCGCACGTAGAGCTCGTTGTAGACGCCGATTCCCAGCAGATAGAGGAGCATCGGCCCGATCGCCATGGTGATGATCCACGAGTAGGGGATCGCCAGCAGCTCGACCATGATGAAAGAAATCGAGCCCATGACCGGCGGGGTGATGTAGGCGATCGAGCCTACGGTGGCGATGATGCCGGCCGCGACCAGCCGCTCGTAGCCCACGCGGTCGTAGAGCGAGCGCGTGAGGGTCGCCACGAATTGCGTGTCGGCCGCCCCGGAGCCGGAGAACATCCCCATCAGGACGGCCATGACGCTGCTGGTGCGTCCCGGGGAGGCGGGGCTGCGGCCGACGAAGAGCAGCGCGATGTTGGCGATGATGCGTCCGAAATCCATCTTCGAGATCACCGCGCCGAGGGTCGTGAAGTAGATGAGGTATTTGAGTGAAACCCCGGTGATCGTGCCGAAGATGCCGGCCTCGGTCTCGCAGTACATTTTGCCGAGAAGCATGTCGAGGCTGAAGCCGGGGTTGGAGAGATAGCCCGGGATCATGTCGCCGAAGAGGTTGTAAAGGATGAAGACCATCACGAAGATCGGCATGATGGGCCCGCTCAGGCGGAAGATGACCCCCAGGACCAGGAGCACCTCGCTAAGGCCCATGAGCAGATCCCAGGGTTCGGGAAGGATGGCGCGATAGATCAGGGTCTCGTATTCGGAGACGAGGTAGAAGAACGGGAGAAAGCTGAGCAGGGCGCAAGCGAGGTTCGAGGGACGCATCAGCCGCGGAACGAGGCAGGGCAGCATCGTCGCCGCCCAGACGAGCGCCCCCGCCGCCTTGAAGCCGCCGGGAAGGTCCAGCTTGGAAAACTCGATGACCAGCAGGCCGGTCAGCGCCGCGAGCGGAAGGCTGCCCGCCGCGCCGCGCTTCTTCACCCAAAGCCAGTTCATCAGGTATCCCAGGAAAGCGACCAAAAAGACGTGTGTCGCCCGCTGCACCTGCGTGAGATCGAAGATGGAAAAACGCAGAAACGGGAGGGGAAGGTAGGGATGAAGGACGAGGTAGAGGTGGTAGAGCGTTCCCAACACCGCCGTTCCGTAAAGGATTTTGCGGATCACCACGTCCACAGCAGCCTCACTTCCAGGCACCTGCCGGCGATATGCAGTTCATGAGACCCCAGTCGGAGATCGATGCCGCCGATGGAGCAAAGCCGGATTTCCTCCCTACTTTCCCCGGCCGCACGCTCGTTCCAGGAATAGACGCCCGCCGTATAGTAGCTCTCCGTCTGCGGGTCGGCCGCCACGGAAAAGGCCTCGAACCGGCGGCCGACCCGAAAGCGGATGGCCACGGGGCTGTCGGTCACGGAATTGACGAAGCGGAGCTCCCCGCTTTGCCCCCGCCAGAGAAGAATCCGGCGCTCGGCCTCCTCGGTGACGACGACCGCCGGCCGGGCCGCCGCGGTCAGCCCAAGAGCGACGACGACCGCGGCGGCAAGAAAACGCCGAAGCACGGACCGAACCTATTTCACCAACCCCTTTTCCTTGAAGTACTGCACGGCACCGGGATGGAAGGGGATGGCGCTTTTGCCGATGAACTTGGCCGTGCTCTCCGGGGTGGTGTCCCGGGCGGCCTTGACGGCGGCCCGCAGGGCCTCGAGGTTCTCAAAGACGGCCTTGACCAGCTTGTAGGCGAGATCCGTGGGGAGGCTTTCGGGAGCGACGAACATGTTCCAGAAGGCGAGCGTCGGCGTGTCGGCCTCCGTGCCGTAGATCTCCTTGGGAATGGGCAGCGAATCGGCCAGCCCCTTGAACTCTTCCTTGAACTTCACGACTCCGGCGTCGTGATCCGGCAACGCAACGAGGGTCATCTTGAGCCCTTTGCGGCCGAGCGTGTTCGTGAGCTCGACCAGCGACCCCGTCGGCAGCCCCCCCGACCAGAAAAAGGCGTCGATCGTACCGTTGACGAGCGCCTCCTCGGACTCCTTTGCGCCGAGCTTTTCCCACTTCTTGAACTTGGCCGGATCCATGCCCGCGGCGCGAACGAGGTTCAGGGCCGTAAATTCCGTACCCGAGCCCGGCGCGCCGGTGGAGACACGCTTGTCCTGAAGATCGGCGAGTTTTTTGATGCCGCCCTTGTCGGTCGTGACGAGGTGGATGAAGTTGGGGTACATCATCCACAGGATGGAAGCCTTGACGGGTTTGTCTTTGAACTTCTCATGAAGGCCGGCGGTCGTGAAATAGGCCGTGTCCGGCAGCACCGTGGCGACAAACCAGGTGTTCTTGTCGGAGTCGGTCTTGTCGCGGATGAGCATCATGTTGTCCACGGAGGCCGCCGTCTGCATGGCGGTCGCCGCAGCGAAGCCGGCCTTGTTGACGATCTCGCTCACCTGGGTTCCGTAGTAGTAATAGACCCCCCCGATGCCGCCGGTGGCGATGACCAGCTTCGGGTTCTGCGCCTCGGCCTGACCGACGCCCGAAAGCAGGATAACGAGCATCACGATCCCCCATCGTTTCATTGCCGCCTCCTTTCGTTGCTTGATCGCGGTGTCGCCCAAAGAAGCGAAAGTCCACTCGTGCCTCTTATCCGGAGCCGGCCGGAAAATCAATCGCCGAACAGGAAATATGTTGCCGTCAGGTTCTGAATCGCTCTTCATCGACAAAAAGACCGCCGCGCCCGCGGCGCCGGCCGAGACGCCGCTTGTCAGCCGCGCGCGCTCTGAATCAGGGCCAGGTCGGCGAGCACGAGGGCCGCCATGCTCTCGACGATGGGGACGGCGCGCGGTACGACGCAGGGATCATGACGGCCGCGGGCCTCGAGGAGGATCGGGCGCCCCGCATAGTCGCATCCCTGCTGCGGGCGGCCGATCGTCGCCGGCGGCTTGAAGGCGACGCGGAAGAAGATCGGCTCGCCGTTGGTGATCCCTCCCTGGACGCCTCCGCTGCGGTTGGTGAGAGTTCCCAGGCGGCCGTCCTTCCAGGTGAAAAGATCGTTGTGCGCGCTGCCGCGCATGCGCGCCCCGGCGAAACCCGAACCGATCTCAAAGCCTTTGACCGCGGGAAGGGAAAGCATGGCTTGGCCGAGAAGCGCTTCGGCTTTGCCGAAGACCGGTTCGCCCAGACCCGGCGGAACCCCGCGGCAGACACAGCTCACCACTCCGCCGAGCGAGTCCTGCTCCGCGCGCGCCCGACCGATTTCCTTCTCCATGCGCCGCGCGGCCTCTTCCTCCGGGCAGCGCACGGCGAAGCGGTCGACCGCCGTCCGGCTGACCGTCGAGGGGTCGACGGCGGAGCAGTCGACTTCCCCGACCGCGCTCACCCAGGCGACGATCTCGACCCCCCAACGCTCCCGGAGCATCTTTTCGGCCACGGCGCCGGCCGCGACCCGGCCTACGGTCTCGCGGGCGCTCGCCCTTCCCCCGCCGCTTGCGGCATGGATGCCGTACTTCACGCGATAGGTATAATCGGCGTGCGACGGCCGCGGGACATCCTGCATCGCTGCATAATCCTGGGGGCGCGTGTCGCGGTTGGCGACCTGGAGCGCGATCGGTGTCCCCAGCGTCAGACCGTCTTCGGTGCCGCTCAAAATCGTGACCCGGTCGGCCTCGTCCCGCTCGGTCGCCATGGCGCTCTGGCCGGGACGACGGCGGTCGAGCTGCGGCTGAATGTCCTCTTCGCAGAGCGGAAGCCGCGGCGGGCAGCCGTCCACCACGGCGCCCACGGCCCGGCCGTGCGATTCGCCGAAGGTGGTGACCCGAAACAGCGTGCCGAAGCTGCTGAACATTCTTCTCCTCCCCGTCCCTCTCCGGGGCGCCGCGGCCGTCCGGATCCGAAAGGCGACGCCGGCCGACGTCCGAGGGACCGTTTGCAAAACGGGGCGCAGCGGAATAGAACATGATCGCCCTGCGATCGGCGGGCTTCGACCCCGAATCCCGCTCCCGGAGGACGTATGCCGCGCTTCTGCGCCAACCTGAGTCTGCTGTTCACCGAGGTCGACTTTCCGGATCGTTTCGCCGCGGCGGCCGCGGCCGGTTTCCGGGCGGTCGAGTGCCAATTTCCCTATGCCTGGCCCGCGGAGCGCCTGGCCGCAGCGCTCGCGGCAAACGGGCTGCGGATGGTCCTGCACAATCTCCCGCCGGGGGATTGGGAGTCGGGCGAGCGCGGCATCGCCTGCATCCCGGGCCGGGAGGAGGAGTTCCGCGAGGGACTGGAAGCCGCGGTCGAAACCGCGCGCACGCTGGGCTGCGGGCGGCTCAACTGCCTGGCGGGAATCCCTCCGGCCGGCGTGCCCCCGGCGCGCGTGCGCGGAACGCTCGTCGCCAACCTGCGCCATGCCGCGGCGCGCCTGGAACGCGAAGGGATCCGCCTTCTCGTCGAGGCCTTGAACGACCGGGACGTCCCGGGGTTTTACCTCCGGCGCACCGCGGAGGCCGTGGACCTCATCGAGGAGGTGGCGCACCCCAACCTCTTCCTGCAATACGACGTCTATCACATGCAGACCATGGAGGGGAACCTCATTCGGACCCTCCGCACCCACCTCGGCCGGATCGGCCACATCCAAATCGCCGACCCGCCCGACCGCCGCGAGCCGGGAACCGGCGAGGTCAATTTCGGAAATCTTTTCCGCGAGATCGATGCGGCAGGCTACGGCGGATGGATCGGCTGTGAATACCTTCCCTCGCGGGACACGCTCTCGAGCCTCACTTGGCTGAGAGACCTCGGGGCTTTGAACGCCCCTTGAAAAGAGAAACGATACGTTGTCGGGTTCGGGGAGGAAAAATGGGATTGCTGCGCAGGGTGGAAGAAGCGGAGGCCACGGGGAAGGTCCGGGAGGTCTACGAGGACATCCGGGCGGTCAAGGGCATCTCGTTCGTACCCAACTTCTGGAAGGCGCTCGCCGTGTTTCCCGATCACCTCGAGGCCACCTGGAGCAAACTCAAAACGGTGATGAAGCCCGGCAAGCTCGATCTGCGGACCAAGGAGATCATCGCGCTTGCGGTTTCGATCACCAACAACTGCGAGTACTGCATCCATTCCCACACGGCGGCGCTGAAGCGTCTCGGGCTGGACAACGAGGCGATCGGCGAGATCGTGGCCGTCGTAGACGTCTTCAACGGCACCAACCGCATCGCCAACGCCTACCGCATCGAACCGGACGTCACTCCCGACCCGGATTGACGGGGGAAGCATTCGGGTGGCCTCGCGGGACTTCTTCCCGAGGCGCTCCTTCGGCGGTCAATCGGGGGATAGGCGCCGTTTGCCCTCGGTGCGGCCCCCGCGGCTTCCCCCCCCGCCCGAAAACCGGGGAAAAAGAAGAAGCGCCGCAGCGCTTTCCCGGTCGGAAAAGGCGGGATCCGAGGTGGGGCGGTGGGAAAGCGGCGGCGCTCAACGGCCCAGGCGGGCCATGACCTCACGGACGATTTCGCCGACCAGGTCCTGCATCCGGTCCGGCTGCGCTCCCTGGAGGGGAGTCGCCGGCTTCAGTCCCAGGAGCTTTGCGGCGTTGTCGTACATAATTTTCTGCTTCACCTCGGGCTTGAAAGGCAGTTTCTCGTATTTCTGCAGCGCTTCCCGAAAGTCGACGAAGGGGTGGGCGCTCGCAAAGAGGATCTTGTCGCCGATCATCGTGTTGGCCGCCTCGACATAGGCTTCGGCCATGGGGGAGAATTCGTACTCGGAGAGGTCGATGAAGACATTGCGGTTGCGCTGGGCGACGGTGATGGCCTCGTTGACCCAGGGATAGCCGCCGTGGCTGATGACGATCTTGAGTTCCGGGAAATCGCGGGCCACGAAATCGATATAGCGCGGGGCCACATGATCGATGATCGCGTTGGGTACGAGGGTCGCCGGACCGGTCGTAAAGATGATCGGAATGTCGAGTTCGCAGCACTTGGCGTAAATGGGGTAATATTTGGCGTCGTTGGCATAGATCTGGGCGAGATAGGGGTCGACCGCCGCCCCCCGCATCCCCAGATCCGTGACCGAGGCCTTGAGCTCATGAATGGCGCGCATGCCCTTGTGCGGGTCAAGACCGATGAAGCCGATGAACTTGTTGGGAAACTGGCGGACGAACTCGATCACGCTGTCGTTGTTGGAACGCGCCCCGTAGGTGGTTTCACAGTCCCTTCCCGTGATGACCGCCCACTCGACGTTGTAGCGGTCCAAATCCGCCACCACCTCGGGAACCGTTTGGGGCTTCATCTTCGAAAAATCGATCGTTTCGCAGAGCCCCTTGAACATCTTGCTGTTCTGGATGCCGGTGAGCACTTCGGCGGTGTTCGGCCGGAACCGGAAATCGATGACTTTCATCACGGGCTCCCTTTCTCCAGGATCGGAGGCGAAGTTCACAACCTCCCGTAACGAACAAGCAAACAGAATGCCATATCTCCAAAAAGATCACCCCTGGATTGCTCCGGCGGCGGCAGCGGCCCCATCCGCCTGCTAAGAGGTTTGTCAACCGCTTCTCTCAGGCAGCGCAAGCAACAAGGCCTCTCAGGTCGCCGGACTCGATCCGCCGAATCGGTTTCGATCTGTCACGTGGAAATCACGGCGATATCGACGATACAGAACTGTTTCATCCATTTTTTGTTGCAATTGTGCCGCATATAACAGTAAGTATCAAAAATATCAATATTTTTTTAGATTGACGGCGGCATGGACCAAGTGCAAAAATGCATCCTGCAGTAGGGCAAGGCGAAACGGGCTACCCGGTTGAAATTAAAAGTATTTGAAATATTGACTAAGATGATCAATTCGGCGATCGATCCGAAAAGCAACGCTGCCGAAAGGAAAGCTGCACTTTTGCAACTTCAGGGGAAAGCCTGGATCATGAAAAAAACGCCGCGACTTGACGGCAACGGGTACCCATCGCGAAATTCATGCCGACCGGCGCCTGCGATTCGCGACGGAATAGGGGTACGCACCGCAAACGGGCGGATGGCCCGTTTGGCGCGATAGTTGCTTAGATCATCCCGAAGGCCGAAGCAGCCGTGGCGCCGGTTTGCAACAGCGCTCCCACAAGGCACCGTGGAGCGGCATTTCTGCGGCTCCACGGCCCGCGATTCCGGGAGGATGTTCATGGGCAAAGAGGTCATCTCCGTCGCGGACATTGAGGAGGCCGCACGTCAGGGAAACCGGAAGATCCGCTTCCGCCCCGGCGATTCCATCGTAACCCCGGGCGCTTGGGATCGAGCGCGCGAACTGGGGGTCGACCTCTTCGAGGAGGGATCCGCGGCCCCGGCGGCCGCCGCTCCTCTCCCCTCCCCTTCCTCCCTGCCAGCAGAAGCCGAAGAACTCGTTGGCGAAGTCTGCAGGAAACTGCGTGAGCGTCTTCCGGAAGAAATCGACCCAACCGAGCTCGAGGCGCTCGTGCGCGACACGGTCGCCGCACGCCTCGGCGCGGAGGGCGTCCCGGCGGCGCCGCCGGTGCCTGCGGCTCGGGGGATCCTTTTCATTCGCGGCGCCCGGCTTCTTGCGGAGGTCACCGGTCCGGTGCCCATCGCCGAAAAGGCCATCGTGGCCGAAGCCTTGTGCGGCGGCGAAGGGGTGAAACTCGCCGGCGGTTTCATGGAGTGGGAAAACGCCTCCTTTCGCCGTCGGGTGGAGACGGCGGAAATCGAGGTCGTTTTGGAGGGAGAGCTTCGGCTCTTCGTGGAGAACGAGCGGATAGAGGTCCGGGCGGGGGATATGCTCTACCTCGCCCCGGGCACCGAGGTGACCTACGAGGCTGCAAGCCGTGTGCGCATCGCCTGCGTCAACGGCCTGCGCGCATCCTGAGGGGACTGGGGCGGCGTGGACATTTTCGAGCGCTGTGTCGAAGCCTGTCGCCGGCAGCCGGGGACGGTCGCTTTCCCCGACTGCCTCGACGAGCGCGTAATCACGGCCGCCTGCCGCCTGAAACGCGAGGGGCTCGCCGAGCCGATCCTTGTGCAGTCGCCCTTCGCCGTGCGCGGAAAAATCCGGGAAGCGCGCGCCCGGGGAACCGGCTTTGTGGTGGTCGACCCGGAAAGCCCGCCGCTGGTCGAAAGAAACGCGAAGCAGTTTTCCGAGATCCGGCGGGAGGCCGGGAAAACCGTGCACCCCGAGGAGGCCGAGGAAATCGCGCGCCATCCGCTTACCGCGGCGGCGCTCATGGTCCGGCGCGGCGAGGCCGAGGTCGGAGTCGCGGGCAACCTCTCGACCACGGCATCGGTTCTGCGCACGGGGCTGAACGTGCTGGCCAAAAAGCCGGGCATCCGCACGATCTCGAGCTTTTTTCTGATGGTTTCGCCTGACAGCGATCGCCGCTTTGTCTTCGCCGACTGCGCCGTGGTCCCCGAGCCGACCGAGGAGTCGCTCGCCGACATCGCGATCGCCTCCGCCGGTCAGGCGCACAGCCTGCTGGGCGAAGAGCCGCGCGTCGCGCTGCTCTCGTTTTCCACCAAGGGCAGCGCCCGGCACCCCCGCGCGGAAATGGTCCGCCGCGCCGTGGAACGTGTGCGCGAACGCGCCCCCGAGCTCAAGGTCGACGGGGAGCTGCAGTTCGACGCCGCCGTGGATCCCGAAGTGGCGGCCCTGAAGGCCCCCGGCAGCGTTCTCGCCGGACAGGCGAACGTCATCATTTTCCCCTCGCTCGAGGCGGGGAACATCGGCTACAAGATGGTGCAACGGCTGGCGGGATACCGCGCCGTCGGCCCCTTTCTCCAGGGGTTCGAGGCCGGCTGGCACGATCTCTCCCGCGGCTGCAGCGCGGAGGACATCTTTCAGGTCGCCCTGCTTGCGATCTGCATGCGACGCGGCGGCCCATCGGCTTAATCGTCTTCAACGGCAGGAGGATCTGTGGACGCTCTGGGCATGATCGAAACCAAGGGACTCGTCGCCCTGATCGAGGCGGCCGACGCCATGGTCAAGGCCGCGCGGGTACAACTCGTCGCCTACAAACAGATCGGCGCGGGCTACGTCACAGCCCTTGTCCGCGGCGATGTCGCCGCCTGCAAGGCGGCGACCGACGCCGGGGCGGCCGCCGCGCGGCGCGTGGGCGAGGTGGTCGCCGTTCACGTCATCCCGCGGCCCCACGGGGACCTGGAACCCGTGTTCCCCATCCAGGCACGGGAAGAATAACCGCCGGCCTCCGGAGGAAGAAGGAAGGGGATGGACGCCAGCAGCCTCCTCCAGCGGATCCGCGACGCCGGCGTCGTCGGCCAGGGCGGTGCGGGGTTTCCTGCCCACGTAAAGTTCGCCTCCGCGGTGGAGACCGTGATCGCCAACGGCTGCGAGTGCGAGCCGCTGCTTTTCTCCGACCAGCAGCTGATGCAACGGCACGCGCCGGAAATCGTCGAGGCGCTCGAAGCCGTCATGGCCGCGGTGAGCGCCCGCCGCGGCATCATCGCCATCAAGGGAAAATACACCGACGCCGGGGAACGATTCGCAAGACTGATCGCCGGGCGGCCGCTCGAGCTCGCACGCTTGGAGAACTTCTACCCCGCGGGCGACGAGCACGTTCTCGTGAACGAGCTCCTCGGCCGGTCGATCCCGCCGCTCGGCCTGCCTCGGGACGTAGGTGCCGTCGTCTCCAACGTGGGGACGCTCTTTTCGATCCGGCGCGCGATGGAAGGAATTCCGGTGACGCGTCGCTGGGTCACCGTCACCGGCGAGGTGCGACGTCCCGCCGTGCTCGAGGTGCCGATCGGAACCGCGGTCGAGGAGTGCATCGCCGCCTGCGGCGGTCCCGCGGTGCCCGATCCGGTCCTCGTCCTCGGCGGGCCGATGATGGGTCGTTTTGCGGACACCCCGGATGCCGCCCGGCGGGAAGTCGTCACCAAAACCACGGGCGGAGTGCTGCTCCTCCCGCGCGGGCACTTCCTCCACCGCATGGCGACCCTCTCGGTACGCGACATGCAAAAACAGGCCGCCGCAGCCTGCATCCAGTGCCGCTACTGCACCGACCTTTGCCCGCGGCACAACATCGGCCACAGCTTTGAGACCCATCGCGTGATGCGGGCCTTCGGCGGCGGGGTCGGAGCCGCGCCCGGCGCCCTGCAAGCCTTTCTGTGCAGCGAGTGCGGCGTGTGCGAACTTTTCGCCTGTCCGATGCGCCTCTCGCCGCGGCGCATCAACGCCCTCTTCAAGGCCCGCTTCCGCGAGCAGCAGATCGCCTACGAGGGACCGCGCGAGGTCCTGCCGGCGCAGAGCGTGCTCAACCGGCATCGCAAGATCCCGGTGGCGCGCCTGGCGATCAAGCTGGACATCTGGAAATATTTGGAGATTCACCCCGCAGAGGGGCAAGCCCTTCAGCCCGCCCAGGTGAGGATTCCCTTGCAGCAGCATGCGGGGGCTGCGGCCATCGCCTGCGTGCGGCCGGGGGAGCGCGTGGCCGAAGGACAACTGATCGGCGAGATCCCCGAGGGAAAACTCGGCGCCCGGGTGCATGCTTCCATCGCCGGGCAGGTGACGCGGGTGGACGGCAGCGTAACGATCCGAAGGGGCTGAACCGTGGAAACCGAGCTCCATGCCGTAGGAATGATCGAGTTCAACAGCATCGCCGGGGGAATCGAGGGCGCCGATGCCATGGTCAAGGCGGCGCGGATCGAGCCTTTCCTGATGAAAACCATCTGCCCCGGGAAATTCGTCGTCGCCGTACACGGCGAGGTGGCCGATGTCCAGGCCTCGATCGACGCCGGTCTCGCCTCGGGGCGGGATGCGATTATCGATCATTTCGTCATCCCCCATATCCGCATGGATGTCATCCGGGCGATCGGAGCGAGCCTCACGGACTACCGCGGCGGCGCCGCGCTGGGGGTGATCGAAACTTTTTCGGCGGCCTCCTGCGTCGTGGCGGCCGATGCCGCGACCAAGGCCGCCGATGTCGACGTCCTGGACGTACGGCTCGCCATGGGCCTGGGCGGCAAGGCCTTCTGCCTGCTCGCCGGGGATGTGGGCGCAGTCGAGCGCGCCGTCGAGGCCGGAGCGGAACGCGCCTCCGCGGAAGGGCTGCTCGTGCGGCGGGTGGTCATTCCGGGGATCGCCTCCGAGGTGCTGCGGCATATTCTGTAACCGCTGAAAATCCCCGTTATCGGGGAGAGGAAGGACCGATGGCCGAACAGCAAGCGTTGGGATTTGTGGAAACCCGCGGTCTGGTGGCCGCCGTCGAGGCCGCCGATGCGATGGCCAAGGCGGCCCGCGTGCGCATCAAAACCGTCGGCAACGCCGACGCGGCCCTGATCAGCGTCATCTGCGAGGGCGACATCGCGGCCTGCGCGGCCGCGGTCGATGCCGGCAAGGCCGCCGCCGCCCGCGTGGGCGATCTGGTCGCCAGCAACCTGATCGCCCGGCCCGATACGGACACCGTACGGCTGGTCGAGGAGAAAATCGATGTCCTGATGCCGCCGGCCGGGGGGACGGTTCAGGCCGCCGCCCGGCCGAAAGGACGGAAATAACCCTGCCCGCTCCCCGTGGAACCGGGGGACGGCCAAGACCCGGCGGCCCGCCGGGCGCCAAGGAGAGCAAGATGAGTATGGACGCACTGGGAATGATTGAAACCAAGGGACTGACGGCACTGATCGAGGCTTCCGATGCGATGGTGAAGGCGGCGCGCGTGACGCTGGTCGGCTACGAGCGGATCGGCGGCGGCTACGTCACCGCACTCGTCCGCGGCGACGTCGCCGCTTGCAAGGCCGCAACCGACGCCGGGGCGGCCGCCGCACGGCGCGTGGGCGAGGTGATCGCCGTCCACGTCATCCCGCGGCCGCACGGGGATCTCGAAAAGGTTTTTCCGATCGCCATGAAATAGCCACCGCGGACACCTTCGCCGCGACCGCCTCCGGCGGCTTTTTTCCCGCGGGATCCCCGTGTTTCCGACGCCGGAGCGGAGTCCGGCTGTCAGAGAGGAGACCGGCCATGGAACTCGGCAAGGTCATCGGCCAGGTGGTGGCCACGGTGCGCGACCCGGGGCTGCCGAACCTCACCTTTCTGCTCGTGCACATCGTCGACGAGCACGGCAACGTCACGCTGCCCAGCCAGGTGGCCGCCGACCCGATCGGCGCGGGCGAGGGCGAGATGGTCCTCCTCGTGCGCGGAAGCTCCGCGCGCCTGATCCTGGAGGGCAAAACGCCGATCGATCTGAGCGTGATCGGCATCGTCGACCAGATTTCCTCCGGCAAGAAAGCGATCTACGCGAAATACGGGCCGGAGGGACGCAAATAATCGCTCAAGGGAGAGCCCATGCAGATCCAGCGTGAGCAAATCGAATCGATCGTCCGCGAAGTCCTCCAGCAGCTCGCCGCCCGCGCCCCGCGGCAGGCCGTCGCCGCGGCCGAAAGCGACGGGGGCGTCTTCGAGCGGCTCGAGGATGCGGTCGCGGCCGCGGACCAGGCCTTTCGGCGCCTGGACACGGTCGCTTTGCGCGAGCGCGTGGTCGAGGCGATGCGGCGCGCCGCGCGCGCAAA
>CAZQUP010000064.1:12718-16974 GCA_964596545.1 uncultured Desulfatibacillum sp. | reverse complement strand
GGAGGTCGCCGCGCGCGTCGGGAAAAGCCGCTCGACGGTGGCGAATTTCCTGCGGCTGCGGCAGCTTCCCCCGCCCATCCGCCAGAGCATCGAAGCGGGTGAACTGAGCATGGGACATGCCCGGGCGCTGCTTTCCTCGGAGCAGCCCGCCCAGCAGCTCGCCGCCTGGAAAGAGGTCGTCGGGCGCGGCCTATCCGTACGCGAAACCGAGGCCCTGATGCGGCGACTCAAGGAGACCCCGAAGGAGAGGCGCGTGCGGCCGCGGCGGCCGGAGACGCTCCACCTCGAGCGCCTGGCCGAGGAGCTCGCGCGGGCGCTCGGAACCAAAGTGACGCTCCGTGCGAAAGGACCGCGGGGTCGGATCGAAATCGAGTTCTACTCCCCCGATGACCTTGAACGGCTGATCGAACAGCTGCGCCGCGGGGCTCGCTGAAGCCCGCGGACGCGCCCGCCCATGGCCCTACACCTGCTCATCGACGGCTACAATCTCATCCGCCGCTCCCCTGAGCTGGCTCGCCTCGACCGCGAAGACCTCGCCCGCGGACGCGAGGCGCTGCTCGCCCGGCTGGCCGCCTACCGCTGCGTAAAAGCGCACCGCATCACCGTCGTCTTCGACGGCGCAGGCGCTCCGGTGGGGCTGCCCGAGCGCGACCGGAAGGCGGGAATCCGGGTCCTCTTCTCGCGCGGGGGGGAGACCGCCGACCGGCTGATCGCACGGCTTGCGCGCGAGGAGCGGGAAAGCGCGCTCGTCGTCACCTCGGATGCGGCCCTGCAGCGGGCCGTCTCGTCTTCCGGAGCGGCCGTGGTCTCGGTCGAGGAATTCGCGACACGGCTGGAACTCGCCCTTGGGGGCGGCGGCGCGGTCGACGACTCCCCGAAGGATTTCGAAGAACACCGCATCGTCACCCGCAAAAAGGGAAACCCGCGCCGGGCGTCCAAGCGGGAGCGGCGCACGCGCCGGCAGACCGAGAAGCTCTGAGACGTCGCGATGAAGATCGTCGTCGCCCGCATGTCCGGTTTCTGCATGGGGGTGCGCCGGGCGGTCGAGATGATCCTCGACGCTCCGGAGCGCCATCCGGGGCCGATCTGCACGTTCGGGCCCCTGATCCACAACCCCCAGGTCCTCGAGCTTCTCGCCTCGCGGGACATCCGCACGCTGGAGGAAGTTCCGGATCGCGGCGAGGGGACGGTGCTGATCCGGGCGCACGGCGTGCCGCCCGAGATCAAGCGTCGGCTCAAGGAGAGCGGATTCCACGTCATCGACGCCACCTGCCCGCGCGTCGTGCGCGTGCAGTCGATCATCCGGCGGCACGCCCGCCGGCACCACGCGGTCATCATCCTGGGGGATCCGGATCACCCGGAGGTGGCAGGCCTCCTGGGCTACGCCGGCGACCGCGGGGTGGTCGTCTCCAATCTCGCCGAGCTCGAGCGCCTTCCGCCCTTCCCCGCGGCGATCCTCGTCGCCCAGACGACCCAGAACACGGCTCTTTTTCGGGAAGCGGTCGCCTGGGTCGCCCGACGGCACCCGCACTACAAGGTCTACCGGACGATCTGCGATTCGACCGAGCGCCGCCAGGAGGAGGTGAAGCGGCTGGCGGGCGCCGTGGACGCCCTGATCGTCGTCGGCGGCAAGAGCAGCGGGAACACAAGGCGGCTCTTCGAGATCGCACGCGCGACGGGCAAACCCGCCTTCCACATCGAGGACGAGCGCGAGCTCGAAAGCCTCGATGCGGGGCTGCTCGCCCGCAGCCGCGCGATCGGGATCACGGCCGGCGCCTCGACCCCAAACTGGGTCATCCGCAAGGTGATCCTGGCGCTCGAACATGCGGTCTTCCGCCGCAAATCCCTCTGGCACAAGGCCCTCTACGCCTTCATGCGCGCCGCGCTGCTCACCAACGCCTACATCTCGCTCGGCGCGGCCGGGCTGTGTTACGCGGCAAGCCTGCTCCAAGGCGTCCCGGAAGGCGCAGGAGCCTGGATGGGAGTCGCCTACCTTTATACGCAGTCGATGCACATCCTGAACCATTTGACCGGAAGCCGCGCGGATCGCTTCAACGAACCCGACCGCGCCCGCTTCTACGAGGAACGCAAGGTCCCGCTCACGGGGGCGGCGCTCGCCTGCGGGGCGGGCGGCCTTTGCCTCGCTTTTCTGCAGGGAGGGCTTCCGTTTCTTCTGCTGCTCGCCATGAGTCTCCTGGGTCTCTCCTACCGCCTTGCGGTTCTCCCGCCCGGGCTCGCCCCGGGCGGAATCCGGCGCCTTCAGGACATCCCCGGATCGAAGACGGTCCTCATCGCGCTCGCCTGGGGCATGGTCGCCGCCCTGCTGCCGGCGATCGCCGGGGGACGCGCGGACTCGCCCGCGGCGGCCCTCGCTTTCGCCTGGACCGCGGGTCTCGTTTTCGTGCGCACGGCCTTTTTCGATCTTCTGGACATGCAGGGGGATCGGCTCGTCGGCAAGGAGACGATCCCCATCCTGCTGGGGGAGCGTCGCACCCGAGGGATGCTCAAGGCGATCCTCGCCGTCCTGATCGTCGGGTTGCCGACGGCGACGGCTCTGATGGGACTGCCCGCGATCGGCTATCTTCTCGCCCTCTCGCCTGCGGCCATGCTTGCCGTGCTCGTCGCCTGGGCGCGGGGTGCGGTGCTGCCCGGCGTGCGCCTCGAGTTTCTGGTCGAAAGCCACATCCTGCTCTCCGGGGCGATCGCCTTGCTGTGGGGTTGGATCGCGGCCTGAAATCCGTAGGGGGTCACCGCGGCTCCCGGCGGCGACCCTCAGGGCTTGAGGCGGAAGCGGGGCTCGGCGCCCGCGGCGAGCCGCCGGAGGTTCTCCGCGTGGCGCAGAAAGACGAGAAGGGAAACCGCCGCCGCTGCGGCGGACACCATCCCCGAGGCGGTGAGGAGATACACCGCGAAGGGCAGAACGGCGGCGGCGGTCAGCGAACCGACCGACACGCGGCGAGTGGCGAGAAAGGCGAGAAAAAAGCCCGCGGCCGCCACCGCCACCGCGGCCGGAACGAGCGCCAGAAACCCTCCGGCGGCGGTGGCCACGCCCTTGCCGCCGCCGCGAAAGCCGCTGTAGACCGGGAAGCAGTGCCCCGCGCAGGAAAGCAGCGCCGCCGCCACGGGGAGGTAGGCGGCGTCGGGGGCGGCCTCCGGCCCGACAAACCCGGAAAGTGCGACGGCGGCCGGGAAATACCCCTTCACCAAGTCGGCGGCCAGGGTGGCCAAGCCGGCCATCGGTCCGGCCGTGCGCGCGACGTTTGTCGCGCCGATGTTGCCGCTTCCGGTCCGGCGCGGGTCGGCCGACGAAAAAAGGCGCGCGAAGAGAACTCCGAAGGGCACCGCGCCCAAAAGGTAAGATCCGGCAAGCAATCCGAGAGCCGCCGCCGTCGCCGCCGTGTTCACCCTTTCTCCCGTCCCGCCCCGGCGGGCCGGGGCCGCGCCGGGGAGGTCTTGCGATGGACGAATGGGAACCGATCCCCGTTCCGATCGAGGACGCAATCGATTTGCACGCCTTTCATCCCCGGGACATCCCCGATCTCCTCGCGCACTGGCTCGAGGAATGCGCAGCGCGGGGCTTCGCCACCGTACGCGTGATCCACGGCAAGGGGAGCGGACGCCAGAAGCTTCGCGTGCGGCGGATCCTCGAGAGCCATCCGCGCGTTCTCTCGTTTCGGGACGCCCCCCCGGAGGCGGGCGGATGGGGGGCGACGGTGGTCGAGCTCGCCCTGGCGGATCCGCCCTAACCTCAGGATCTCCTCACGAAAGCCGCCGCTTAAGCTCGACCAGCGCCTCGGGCGGACCGAACGACCCGGCCTTGGTTACGACGAAAAGGCCGTCGTGCGGGCCGGCGACGATGCGGCCGGCGACGATGCCGCTTGCTACCTCGCGTTCCAGTCGGACCGCCCGTGCGCCGAGCCCGGCGAGCACGGCGGCCGCCGTGTCCCCGCCGGAAAGAAAGAGACCCCCCGGGACGGACCGCCTCATCACCCGCACGACGAAACGGGAAAGCCCCTTCGCAAGGACCGTGGGGTTCGCGACTTGCACCCCTTTGCCGGGCAGCGGGAGGCGAAGCAAAAGATCGCCCCGCGCCAGGCCTTCGGCCGCACGCGCCAGCGCCGCCTCGACGGAAGCGTCCTGCGGCGGGCCGCAGAGAAGCTCCGGAGCGAGAGTCTCGGCATGCACCCCGCCGGAGGCGACAAGCCGGTCGATCTGCTCCTTCAGCCGCTCCGAGACCGAGCCGCAAATCCAGAGGA
>CAZQUP010000064.1:0-12708 GCA_964596545.1 uncultured Desulfatibacillum sp. | reverse complement strand
GCTGGAACTGGTGGTCCGCTGCGCGCATGCTGCCGCCCTGGCCCGAGAGCCGCAACCCTGGCGCGGCCGAGGAACTCGAGGCGGCGTTCGGGGCAGCGACGCGGACGAGGGCTGCGGCGAGCCCGGCCGAGCCGCAGGGGAGAACCTGCGGAAAGCGCCGGAGGGCCAGGCGGGCCACCCGCTCCAGATGCCCTTCCTCCAGGGCATCGAAGGTAAGGTGCGCCGCCCCCTTTTTCAGCAAGCGCCGGATTTCCTCCGCCGCCGCCTCCTCGCCCCGGTCGAGCACGCGATAGCTCACGTGGGCGACGGGCCGGGCGCTTGAACGTGCGATCCATGCGGGAAGCAAGGAGTCGGTAACGGGAAAGACCGGGTCGCGCGCCATTTCGGTTTCCGCGATCGGCCGGCCGTTTAGCCGATGGATCCCCTCGCGGGTCGTCCGCCCTTGCGCGGGAAAGGCCGGAGCGATGAAACTCGCCTCTGCTCCGAGCGCTTCGAGGACGGCCTCGATCTCCGCTCCGATCGGGCCCCGAAGCGCCGAGTCGATCTTTTTGTAAACGCGCCGGCAGCCCGAGGCCTGAACGCCGCGGGCGACGCGAACGAGCGCGGCAGCGGCTGGCCCCGGGGCGAGCCCCCGTGTGCCGGTAAATAAGGAGACGCCCGCCGCCGGGGGGTCGAAGCGGAGATCGGCCCCGAAGCGGCCGTCGACGAGGTAGAGAGGTGAGGCGAGCGGTCGGAACTGAATCCCCGTATCGGCCGCCCCGGTCAGATCATCGGCGATGACCGCCCACGAAAGCAAAAAACCCCGCCTTTCTCCTTACCGGCCGATTTGTGAACGCAGCGGAATTAGTAAGTCAGATGTGCGCAAAGATCAAACGGAGGCTCGGCGGCGAAGCAGCGGGGGGGACGACGGTTGCCGTGGGCGCCGCCCCGGGGTAAGATTCACGCGGCGCCCTTGAAGCGGAGGTCCCGGGCGGGGGGAACCGACGATGCCCGATGTGCTGAACCTCGTCCTCGTTCTGGCGGGAATTCTCCTCCTTTTGCGGCTGCGGGTCCCGCTCAGCCTGACGCTTGTCGCCAGCGCCATCGGTCTCGGCCTCCTTTACCGCCTACCGGCCGGAAGCTGGGGTGCGGTCCTGCAGCGGTCGCTCGGGAGCTTTGAGAACCTGAAGCTCGTGATCGCGCTCGAAGGCGTGCTCCTCTTCAGTGCGGTCCTGAAGGAGACCGGGGCCCTGCGCGCGACCATCACCGCGCTGCGTGGACTCTTGCACGACCTGCGGCTGTTGCTTGCCGCCCTGCCGGCGCTGGTCGGCCTGCTGCCCGTCGTCGGCGGGGCGATGCTCTCAGCCCCTCTCGTGGACGAGGCTTCCGGGGATCTGGTCCTCCCGCCCGAACGCCGCACCTTTCTCAACTACTGGTTCCGGCACATCTGGGAATATTCTCTTCCCACGTTTCCGGCGGTTTTCCTTACGGCCTCGATCACGCGCGTCCCGATATCCGAGCTGGTCGCCGCCGGCCTGCCGCTCACCTTCGTGGCGATCACGGCCGGAGCCCTGGCCGGGTTCCAGGGCATCCCGCCCAGGGGAGGAAATCCCCCGCCGGTGATCGGCGTCGTGCGGCGGGGGCTTCTCGTCGTCCTGCGCGGCCTGTTGCCCTTGATTCTCGTCGTCGGGGCCACGGCAGTGTTCGGGATCCATCTCGCCTGGTCCATCCTCGCCGGGATCGCCGTCGCCGCCCTGGCGGGGGGACTCCCCGGAAGACGTTGGCCGGGGTTGTTGCGCGCTCACCTGTCCTTCGATCTGGCACTTCTCATCTGGGGGATCATGCTCTTCCAGGAGGCGCTCCAGGCGTGCGGCGCCATGCCGCGCATCGCCGAGGACCTCTCGGCGCGCGGCGTCTCCCCGCTGGTGCTCTCGCTTCTGCTGCCGGGGACGATCGCTTTCCTCACCGGGTACACGACGGCTTTCGTGGGCTTGAGTTTCCCGGTGCTCTCCCCCTTCTTTCCGGAAGGGGTTCTCCGCGCTTGGTACGTGATGTTCGCCCTCGCCGGCGGGATCTGCGCCCACATGCTCTCGCCGATGCACGCCTGCCTGGCCATGACCCTCCAGTATTATCGCGCTTCCCCGCTGGCCGCTTACCGGCTGCTCCTGCTGCCTGCCTTGGCCGTGTTGCTTGCGGCCGCGACGCAGCTCGTCCTCGCCGAGTTTTTCCTGGGCTGATTGTCCGCGGCGGCATCGTAAGGGATCGGGCCGCGGAACTGCCGCCGAAACGCCCGCATCCAGGAAAACTCGTAGCCTTCACCCGCCTCGCGGTGGGCGAGGGCCAGCCGGTGCCAGGGGAGGAGCGGCCGTTGGTGGTGCACCCGGTGGCAGTGAAAATGGAGAAAAAGGGAATCGACCGGGCGCGGAAGGCTCAAGTTCAAGGCATAGTGCCGTTGCCGCGGGTCGGTGCCGTAGTGGGGAAGGTTGTTCGCCGTGGAAACGAGAAAGGCCTTTCCCGCAAGAAAACAAAGAAGCAAGGCGGGCTCGCTGCGATAGGCGAAGAATGCCAGGCCCCAGAACGAAAGGACGGCTGCGGCCTCGATGCGCCAGGCCCGGCGAGCCGCCGGACGGGAGAGGATCTCCGCAAGCGCCTCGAGAACCTCCTGCTCCTCGGGGTCCGCGTTGCGGGATCGGCGGTCGATGAGCCGCCGCTGGAGCCTGCCGGGCAAAAGCGTCGCCGCACCGCTCAGGACTTCAAGCACGTAGAAGCCGCCGCAAAGGTTGAAGTAATAGCGCACCGTCGCCGGCAGGCGACCGACGCGGCGGGGATCGTAGAGATCCGGCCGATCGAACAGCGCGCCGTTGAAACGGTGGTGCATGAGGTGCCCGAAGCGCAGCGGCCCGAAGGCGGCCCCGAACAGGACACAGAGGAGACGGCCGAGAAAATCGTTTGTACCCGCCCGGGGGTGGAGGTTGCGGTGAAACGCCTCATGGGCGAGATACCACAGGGGCTGAGCATGCAGCACAACCGGCAGCAGCAGAAGCGCCCAGAGGGGGTTTCGGGGGAGAAGAAGAAGCGGAAGGGCAAGAAAGAGACCGCCGTGCAGGAGAAGCGCGAGAAGCGCGAGGCCAAGGTTCGTCTTGATGCGAATATCGCGGGACATGGCTTCGACCTCGAGGCGGGCCTCACAGCCCGCGGTAGAAATGCACCCCCCAACCCAGGGTGAAAAGGAGGTTTCCGTAAAGAGCATGCTCGAGCGACACCGCCCCGAGCGACGCCGTGCGCCGATAGGTGCGCGCCAAGAGAAGCCCGCCCACAAGCGAGACTGAGGGGGCGATCCCGTTGTCGAAAATCACATGCAGCCAGGCGAAGCAGAGGGCGCTGGCCGCGGTCAAACGCCGGGGATCGCCCAAGAGCGGCTGCATGCGGTGGAAGAAAAAGACGCGGAAGATCAGCTCCTGGGGCAGGGCCGAGAGAAAGGGGTAGAGGGCCATGACGGCAAGCCACAAGAGCGGCCGCTGCTGCGGAAAGGCAAAAAAGAGCGCGGGTTCCCAAAAACCGATGGCCGCCGCAAGGAGCACTCCCACGAAGAGGGAGCGCAGGAGAATCCCCTTGGCCTCCCCGGCCGGAAAGGCTGACAAACCAAGCCGCCTGCGGTCGAAGGCCGGATCGCGGAGCAGCAGGGTAAGGCAGAGCGCCGCGGCGAAGAGCAACGTGGGGATTTTCGGTACGGGAAACGGCGCCAGCCGGATCAAGAGCGGCGGCAGAACGAAAAACAGGATCCCCTCCACCGCCGCCCGCCCGCGGGCTGAAGCCAGACCGAGGCTCGCAAGCCTCTCCCCCGGATCCTTGGAAACCATGACGAGAATGGATAGCCGGTCTGGATTAGGTTTCGGTTAGCGCCCTCTTCGAGCTTTCCTCGCCCGGCCAGGGCTTGCGCTTCGATCGGGATTCCGGGGACGGGGTCAGAGCCCTTTCCCCCCTTTCGATCGACGCAATGAACTTCTAGCCTCCCCCTCATCGGTTCCTTAAACCCGAAGGGGAAATGAGGCTCATGAAAAATTTCAGCCATTTGCCTCCAGCCGAAAAGGAGGTCTTCCTTTCCGTGCAACGCCTGACAGTGGAATATCCGGGCGGTCACAAGGCATTGCAAGAAATCTCTCTCGAAATCCGTCGGGGCGAGCTGACCGTGCTTCTTGGCCGTTCGGGTGCCGGAAAATCAACACTCTTGCGGTGTTTGAACCTTTTGCAGAAGCCTTCCACCGGGTCCATCTGGGTGGAGGGGTTCGGCGAAATTACGGCCCGAACCCGGTTGCGGGACTATCGGCGTCAGGCGGCAATGGTGTTTCAGCTGCACCACCTGATCGGCCGACAATCCGCACTGCAAAATGTCCTCATGGGCCGTCTGGCCTACCATTCCCCCCTGCGCAGCTTCCTTCCCCTGCCGGAAAGCGATGTCGAAATCGCCATGGAATGCCTCGAGCGCGTGGGCCTGGCCGACAAGGCGTCGAACCGCGTGGATCGGCTGAGCGGTGGGGAGCGTCAGCGCATAGGAATCGCCCGGGCGCTCGCGCAGCGCCCTCGCATCCTCTTTGCCGACGAGCCCGTCGCCAGCCTGGATCCGATCACGGCGGAATCGATCATGGAGTTGCTGCGCCGGGTCGCGAGCGAAGACCGGCTGACGGTCGTTTTCAGCCTCCACCAAATCGATCTCGCTTGCCGCTATGGGGAAAGGGTGATTGGTCTCTCCCAGGGAAGACTGGTGTTCGACGGACGGCAACACCACCTCACCCGACAACAATTGGAGGGGATTTACGATGAAGCCGCCTGTGAAATGAAGCTCGAGGAGGTCCTGCTCAATTGAGAAAGCGAAAGGAGTCGCAAACGATGAAAAAGCGATGGATGAAGGAAAGTGCCCTGATGATCGCGCTGGCGGCGGCTTGGCTGCTTTCCTCTTTTGCGGGATCGGCAAACGCCGCCGCTTATGATCCGAAGGTGATGCGGGTCGCGCTGCTTCCAGATGAAAACGCCGCCAAGGTCATCCAGGACAACGAGGGGCTCCGCGCCTACCTCGAAACCCGCCTGTCACGGAAGATCGAATTTTACGTCTTGACCAGTTATACCGCCATGATCGAAGCGACGCGCAACGGGAGAATCGACTTGGCCTTTTTCGGGCCGCTCTCCTACTGCATGGTCCGGGACAAAGCAGCAGTCGAACCTTTTGCGGCCAAAGTGAAAGACGGCGCGACCACGTACAAATCGGTCGTCATTGCCCACGCCGCCTCGGGAATCCAAAAAATCGGGGACATCCGACGCCGGCGCATGGCCTACGGCGATCAGGCTTCCACCTCGAGCCATCTCATTCCCAAGGGGCTGCTCGCTCAGCACGGCCTCAAGCCCGGGGATTACCAGGAAAGCTTCTTGGGGAAGCATGATGCCGTGGCCTTGAACGTCATGCGCGGCAACGTCGAGGCCGGGGGGCTGAGCCAGGTCATTTTCCAGGGCCTGATCGAAAAAGGCACCATCGACGGCAGCCGCGTCAAGGTCATCGCCGAGTCCGATCCGATCCCCGAATACCCTTGGGTCATGCGCTCCGACCTGACCGATGCACTGAAGCAAAAGATCCGTACGGCCTTTTATGAAATCCGGGATCCGGCCATTCTAAAGCCGCTCAAGGCGGATGGATTTGCGCCCATCGAAGATGCCGATTACGATGTCATCCGCAACGCGGCCAAGATCCTCGGCCTCGACCTGGGATCCTTGGAGCGATAGCCTGCCAGAGACCCTTTGCCGTTGCAGGAGCTCCAGAGCGTGATTCCGCCTCGCACCGGCGCTGTGGAAGAAAGCCCCGCCGCGGCTGGCTTCTCCTTCCTGAGCGCGGTTCTCGCCGCACGCAAGCGGAAATTGCAGCGCAACGCTTTGCAGGCCGGCAGCGTTCTCGTTCTCGTCCTGGCCTGCCTGGGGTACGCCGATTTTTTCAACCCGCAACGCTACGCCGAAGGAATCCAGGGGATTTTTCAGATCATCGTCCGCGAAGGGCTGCCCCCGGATTTCAGCCGCATTTCTTCTTGGGGCCAGCCCCTGTTGGACACCTTCGCGATGAGCATCGCCGGTACGGCGCTCAGTGTGCTGTCGTCCTTCATCCTGGGTTTCCTCGCCGCCCGCAACACCACCCCCCACCCTCTGCTCTATGCCGGAGCGCGACTTTTTCTGAACTTGATGCGCGCTATCCCGGAATTGATTCTCGGCATCCTTTTCCTCGCCGCGGTCGGCCTGGGCATTCTCCCCGGCGTTTTGGCGTTGGGGTTCCACTCCATCGGCATGGTGGGCAAATTCTTCGCCGAAGCGATCGAGCATGCCGACCCGGCCCCGGTGGAGGCCGTCCGGGCCTGCGGGGGGAGTCCACTGCAGGTCCTCTGGCACGGGATCCTGCCCCAGGTCTTCCCGCAGATGGCGGATGTCTCTTTTTACCGTTGGGAATACAACTTCCGGGCCTCGACGGTGATGGGCATGGTCGGTTGCGGCGGAATCGGCTTTCAGCTCATCTCCTCGTTGAACTTGATGGATTATCGCCAGGTGACCGCTCTGCTGCTGGTGATCCTCTTCTGCGTCACTGTCGTGGATGAGCTGAGCGCCCGCATGCGGCGCCGTTTTCAATAGATGCCCATGAACCGACCCCTGATGGTGTTGACCCATCGGGTCTTCCCCGAAACGTTGAAAACCCTCAGCGCCTACGGCCGGGTATGGAGTCCGGACGGGGAGACGGCGATCGACCGCGGCAGGCTCGTCGATCTTGCCCGTGAGGCGGATGCGCTGATGGTCTTCATGCCGGACAAAATCGATCAACGTCTTCTCGAACGATGCCCCCGTCTGAGAATTGTGGCCTGCGCGCTCAAAGGCTACGACAACATCGACGTGGAGGCCTGCAGCCGCCGCGGCATCTGGGTCAGCATCGTTCCCGATCTTTTGTCCTCCCCCACCGCGGACCTCGCCGTAGGGCTTCTGCTCGCGTTGACGAGAAAGATCTTGGAGGGGGATCGATTCGTCCGCTCCGGCCGTTTCCGCGGCTGGCGCCCTGAACTTTACGGTATCGGCTTGGATGGGAAAACCGCCGGGATCGTGGGCTGCGGCGCGGTCGGCAGACGAATAGCCGCCCGGCTGCGCGGATTCGGGATGAAGGTTCTCTGTTGCGACACCTCCGCCTCAGATCCGGAGTTTCTTAACGGTATCGGAGCGTGCCAGGTCGACTTCGATGAGCTTCTCCGTCGGGCCGATTTCCTTTTGCTTGCCGCCCCGCTGACTCCGGCATCCTTTCATCTTGTCGGCAAGGAAGCCCTCGAGTGCATGAAACCCGGTGCCTGCCTCGTCAACGTGGGCCGCGGCTCGGTCGTGGATGAAACCGCTGTGGCCGAAGCCTTGCAAAACGGCCGGCTGGGGGGCTACGCGGCCGATGTCTTCGAATTGGAGGATCTCTCGCGCCGAGATCCCCCTGAGGCCATCCCCTCCGCGCTCTTGCGGGATACCGCCCGCACGGTCTTCACCCCTCATCTGGGATCGGCGGTCGCGGAAGTGCGCCAAGCGATCGAATTGGCCGCGGCGGCCAATATCATCGATGTGTTGCAGGACCGCCGGCCGCGGGACGCCATTAACCGCCCGCAGCCGCACCGTTGACGAGCGCCTGCGCGCGAAACGATAGGTCTCGGCCGGAGCCGACCCCGGGAGAAAAGAGCCGCGGTGGAAAAACCGAATTCCCCGGATCGCTTTGCCATCTGTCGCTTCAACACCCAAGCGGCCTGACGAGCGGCTCGAGCCGGGCTATGTTGCGTCTGCCGAACGCCCCTCCTTTCTGCCTCCCTTCGTCGGGGAGAAGATCCCGGCGCTCGCGGGAGGGTTTCCCGCGGAGTCGAAGAGCTCCGATGGGGATGCGCGGTGGAGAATCGAGATTCCGCCATAAATGATATCTGAATGGACGTCCCCTAAAGAAGAGGCCTTGAGCGGCTGATCTTCGGGTGGAGCTCTTTTTTCAGCCCTTGTTTGAGCCGCAAACGGTTCCAGTAGGTGAACGGCGGTCGAGCGGCCTTGGCGGTGCCCCGGAAGGCGTCCTCGGGGCGGTAGAGCAGATCCGCCAGATGCACCGACGACGTAAGCCGGCTCAAAAAGCCGGTGCAGCCGGCGCAGTAGGCCACCAAAAGCCGGCCGGCGGTTTCCTTCTGCCGCAGCCTTCCCCAGGCTCTGGCGAATTCAGGCCTCACGAAACCCACCATGCCGCCTTCCCCGCAGCAGACCGTGCGGCGGGCCCGGTGTTTCATCTCGGCGACCTTCAGACCCATCTCCGTCAGCAGTCCCCGAACGGCGCTCTGAACCCCGCTTTCGTGACGCAACACGCACGAATCGTGCACGACGACCTCCCGGCCTTCCTGTTTGGTTTGGGGTTTCCAGCCGTTGGACCGGATGAATTCGTAGACCGTGTTCACGGCGAACCCGTCCCCGTACTGCTTGAAGACCTTGAAACAGTTCGGGCAGGCGACCAGGATGCGCTTGATCCCCTGGCGGGAAAGATATCGTGCCATTTCGCCGAAGACGGATTCGAAATATCCCTGGCGGCCCAGGTCGTGGGAGGGCTTGGTGCAGCAGTCGAGCACGATGCCCATCGAGGGGTGCGCTCTCCGCAAGTCCCGGAAAAGGCGCCGGACCATCTCCGGCCGCGTTCCCGGAAGAGCGCAGCCGGGGAAAAAGACCGTGTCCGCCCCTTCCGGCAGGCCGTACCATGAGAAGCGCGGCGAGATGCCGCGCCTTTCGTAGCCGAGTATCGCCCGGTACGGGGCCTCATCGAACTGGCCGCTGGCGACGTGCCGGCGGCGAAGTTCCAAAAACCACTGTGCGGGATCGAGCCTTTCCGGGCAGACGGCGCTGCAGAGGCCGCAGAGGCTGCATTCGTAGGCGATCGCCCGCAGCCGCGGTCGGGAAAAGTCGAAAGCGGAAGCGATCGCCTTGGGAGTTCCGTAGTGAGCGAGAAACGCGCACTCGCGGGTGCAAACTCCGCATTCGGTGCAGCGCTCACGGATTGCCGCGAAGTTCGGGTCCAAGGCCGTCGGCTCCGTTGCCGGCGCCGAAGAAACGGCATCCCCTTTCTTGCGGAATCGGCTCCGGAAAAACGGCAGTGCGCGGCGGATCCCCAGCGGAAGCACGCCGATCAGGGCGAAGGAAACGATCAATCCGGGGGAAAAGATGCCGGATAGCGATTCGATCCGGCCAAGCTGGCTGCCGGCGTTCACGAACACGGCGGTGCCCGGAAGCATCCCTATTTGGGACACCCAATAAAAAGTGGTCAGCCGGATCGGGGTCAAACCCATGACCAAGTTGATGACGAAAAAGGGAATGGCCGGAATCAGCCGCAGGGTGAAGAGATAAAAGGCACCCTCCTCGGCGATGCCGGCATTCACCCGTTTCAGGCTCTCCCTGAAGCGACGCTGCACCCAATCGCGCAGAAGATAGCGCGAGAGGGCGCAGGCCAGGGTCGCCCCGATCGAGCTCGCAAAGGAGATGAGAATCGTCCCCGCGACGGCACCGAAGAGAGCGCCGGCCGCAAGCCCCAGAACGGCGGCCCCCGGCAGGTTCAAGGCCACCACGGGAAGGTAGAGGGCGCAGAAAGCGGCGATCACGACGGCCGGCTGACGGGCATAGATCGCCTGGAGTCGGTCCTGGTGACTTTTGAGGTTTTCCAGGGATAGCTCCCGATGGAAGCCGATGGCGAAAAACAGAACCACCGCGACGAGGATCGCGCCCAGCAGCACGAGCCGGCCGGATCGTTTCATGGATCGCCGCTTTCGCTATTGTCGCGGATCATCGCTCGAGCGCGATCCGAATTATTTTTTCTCGGTTGCGTAAGGCCAGGCGTCCATACCTTTCTCCAGAATGATCAAACGCTTCTCGTCGACTCCCTGAGACTTGTAGTAATCGACCGTCTTCTGGGCACCGCCGCCTCCCCGCGGACAGACGATGATGACATCGTCCTTGGAGGCCTGGATTTTCGGGAGCACCTTCGCCAGACTTGCGCGCTGCTCATCGGTGTCGACAGGATAAGCGTTGGTTTCGATCGAACGGGGGATATGCCCTTTGGCGAACTGCTCCGCCGGACAAATGTCGACGAGAATCATCGGGTGTTTGGCGTCAAGCCGTTTTTGCAGTTCGGCGGCTGAAATGTAGTTGTAGCCGCCGGCCGACGCCGTCCAAAAGACCGCCGCCTGGGAGAGAACAGCCAGCCCGATCAACAGGGAAATCTTTTTCGTCATGACAAACCTCCTGCCAGATGGGAGCGCCCGACGCCATCGAGCGTGAAACTAGATAGTTCCGGCAAATCTGTCAAATCGCTATTTTCTATCGTTTAGGGAAGCTTTATCCGCTTTGTCGATATAGAAGAGCGGTCGTGGTCGTGGAAACGATCGACCCCGCTTAAGTGATGAATGGAAGGGAGAGGCGCATCGCAACGCTTTAGTGATATATTAATGGACGTCCCCTAAAATTGGAGGCCGAGGCGGAGGCCGAGGGTGTCGAGACCTTCGTTGGGGTGGGCGAGATAACCGTTGGAGATATGGTCGAAGAAGAGGGAAAGGCGATAGCGGGGGCTCAAGATCACCCCGACCTCGAGGGGCACCCGAAAGAGGAATCGCGAGCCCAGGCTCTTGCGATCGGGATCATCGGTGTCGAGCCGGCCGTCATGCAGGGCAAGCCCCAGACCCGTGTTGAAGAAGAGACCCGGGCCGAAAATGCGCTCCCAGAGAAGGCCCGCGTAGGCCTTGCTCGTTTGGCCCGCAAGATTCAAACTCCCCCCGAGGTTGGAGAGCACCGCCCCGCCCAAGATTTCAATTCCGGGGCGGCGGAAGACGATCTCGAAATTGAGATCAGCCCCGCCCTCGGCCCGCGAGCGGCTCCAGAGATGGTCCACGTCGTGGGCGAGAACCCCGAAGCGCACCCCGTAGACGAAGCAGGGAACGCAAGAGCCGGAGTCTTGGGCAAGCTCCTCCGCTCGGCCGTCCTGCGGGAGCAGGGCCGCCAGCGCGACGGCGACCAAACAGCCCGCCGCGGCGAAAGCGAGGCGGCTTGTGACCCGCCGCGCGTTTCGCCGCCGACGCGTTCCCACTACGGCCCTTTCCCTGCCCAAAGGCGGCAGCCGCCCGCAGCGGCTATTTCTTGACCGGGACACCCGGCTTGAGCGGCTCCTTGTCCACCTTTCCCGTCCCGGGGCGGGAAAGGTCGGAGGGTTTGACCGATCCCGGCTGGATCCATTGGATCTTGTCGAAGTCGCGCACGCTCTGGCCCTGGAGATATCCCTGCCAGCTGATGTCGACCTTGGCGCCATCGAAACGGGCTTCCGGAAACAGCGCGCCCGAGAGATCGGCGCCGCTCAGGTCGGCAAAAGAAAAGTTCGCGCGGGTGCAATCGGCGCCCGCGAGTTTCGCCCCTTTCAGGTTCGAGTAGATGAAGATCGCATTGCCCAGGCGTGCCCCCGAGAGATCGGCGCCGGAGAAATCGGCGCTGCTGCAAGGGGCGATGGTTAGAACCGCGTCCTTGAGTTTCGCACCTTTGAGGACCGCATGATGGAAGTGCGCGCCGTGGAAGCTTCCATTCTCGAGGTTCGCCCCCTCGAAATTCGCCCCGTCGAAGACGACACTCCACAGCCGGCTGTTGCGGAAATCGGCCCCCCGGAAATCGACCCGGCTCACGTCCATGCGCCGCAGTCCGTTCAACCCGCTCAGATCGGCGTTTCTAAGGTCGTTCGCTCCAGACTCGAGGCGCTCCACATCCGAAGGGTTGAAAGCCGCCGCCACAAGCGGAAGCGCAAACGCGAACATCACGACCAGACATCTCTCAAGCCTACGCATCGCCGAAACCTCCGCAAGCGAGAATTTTCTCCTCCGGCCGTTGCGGCCGCCGGTGCCCTCTACTTCCTTCGGCATCTTTTTTTAAAGCTTGAACCGGCCGTCTCCCCCCGCCGCGGGAGTCTCAATCTGGCAAGCAGCGCCCCGCGGGCGGAGAGGAGCTCCTTCAGAATCGAGCGGTGGCAGCGGCTTTCGTCCGCGCAGTAACAGCCGACCGAGAAATCGGTCTGTCGCGAAAAAGCGGCCAGCAGATCAAGCAGCCTCGTTTTTTCGGGCCGCCCCATCTCCGCACGATAGCGCCGGGCAAAGCGCTTCCAGTGTTCCTCGTCCCCTCCCCCGGCCGCCGCCCGCACCTCCTTCAGAAGCTCCTCGCTCGGCGCAAGTTCGGGCAGCCAAACGTCGTAAAAGTTGCGGGCGGCGATCTCGGTCCGGGCGATCCCGCGCGGCGGCCTTCTCACCGTCCCGATCCTGAGCCCCTCCCCCTCCAGCCGTTCGCTTCCCAGCCTCACGATCCGGATCGCCATGCCTGTCCTCCTGCAGGATCAATTCGCTTCCGGGGGCTCGAAGACCTCGAGCGGGGTCGAGCCCCGCAAACCCGCGGCGGTCGGTTTGAGTTTTCGACCGCGCCGTGTCATCAAAGGCATGCCATGGCTGTCCTTCCCTCCAGCGCCCAGCTCACCACGGCCTTCTGCTTTACCATCCAGGCCCTTGGGGTCGGAACCTACATCGCCTTCGGCGTTTTTTTCAATCCTTTGATGGAGGAGTTCGGCTGGCCGCGGGCGGCGATCGCAGGCGCCCCGGCAACCGCGTTCTTCGTGATGGGGATCTTCGGTATGGCTGTCGGCCGCCT
>CAZQUP010000063.1:11490-17342 GCA_964596545.1 uncultured Desulfatibacillum sp. | reverse complement strand
CAGCGAGGACATGACCTCGGCCCCCCGGAAGGGCTCCACGTGACGGCGGAAAAAACGCAGCAGGCTCCGGGCGTCGTAGAAATAGACGAGCAGGTGTGTCCCCTCCCAGGAGGTGAGTTCGATGCCGGGGATGCTGAACACGTCTTCGAAGCGATCGAGCTCGAGGGCGGTCGCGACGGCGTTGTGGTCGGTGACGGCGACCCCGATGCCCAGCCTGCGAGCCCGCGCGGCGATCGCCGCGGCGTCGTCGCGGCCGTCGGAGAGACGGCTGTGAAAATGCATGTCCACGACGGCCCCTTCGCGGGCAAGATCCTCGAGCCGCGGACGCTCGAAACGGACCCGATAGGTGTCTGCGTTCATCAGCCTTTTCCTGTTCTGCGCGTGTCCCGTAGATCCGCCGGCCCCGAAAGGGGTCCACCGCAAAACCTTGAGCCGCTTCCCCGGAGCGGTACCAAGCGGCCAGCCTTCGGGGCGGAATGCCGGCGAGGAAGGCCGCGACGAGCAGCTGGTTGATCAGCCAGGTCCGGCCCACCCCGAGCCGGAGCCAGCGGCGGGCCGAGGTGGCGACCGCTGCGGGCGCAAGCGCGATCCGCCCGCGGCGCCGCAGGCGGCGCAGAAAGGCGAAATCCTCGAAGAGGGCAAGCGGCGGAAAGGCCCCTTCCTCCCAGAAAACCTCGCGCCGCAAAAAAAGTCCCTGGTCCCCGTAGGGCAGCCCGAACCGGCGGCAGCGCCATGCCGCCCCCCATTCGATCAGTCGCAGGCTCCTTGCGGGGGCATCGATGCCGAGCCGGAAAGCGCCCGCCGCGGACCCCGGGCGATCGAGCACGCGAGGGACGATCTCCGGGTAGTCGGGCGGAAGCCTTGTGTCGGCATGGAGAAAGAGGAGCACATCTCCCGCTGCGAGGGCCGCCCCCGCGTTCATCTGCCAGGCGCGCGGCGGCTCGCCGGCGAGAACGCGCAGGCCGGATGCGGCGGCGATCTCGCGCGTTCGGTCGCGGCTCGCCCCATCGACGAGGACGGCCTCGACCCCCGGGTGGGATCCTAATGCCAGGGAGGCGATCGTGCCGGAGAGCAGCTCCTCTTCGTCACGGGCCGGCAGCACGACCGTGAGCCACGGGCGGCCCGGGCCCCGGCACAGGTGCTCGAAGGCGGCCGCGAGATCGCCGGGGCGGTCCACGTCAAAGAGCGTCGGCAGCAGCGCGGCCGTCCGACCGCGGTCCCGCAAGCGGCCCGACGCTTCCGCGAGCACCCGGCTCGTCCCCCAGGGCATGCCGGGCTCAAGATGGGGGGTTCCCCGCCGGAAGGCGCGCGCGGTCATGCCGTGCAGGGTGAACCCGCCGTCGGCCGCCGGCCCGAAAACGAGATCCTCCCCTTCCAGCCGGCCGAAGGCCTCGAGCAGGTAGCCGGTGTCCAAGCCGGGGGCGTCCGCGCCGATCAGAACACAGCTCGTTGCGCCTTCGGCGAAGGCCCGGGAGAAGGCCGCCTGCATGCGGCATCCCAGATCCCCCGCCTGCTGCGCGAGGAAAGACAGACCGCCGCCCAGCCAGGCCGCCATCTCCTCTTCGCCGCCCCCGTCATGGCAGACGATGATCCGGGCGCCGCGGTGTGCGGCCGCTTGCCGGGCCGCGCGCAGGGCGTGTTCGGTCAGGCGCCGGTGAAACGCCGCCGCCCCCGAGGGGCCGAGAAGCGGGATGAGCCGGGTCTTGACCGCACCCGGCCGCGGCGCCCGGGTGAAGAGGATCAGTACCTCGGAGGCTCCGCTCATCGAGGAGCTGCCGCCGCGGCGACCGAAGCCGGCGGCCGGCCTTCCGGCTTAGCGGCCCGCAAGGAGTTGGCGCAGCACATAGGGCAGAATGCCGCCGTGGACGTAGTAGTCCAGCTCGATTTCGGTGTCCACGCGGGCGATTCCCTCGAAGGCGATTTCCCTTCCGTCGGCCTTGCGCGCGCGGATTTCCAGCCGCTTGCGCGGGCGCAGATCCGCGATCCCGGCGACGTCGAAGCGCTCGGTGCCGTCGAGCCCGAGGCGCTGGCGGTTTTCGCCCTCGCGGAACACGATGGGCAGCACCCCCATGCCGATCAAATTGCTGCGGTGGATGCGCTCGAAGGATTCGGCGATCACCGCCCGCACTCCGAGGAGACTCGGCCCCTTGGCCGCCCAGTCGCGCGAGGAACCGGAACCGTACTCGCGGCCGGCGAGCACGATCATCGGCCGGGATTCCGCGCGGTAGGCGGCCGCGGCCTCGAAGACGGGCATCTCGCGGCCTTCCGGGAACTTGCGCGTGATCCCGCCCTCGCGGGGGGCGACGAGCAAGTTCTTGATGCGGATGTTGGCGAAGGCCCCGCGCATCATGACCTCGTGGTTCCCGCGTCTTGTCCCGTAGGCGTTGAAATCCTTCGGCTCGACCCCCAATTCGAGGAGATAGCGGCCCGCCGGGGTCTGCGGCGCGATCGCTCCGGCGGGCGAAATGTGATCGGTCGTCACCGAGTCGCCGAGGACGAGCAGCACGGCCGCGTCGCGGATGTCGGTGGGCCGGGGCGGGGTGGGCGTGAAGCCTTCGAGAAAGGGCGGCCGCCGGACATACGTGGAGGCGGGGTCCCAGGGAAACGTCGTGCTGCCGCGGACGGAAAGATGGCGCCAGAACTCGTCGCCCTCGAAGATGCGGCGGTACTGCTCCCGGAAGAATTTCGTCTGCACGTGGCGGGCGGCCAGCGATGCGATTTCCTCATGGCTCGGCCAGAGGTCTCGGAAGTAGACCGGCCGCCCGAGCGGATCGGTCCCCACCGGCTCGACGGCGAAATCGATGTCGATGCGTCCGGCGAGCGCGAAGATCACGACCAGCATCGGCGACATGAGGAAGTTCGAGCGCACCCGCTGGTGGATCCGGGCCTCGAAGTTGCGGTTGCCCGAGAGCGCGGCGGCGACGTTCAGGTCGTGTTGCCGGATCGCCTCTTCGATCTCGGGCCGGAGCGGTCCGGAGTTGCCGATGCAGGTCGTGCAGCCGAAGGCGGCGAGGTGGAAGCCCAGCGCCTCGAGGTAGGGCAGCAGCCCCGCATCCCGGAGGTAGTCGGCCACGACGCGCGAGCCCGGAGCGAGCGAGGTTTTCACGTGGAGCGGCACCCGCAGGCCGTACTCGACCGCCTTGCGGGCGACCAGCCCCGCCCCGATCAGGACCGAAGGGTTGGAAGTGTTCGTGCAGGAGGTGATCGCGGCGATCACGATGTCGCCGTCGCACAGCGGGACCTGCCGCCCGTCGAGGTTCAGGCTGCACGATTTCTTACGGGGGCTGCAGGTCTCGGGCGGTTGGGCGGTGACGGCCGATTCCTGCTGAAAGGTCTCAAGATGGGCCGGGTCGCCCCGACGCTCGGTCCCGCAGGCGAGCGTCTTCAGAAAAACGGCCGGAAGCTCGGGCAGCGCGATCCGGTCATGCGGCCGCGCCGGTCCGGCGACCGAAGGAACGACGGTCCCGAGGTCGAGCTCGAGGACGTCGGTGTAGTCGGGTTTTTCTTCGCCCGTGTAAAAGAGATGCAGGGCGCGGGCGAGGCGCTCGACCTTCCGCGCGTGAGCGGCGCGGTTTGTGAGCTGCAGGTAGTCGAGGGTCCGCTCATCGACCGGGAAGAACCCGACGGTCGCCCCGTACTCGGGGGCCATGTTGGCGATCGTCGCCCGGTCCGGAACCGAGAGCGTCTGCAAGCCCGGCCCGAAGAACTCGACGAATTTCTCGACCACGCCCCGCCGGCGCAGCATCTCGGTCAGCGTGAGCACGAGATCGGTCGCCGTCACCCCCTCGCGGAGGGTGCCGCTCAGGCGCACCCCGATCACCTCGGGGATCGAAAAATAATAGGGCTGCCCCAGCATGACGGCCTCGGCCTCGATGCCGCCCACCCCCCAACCGAGAACGCCGATGCCGTTGACCATCGGCGTGTGGGAGTCGAGCCCGACCAAGGTGTCGGGATAGGCGAGACGCCGACTCCGGTCGCGATCGATCAACACCACGCGGCCCAGCGCCTCGAGGTTCACCTGGTGGCAGATGCCGGCGTTCGGCGGCACGACCCGGAAGCGGTCGAAGCTCTCCTGGGCCCACTTGAGCAGCGCATAGCGCTCCGCGTTGCGACCGTACTCGGCGGCCACGTTTTCCCGCAGCGCCTCCCGTGTGCCCCAGGCGTCGATCTGGATCGAGTGGTCGACGATCAGGTCCACGGGGACCAGGGGGTTGACGCGGCGGGGATCCCCGCCGAGCGCCTGGACCGCATCACGCATGGCCGCGAGGTCGACGACGGCCGGCACTCCGGTGAAATCGTGCATCAGCACCCGCGCCGGGAAATAGGCGATCTCCTGGGGCTCGGCGTAGCTCTTCTTCCATCGGGCGAGGGCGAGGAGGTCTTCCTCCTGTACGACCCGCCCGTCCAGGTGGCGAAGCAGGTTCTCCAGGAGGATGCGGATCGAAAAGGGCAGGCGCCCGATGCGGGCCACCCCTTTTTTTTCGAGCAGCCCGATGTCGAAGAAACGGTAGTCCCGCCGATCGAGACTCAGCTTGCGCAGCAGGTCGTTTCGTTTCATGGCCTTCTCCTCCTTGTGCGACGAAGGCGTAAGGGGTTCCGGGGCTTCGGCTTACGACGGACGTTTGAGGCAGCGGATCCCCTCGGCCGCGGCGACGATCACCTCGTGGGCGAGACCCAAGAAGAGCCCGTGCTCGACGATGCCCGCACGGCGATCGAGCGTATGCGCCAGGGCTTCCGGATCGGCGATCGGCCCGAAAGCGGCGTCGAGGATCCAGTTTCCCTGGTCGGTCGCCGCCGGGCGGCCGTCCCGCTGGCGAAGCCGCACCGCGGCCCCCAGCGAGGCGAGAAAGCGTTCCTCGGCCGCGCGCGCGAAAGGGACGACTTCGACCGGCAGCGCCCAGTGCGTCCCCAAGCGGGGGGAGAGCTTGCTTTCATCCACCACGATGAGGTTGCAGCGGCTCGCCTGGGCGATCACTTTCTCCCGCAGCAACGCGCCGCCGCCCCCCTTGATGAGGTTTAAGTCGGGGTCGACCTCGTCGGCGCCGTCGATCGTGAGGTCGATCGCCGGGTGGTCCTCCAGATCGCCCAGAGGGATGCCCAAGCTTCGCGCCGTCTCCTCGGTGCGCCTGGAACTCGGGATGCCCACGATGTCCGTCAGGCGGCCCGCGCGCAGAAGCTCGCCGATCCGCAGCAGGGCGAAGTGGGCGGTGCTCCCCGTCCCCAGGCCGAGCACCATTCCCGGGCGCACCGACTCGCAGGCGGCGTGCGCGGCGCGGCGCTTGAGCTCTTCGGCCGAGTTCATGGGCGTTTTCCCTCCTTGCCGCGGCGTTTTTCGGCGATGGCCGCAAGCAGTTTGCGAAACGGCTGCTCGAAGAGGACGACCCCTTCTTGCTGAAGGCGTGCGGCGACGGCCTCGAGGTCGATTCCCTGCCGCGCAAGCCGCGCGATGTGGGCGCGGGCTCCTTCGAGATCCCGGGTGACGGTAAGCTCGGCGCGGCCCCCGGCGAGAAAGGCGGTGAGCGTATCGGGCGGCACCGTGTTCACCGTCTCCGGTCCGATCAGCTCGTCCACGTAAAGGGTCGGGGGGTAGGCGGGGTTCTTCGTGCTTGTGCTCGCCCAGAGCAGACGTTGTCGTCGCGCCCCCCGGGCCTCGAGGTCGTGCCAGCGCGGTAGAGCGAAGAGGTCGCGGAACTCGGCGTAGGCGAGACGGCTCCAGGCGACCGCCGCCTTGCCGGCAAGTTCTCCCGCCCCGCGGGCCTCGAGCTCGCGGTCGACCGCGGTGTCGATGCGGCTGACGAAGAAGGAGGCCACCGAGGCGACCCGCTCCACGGGATGCCCTTTTCGAACGCGGG
>CAZQUP010000063.1:6401-11480 GCA_964596545.1 uncultured Desulfatibacillum sp. | reverse complement strand
TGACGGACCTGCACCTCGTGGACCGAGATGAGCCGCGGCCAGTCGCTCGAGGCCCTCGAAAAAGGCATGGACGACCTCGCGATAATTTTTCAGGCCGAAAATGAGGGTGACGTTTACGTTGACCCCGGCGGCCAGGCTTTCCGTGACCGCAGGCAGGCTCTCGGCCGTAGCCGGAATCTTGATCATCAGGTTGGGCCGCTCCACGCGCTCATAGAGCCTTTTCGCCTCCGCGGCCGTGGCCCCGGCGTCCCGGGCGAGAAAGGGGTCGACCTCGAGGCTGACATAGCCGTCTTGGCCCTCCGAGTCCCGATAGACGGGCAGGAGCACGTCGGCCGCGCGGCGGATGTCTTCGACGGCGAGCGTTTCGTAGATCTCCCGGTCGGAGAGCCCCCGGGCGGCAAGGGCGGCGATTTCGGACTCGTATTCCTTCGATCCGGCGATCGCCTTTTCAAAGATCGCCGGGTTGGAGGTCATGCCGCGGACCCCGCGGGCGACGAGTGCGGCCATCTCCCCGGAATCGAGAAGGGAGCGGCGGATGAAATCGAGCCAGATCGACTGTCCCAGGGCGAGAAGATCGGTGAGCTGCGGCATAGGCGGGGGCTCCTTTTCGGGCGGCCGGCCGCCCTCGAGGATGGCCGGCCGCCTCGTTACCTGCCAGAAATCGGAGTTTTTTTCAAACCCTCAGTCTTCCCCGGCCGCCTCCGTAAGTCAGCGGCTGTTCAGGCTCCAATCCCAATCGGGAAAGCGCACCTGGAGGCGGTCCCCGGCGGCCGTGAGCCGCTCCCGCAGTCCGTTTCGGGCGAAACGCAGGTAAAAGGCGGGCACTCCTTGCGGGAAGTCTTCGGTGAACCACTGGAAGGGCGAGCTCACATGGAAGTCGGGCTCCTCGAGACGATAGCGGGCGGGGTCGTTGAGGAAATCGGCCGTCGCGCGATCAAGCTGCCCCTCAAGCGTCGCCCCGCGGAAGGGTACAGCGAGAAGCGGCGGGCAGCCCCGCGAAGCGCAGTTCACGGCGAAGTGCACGCGGGGGGCGGCGAAGGGCGGCCGGAGGATCCCGTGTTCGATCTCATCGAGCGTCAGGAGGCGTCGGCCCAGACGGGCGAGGGGGACCCGCCAGGGGCTTCGCAACCAGGTTCCGAGATCTTTGATCGAAGAGAGCCGCGGCCAGCGGGTGAGAACGGGTTTGATCCTCCAGGCGTTGTAGGCGTTGATGGAGAAGGCGAATTGCTCCGCACGGGAAAGCGTTTCGGGGTCGACCCGCGAGAGCCGATCGAGGCAGCCGTCGAGGACTTCCTCCCCGCGCTTGAACCCCGCGTAGTCCACAAGACCGTTTTCCACATGGCGGGCGGGGAGCGCGGCATAGAGGCTGTGGTCGACCTCTTCGTCACCCGCGGCGAAGGCCGAGGCCGTGGCGAGCAGGAAAACCACCATGCCGTTGCGGACGAAGCGGGCCATCGGGGGGCATCCAGACGGCAAGAACGGCTCAGAAGGAGCGCGCGATTTCCGCCGCCCGCGCACGAGCTTCTTCCAGGCGGCGTGCGGTGAGTTCGGGATCGCCCAAGGTGGGTTCCACGGCGAGGGTTTCGATCCGGCTGAAGCCGATGAAGCCGAGAACGGTCTTGAGGTAGCGGCTTTGGAAATCGAAAGCTTCCGCCTGCGTCCCCGGGGGGTATTCGCCGCCGCGGGCGAGCGCCAGAAACGCCGGTTTCCCGGTGACCAGCCCACGGTAGCCGCTTTCGGCAGAGAAGCGGAAGGTGAGCCCCGGCTGAATGAGGAGGTCGAGGTAATGCTTCAGGCGGTAGGGAATCGAGAAATTCCACATTGCGGCGGCGATCACGAACTTGTCGTGGGCGGCGAACTCGGCGGCGATCCGTTCGACCGCCTTCCAGGCTTCGGCCTGCGCCGCCGTGTGCGGCTGTCCGTGCAGCAGAGCGTATTTCGCGGCGAGCACCGCGCCGTCGAAGGGGGGAAGATCGGTCTGGAAAACGTTGCGCACGGTGACCGTGTCCGCGGGGTGAAGTCCGCGGTAGGTCTCAAGAAACGAATCGGCCAGGGCGAGGGAAAAGGACTGTTCCGCCCGCGGCGAGGCCTGAAGGTAGAGGATCCTGCTCATCGGAGGTGTCCTTTCGGCGGAGAGGGTAAAAGGGCTTTGCCGGCTGTCTCGGCACACGCGCTCATGCGGTGACGTGCAAACATGGAGCCGGTTGCCGGCGCTGTCAAACCGGCGATCTCCGGCGGGCCTTGATTCGAAGCCCGGCGATCTTATCGTCTGCCATCGGTTTTCGAAAAAGCCGCTCCGGCATACCGCGCGGGGCGGCGCCGTCGTTCGACCGTGATTTCAAACCAGGAAAAGGAGACATCCCGATGCCGGAACGCCAAGGTGCCGTGACGCTGCGAGGAAACCCGCTGACGCTCGTGGGGGAGGAGATCCGCGAGGGGACGCCCGCCCCCGATGTCGTTCTCCTGGACAACGATCTCAAACCGGTCCGTTTGTCGGACTTCCGGGGCAAGGTGCTGATCGTCTCCGCCGTCCCTTCGCTCGACACCCCGGTCTGCGACATGGAGACGCGGCGTTTCAACACCGAGGCCGCCGCCCTGGGCCCGGAGGTCCAGGTGCTCACGGTGATCTGCCGTTTGCGCAGAAGCGTTGGTGCGGGGCCGCCGGTGTGGACAAGGTGAAAACGCTCTCCGACCACCGCGAGGGAGCGTTCGGCCGGGCTTACGGGGTGCTGATCCAGGAGTTGAGGCTGCTGGCGCGCTCGATCTTCGTCGTCGACCGCCAGGGGGTCGTGCGCTATGTGCAGCACGTAAAGGAAGTTTCGCAGGAGCCCGACTACGGGGCGGTGATCGCCGCGGTGAAAAAGCTCCTTGCCTGATCCTGCGGTGAAGCGGTAAAGGAAGGAATCCTTCGGGCCGCTTCGGCCTCCGAGCCGATCACGAGCGGCCGCCCGGTTGCTCCAGCGTCAGAAGAGGCCGAAGAGGCGACGGAGCGCATCGCGGCGTTCGATGCGTTCGGCGGAGTCGAGGGATCGTTCGTTGCGGCGCTCCGGAGTCCGGCGGCGGTCGATGCCGCTGCGGCGGTCGAAACCGCGGCGCCGGTCCCGGCCGCTGCGACGGTCGTTGCCCTCATAGGGGAGGTCGCCTTTGCGGCGCTCCTTGCCGGATCGCATTCCACCGCGGTCGGAAACGATTTCCTCGGCCGTCTCCTCCGATGCCGAAGGGTTAATTTTATCCCAAATCCCCACCCCGTTCACCTCCGATCGGCTTGCGGCTTGCCCCGGGCCGTCCGTCGACGGTCGGCGCCGGGATCCTCCCCTTGATCAGCAAGCCTCGTGCCATGCCTTGCTCGAGAGGCCGGTCAACCAAAAAAAACAATGTTTTTGTTAAAGATCGACGCCGACGTCGTTTGCCCCGCGGCAGGTCCCGAGGGCGTCGCTCTGGGAGTTCTATTTCCCAACTGTGGTGAGAAAAGTTCCTGCTTCGCGATTTGGGTCGTGGAGGCGGTGCTCACCGAATGCGACGCAGGGGGTGGGTGCGGCGCAGGTCCAGCCACAGGGCACGCAGGAGAATTTCGGCCGCGTCTTCGGCATCCCGCAAGGGACGGCGGGCCCTGAAGCGGCAGGAGCGCAGGAGCGTTTCGTTCCCGCCGTCCAGGCCGAAGCGCAGGATGATCCGTTCGCCCAGAGTGCGCTTCAGGCTGTTCAGCTCGCTTTCCGCCAGGTTGGCGATGCGTACCCGGTCTTTAAGCGGCAGATCGTTCTTGATCAGCTCCACGGCTTCGCGCACGCGCTGCGGCGGAGGAGTCTCGGCTTGCGGTTGGGAACGCTTCGTTGCCGAGGGCCGGGGCGAGGCGGCATCCAGGATGAGGACCGCCTCGAGCAGGCGAAGGGCACGGTCGTAAATCCCGGGATCCTTGCTTGCCCGGGGACCGGCGACGTTCAGCACGCGGATCTCGTGCCGCGCAAGCCACTCGAGAATGCGCTGAGAGGCTTGGAAAGCGCTTGTCCGCGCAAGATCGACATGCAGGACGGGGCGGCCGATTTCCCGCGCGATACGGCGGGTGAGCTCGGAGCCCCCGGTCAAGGGGCCGCGGGAGAGGATCAGGGTTCCGTCCGCGTCGCGGACGTTCCTCGCGGTGCGCTCGGCATACTCTTCGCTTGGGGTTTCCCGCAGGCGGTAGCGCGCGGGCAAGGGGCCGTCCTCGGCGCGACGGCCCCGCGGCACCCAGCCGCCGTGAGGGATTCCCAACTCGATGGCGGCGTCGAGCGCCGCGCGGTCGACTCCCGTCTGGCCGCCGGAGACGATCTTGCGGATCATCGCCTCGAGTGCTTGCTTATCTCCGCCGGCGGGGCCGAATCGGGATGCCGGCGGCGGGGCTCAGGGTTCGATCACGAAGTGAGCACGACGGTTTTTCGCCCAAGCCTCCTCGGTGCTCCCTTTGGCGATCGGTCGTTCCTCGCCGTAGCTGATCGTCGCCAGCCGCTCGGCCGGGATCCCGAGATCCACGAGAAAGGCTTTGGCGGCCTTGGCCCGGGCCTCGCCCAGGGCAAGGTTGTATTCGTTGGTGCCGCGTTCGTCGCAATGGCCCTCGATCGTGACCCGGACTTGGGGATGGGCCTTGAGGAAGGCCGCTTTCTTGCGCAGGATCGCCTGAGCTTCCTGCGAAAGGGCGGCGCTGTCGAAGGCGAAGTAGATGTCCTCGTTCTCAAACGCCATGCGCTCGGAGGCGGGCATCGTGGCCGCCCCGCCGCCCGGGATTCCCCGGCCTGCGGTTCCGCCGAGATCCTGCTCGGCCATGCCGGGCCGGCGACCGGTCCCGGAGGCGCCGCTTGCGTCGCCTGCCGCACCGTACCCCGCACCCGAGGCGATCTCCTTTTTCTGGCAGCCGAGAATCGCAAGGAGAACCACCGCGGCCAGTGCCAGGCAGAAGGCGAACCGATTTGCTTTTCTCATCACGCACTCCTTTTCCCCAACGACCTGAATTCGGCCCCCGCCGGAGTCGAAGGCCGCCCGCCGATGGCTTCGCCGGCGAATCGCTTTTTCCGGAATTTCTACCCCACGCGGCCCCGCTTGTCAAAA
>CAZQUP010000063.1:0-6390 GCA_964596545.1 uncultured Desulfatibacillum sp. | reverse complement strand
GACGGAGGTTTTTCTTACGCCGTGCGCGTCAGCCGGTTCCTCTATCCTGAAAAAATCCGTTTTGGTTCATTAAAATTTTTTGTCGATATTTTTCCGCCGCGGGGTTCGATGCGAAAAGAAACGCGCGTATATGTTTTGATGTGACGGCAGGCGAGGGCTTTAACACCGGCGGCGTTGCAAAAGCGACTCCCAGCCTCGGACCGCCAAAAAACCTTCGGTCAAGGAGTGGAGGGTGATGAACAAACGATTCGTCCTGTCTTGTACCTTCGGCTTTTCCGCCGTCAACGCCTGGGCGGCGGACGAGCCGCTCTCCGCGGCGTCCACCCGCGCGGCGATCGAGTTCGCTCAGGTCCATGCGGACTATGTCTGGGCGTTCGTCGCCGCCGCGCTTGTCTTTCATGTGGTTCGGGACGAGCGGCTTTTTCCTGAGCGGTTTCACCCCCGGCGGGGTTTCCTGCCGGTACGACATGTCCGCCGCAGATCGCCCCCGTTCGGAAGGCTTGGGCAGGAGATTCGGAAGCGGAAAACCGACGAACTTCGCCGCACTCGCCTTCGCTTCGGGTTACGTCTCCTGCGGCCGCTTCCCGATCGGCGACAAGCACGCCGTCCAGGGCGGTTTCGACGACAAGCATCCCTGCGGGCTCTATCTCGGCGTGTGGGGTTCGAATATTTCCACCCGGGGAGCGGGGATGACCGGGAAAAGGATCACCTTGAGGGGCAGCTGGGAAGGGAAATTTCCCTCTCCCCCCGGCGTAGTCCGGCCTTCAGGCCGGCCGCCCTCCCGCCACGGCTCATTTCTGTTCCCAAGAGATCCCCGCCGTCTTTCGCTCCTCGCCGATGCGGACCACCACGAAGAATTCGTAAGTTCCTTTTTCGGGCAAGCGAAAAAAGCCCTCGTAGCCCTGCAGGCCTTCGTTGTAGGTGAGCGGTCGGATCTGTTCGCCCCCCCGCGGGTCGACGACCTTCATGCCGACCGAGGCCCCGGTGAGCGGTTTTTTGCTTGCGGCATCCGAGAGCATCACCGTGATGTTGTGCGTACTCTCGGGCTCCACGTTGTCCTTGAGCTTCATCTCCCGGAGCATCCTACGGTGCTCGGCGTTGCCCATGACGTGGAAAGCGATCCGCAGGCCGTCGACGAGGAGCTCCCGGCCAGCCGTCGAAGCGCCGCCGTGCCCCGCGCCGTGGGAATGTCCATGCTGGGCAAAGCTCGGGAAGGCCAGGACCCAGAGCGTCAGTGCGGCCGCTGCGGCCGCGGGAATCACATGAGCTGTTTTCATGGATGTTTCTCCTTCGGGGAAGTCGGGGACGGGGCGCTCCCTGTTCCATCGGCGTTCGAAGGCCCCAGGCGCCCCCGGCGCAGTGCGCGTTCCTTGACCATGGCGAAGATGACCGGAGTGACGATCAGCACATGGAGGGTCGAGGTGACCAGCCCTCCCACGATCGGGGCGGCGATCGGCTTCATGACGTCGGCTCCCACCCCGGAGGACCCGAGAATGGGCAGGAGCCCGATCAGGGTCGTGGCGACGGTCATCACCTTGGGCCGAAGCCTGAGCACCGAACCCTCGAGGGTCGCATCGAGGATGTCCCGGGGGCTCACGGAGCCTTGTTTCACGCGACGGTCGAGCGCTTCCTGGAGGTAGAGGACCATGACGACTCCGGTTTCGACCGCGATCCCATAGAGGGCGATGTAGCCCACCCAGACCGCGACGCTGAAGTTGTAGCCGAGCAGCACCTGCAGGATCACCCCGCCGGTCATGGCGTAGACCACGGCGACCATGAGGGTGAGGGATTCGGCGAGCGAGCGGAAGGCGAGGTAGAGGAGAATCAGGATGACGAAAAAGACGACCGGCAGGAGGATCTGCAGCCGTTCGCGGGCGCGGAGCTGGAACTCGTATTGCCCGCTCCAGGAGAGAAACGTGCCCGGCGGAAGCGCGACCTGCTCGCGGACGATCCGGCGGGCTTCCTCGACGTAGCCGCCGAGGTCGCGGCCGGCGACGTCGATGAAGACGTATCCTGCGAGCAGGCCGTCCTCGTTTCGGATCATGGCCGGGCCCGAGCGGACGCTGATGTCGGCGAGCTGGGCGAGCGGAATCTGGGCCACCGGTCGCCCGGCGGATTCCATCGCCTGTCCGCCCGACGGCCGAACCGGGACGAGGACGCGCTCGAACCGCTCCACATCGTCGCGCAGCTCGCGCGGGTAGCGCAGGTTTACCGGGAATCGGGCGCGCCCTTCGACCGTGCGCGTGAGATTCATCCCCCCGATCGCCGACTGGATCACGTCCTGGACCTCGGCCACGGTGAGCCCGTAGCGGGCGATCGCCTCGCGGCGGATGTCGATGTCGACGAAATAGCCGCCGGCGGCGCGCTCGGCGAACACACTGCGCGTCCCGGCGAGGTCCTTGAGCGCAGCTTCGATTCTCAGGCCGATCTCCTCGACGGTCTGAAGATCGGGACCGAAGACCTTGACCCCCACCGGCGTGCGGATGCCGGTCGTGAGCATGTCGATGCGCGCCCGGATGGGCATGGTCCAGGAGTTCTGCAGCCCGGGGAAACGCATCGCCCGATCCATTTCGGCGACGAGTTCCTCGTAGGTGAGCGTCCGCTCCTGGCCGAGGAAAAACGCGGCCAACGGCCGGAGGGCCGAGGGCCAGGAGGCGAAGTCGTTCTTCACCCGTCGCCATTCGTCCCGGGGTTTGAGCAGGACCGTCGTCTCCATCATGCTGAAGGGTGCGGGGTCGGTTGCGGTCTCGGCGCGGCCGGCCTTGCCGAAAACGCGCTCCACCTCCGGAAAGCTTTTCAGAATCCGATCCTGGATGGCAAGCAGCCTTCCGGCCTCGGTCACCGAGATCCCCGGCGCGCTGACCGGCATGTAGAAGATCGTCCCCTCGTAGAGGGGCGGCATGAACTCGCTTCCCGCCCCGAGGCCCAAGGCGATGCTCAAGGGGATGAGCAGTGCATTCAGAAGAAGGGTCGTCTTGCGCCTGCGGAGCGCCAACCGGAGGACCGGCTCGTAGAGCCGGTGCAGAAAGCGCGAGACGGGGTTTTCGGATTCGGCTCGGATCCGCCCCCGGGAGAGAAACACGGTCATGAGCACCGGGACGAAGGTCACGGCGAGGATCGTGGCGGCGGCCATGGCGAAGGTCTTGGTGAAGGCGAGCGGCCGGAAGAGTCTCCCCTCCTGGGCTTCGAGGAGGAAGACCGGAGCGAAGGAGACGAGGATGATGAGCAGCGCGAAGAAGAGGCCACGGCCCACTTGGAGGCAGGAGCGGACGAGGACCTCCCGGCGGGAGGCCGAGTTTCCCGCCTCGGCGACCCGGCGCACCCCGTTTTCCACCATGACGATCGCCGCGTCCACGAGCACGCCGATCGAAAGCGCGATCCCTCCGAGGGACATGATGTTTGAGGGGATGCCGAGAAGCATCATCGGGATGAAACAGACCGCAACCGCGACCGGCAGCGCCAGGATCGGAACGAGAGCCGAGCGGAAATGGAAGAGAAAAAGGATCACCACCAGACTCACGGCGGCGATCTCGATCAGAAGCGTTTTCTGCAGCGTGCCGATGGCGAGAAGAATCAGCTCCGAGCGGTCGTAGGTGGGGACGATGCGCACTCCCTCGGGAAGACCCGGGGTGATCTGCGCGATCTTTTCCTTGACCGCGCGGATGACGCGGAGCGCGTTTTCTCCGTGGCGCATGACCACGATTCCACCCACCACCTCGCCGCGCCCGTCCAGTTCCACCATGCCACGGCGGATGTCGGGACCCAGGTTGATCTGGGCCACGTCCCCCAAAAGAACCGGGGTTCCGCCGCGGGCGTCCACCACGATCCGCCGAAGGTCCTCCGTACCGCGGAGGTAGCCGCGGCTGCGGACCATGTACTCGCGGCCGCCCATCTCGAGCACACGCCCCTCGACATCACGGTTGGATAGGCGAATGCGTTCCATGACCTCGCGGATCGAAATCCCGTAGGCCGAAAGCCGCTGCGGGTCGACGTTCACCTGGTACTGCCGGACGAAGCCCCCGACACCGGCGACTTCGGCGACTCCGGGAACACTGGCCAGCGCGTAGCGGAGGTGCCAGTCCTGAAGCGCCCGCAGTTCGCTCAGGTCCCGTCGGCCGCTGTCGTCGACCAGGGCGTAGGTGAAGACCCAGCCCACACCGCTCGCATCGGGGCCGAGGGCGGGCGAGGCGTCCTCGGGCAGGCGGCGTGCGATCTGCTGCAGGTACTCGAGGACCCGCGAGCGCGCCCAGTAGATGTCGGTGCCGTCTTCGAAAATCGCGTAGACGTAGGAATAGCCGAAATCGGAGATGCCGCGCACCGTCTTGACCCGCGGGGCCGAAAGCAGGGCGGTGACGATCGGGTAGGTGACCTGGTCCTCGATCAAATCCGGGCTGCGGCCTTCCCAGGGCGTGTAGACGATCACCTGGACATCGGAGATGTCCGGGACGGCGTCGAGCGGGATGTGCCGCAGGCTGTAAATTCCGGCCAGGGTCGCCAGCAACACGACGGCGAAGACGAGAAAGCGGTTGCGCGCGCAGCGCTCGATGACGATCTCGATCATGCCGGCGACTCCCGCCTCACGCGGGCTCTCAGTGCGGGTGCCCCCCGCCTAAGGCCTCGCGTAGCCGTGACTCCGAATCAATCAAGAAATTGGCGCGCGTGACCACGCGCTCGCCCGCGGCAAGGCCTTCGAGCACCTCGAGGTCGTTTCCCGCCCGAACCCCCAGGCGCACCTCGCGGGGTTCGAGAAATCCCTCCGCGGCCTCCACGAAGACGATGCGGCGCAGCCCCGAGTCGATCACCGCGTCCCCCGGCACGGAGAGCCGCCAGCCCAAGGGGACGGCGATTTCAACCTCGGTGAACATTTCGGGTTTGAGCAGGCGCCGCGGGTTGGGGAACTCGTAGCGTACGCGGGCGGTGCGGGTCTGAGGGTCGAGGGTCGGGTAGAGGTAACCGTCCTGGACGGTGAAGCGCTCCCCCGGGGCGGCGGAGAGCCGAACGACCGCCTCCCGGCCCGGGTGCACCGCGGAAAGCTCGTTTTCGTAGATCTCGGCGGTCATCCACACAACCGAAAGATCGACGATTTTGAACAACTCGGTCCCCGCCTCCACGAACTGGCCGCGGACGACTCGTTTTTCCAACAGGTACCCCTCGAGAGGGCTGTGGAGGGTGAGCGTGGTCTCGGCGGTGCCCCGTTCCTCGAGGCGGCGGATTTCGGATTCGGAGATCCCCCACAGCAGCAGGCGCCGCCGGGCCGCGGCCGCAAGCTCCCGTCCCGCGGCGGCGACCTCGGAGAAGGGGCTCCGCCCCCATTCCCGCTCCGCGCGGAGGGCGAGAAGGTATTCTTCCTGCGTGGCGACGAGCTCCGGGCTGTAAATCGCAAGCAACGGCTCCCCCCGCCGCACGAAGCGGCCGGTGAAATCGGCATGCAGTGCCTCGACCCAGCCGCCGATTCGCGCGGAGACGACCGCGATCCGCCTCTCGTCGGGCTCGATGCGGCCTACGGTCCGGATCGTTTTCCGAAGGAACTTTTTCTCGACCGTGGCGAAGCGGATTCCGATCCGTTTTCCGACCTCGGGTGCGATTTCAACCGTGCCCGGCGGGATTTCGCGTACCTTGCCTTCGCGGCGCAGCGCATCGAGGGTCAGCCCTTTCAGCATCTCCAGGTCGTTCCCGGACGAAGGCGCGGGAGGAGCGGCCGGCCTCGTCGGATGGGCATGCTGGCCGGTGGCGGGCGGAGGGATGGAAAGGATCAGGCCGAGCGCAAGCAGGATGGCGGCCGAGGCGTTCATTTCGACCTCCCGGAGGCGAGCGGCCCGCCGAGGGCGGCCTCGAGATCGGCGATCGTCTTTCCGTAATCCGTCAACGCCTCGTGGTAGTCGAGCTCGAGCCGGTAGAGCCGCAGGCGGGCTTCCACGACCTCGGCGAAACCGGAGCGACCGACGCGGTAGGCGCTGAGAATCGATTCAAGCCGTAGCCGCGCTTGGGGAAGAATCCCCGAGTCGAAGAGCGCGATGCGGCGTTCGAGCGCCCGCGACCGGGCCTCGAGCCGGGCGAGGCGCGCGGAGAGCTCGTTTTGCGCGGCCGCAAGACGGGATTCGGCGGCGCGCACGAGGGCGAGCTCCTCGGCCAAGCGGCGCTCCTGCTTGGAGCGGTAGTAGATCGGGATGTTCATCTCGATCATGCCGCTCACCATGTCGAGGCGGTCGTCCCGCTGCCCGTAAGCGAACTTGAGGGTGAAGTCGGGGTAGGCCGCGCGCCGCGCCCGCTCGACCTCGGCCCGGCGGGCAAGCACGGCGAGACGGAGCGCGCGCAGCCCCGGGTTCTCCTCGGCCGCCCGCCGCCGGAGTTCCTCGAGGGCGAGCTGCGGGGGCTCGAAGGCCGGGTCGA
>CAZQUP010000062.1:14922-17705 GCA_964596545.1 uncultured Desulfatibacillum sp. | reverse complement strand
ATGTGACAGATCGCCTGCGGCAGCTGGCTGGCGATGTCCTGATAGAGGCTTCCCCCCAAGGCGACGTTCAGCACCTGAACCCCGCGGCAGATCCCGAGCAGCGGCATCCCGCTTTCTACGGCGAGCCGGGCGAGCGGGATCTCCATGCGATCGAGGGCCTCGTCGATCTCGCCCAGCCCGGCTGTGGGCTCCTCGCCGTAACGGCCCGGGTGCACATCGGGCCCGCCGCTCAGGATCACCCCCTCGAGCCCGGCGAGAATCCGTTTGAGACTCTGGGGGCTCTGGGGCGTGGGGATCAGCACGGGCGCTCCGCCCGCCTGGAGCACCGCGTGGCTGTAATCGGAGAACGTGTAATCCAGGAAATGGCCGAGGGAATAGGTGCCCCAAGCCCCCCCGGTCAGCCGGGAGCAGGTGATGCCGATCAGGGGCGGGGCGAGCGAGCTTTCTTTTGCGCGCATCGCTTCCTCCGTCAGTCCTCGAACGTCCCTTTCACCAGGGCTTTGCCGCGGTCCACCATGCGCCTTCCCCGGGCGAACACGGCGACGATCTCCAGGCTGCGGTCGAGAAGGAGAAGATCGGCGTCTTTCCCTGAAGCGAGACTCCCCTTGCGGTCAAAGAGCCCCGTGCGCCGCGCGGGGTTCACGGTTACGAGCCGGAGCGCCTGCTCGAGGGGGAGCCCCTCCCGGACAAGCCGGCGCCAGTCCTGGGTGAGGCTTTCGATCTCGCCCAGGGCGAGTCGGACGAGACGGCCTCGGCTGTCGAAGACCGGCATCGAGCCGTTCGAGTCCGAGCTCAGGCTGATCTGATCGAGCGGCACCCCCGCGGCGAGCGCCTGCCGCACCGCTTCGGCGACTGTCGGGCGGAAGCGGAGGTTCCGGCCGCGGGCGGTGAGGTCGATGAACCCTCCCTCGCGGCCGAAGGCGATCGCCTCCTCGAGCAGGGCCGGCGTGCGGTTGACGTGGGTGGGCAGAAACTGCCCGACGGGAATCTCGGTCTCCCGCAGGAGGCGCCGCAGCGGCTCGAGCCCGCGCGGCCCGGCGCCGACATGCAGGTGAACCAGTCCTGCCTTCCCTCCCAGCATGCCCCCTACGCGGGCCTCGGCCGCGAGGCGGCAGAGATCCTCGAAGGTCGGCTGCGAGGAGCGGTGGTCGGAGATGGCGGTTTTGACACCGATCACCGCGGGCAGGAGGGCGAGGTCCCTGCGCAGGCTGCCGGTGATCGTCGCGGGCGGCAGCTGGTAGGATCCGCTGTAGATGAAGGCCGAGATCCCCTCGGCGGCCAGCTGCAGGGCTTGCGCGAGAAGGCTCTCGGGCCGGCGCGTGACGTCGTCGGTTCCGAGCAGCCCGACCACGGTGGTCACCCCCGCGCGGGTGATCCGCGAGAGGGTGATCTGGGGGGCGCGGCTTGCCGGACCCGCCTCGCCCCCGCCGCCCAGGAGATGGACGTGGAGGTCGATGAAACCGGGCACGGCGAGTTTTCCTTCCGCCGGAAGGCGCAGGACGTCGAAATCCCGCGGCAGGTCGATCTTCGGCGCGATGCGCGCGATTTTTTCGCCCGCCAGCAGGATGTCGTTTCGGCCGCAGGGCTCCGGGGCGAAGACCTCAGCACCGCGGATCAGGGTGAAGAAGGGGCTCGGGGCGCTCGGTTTCATAGTCACACCTCGCTTTCGAGGGGGGCGGAGCCGCTGCATCCGGCACGGCTCAGTAAAGGTGACAGGCGACCCGCCGGCCGTCGGCCAGCCTCCGGAAAGCGGGTTCCTCGCTTCCGCACTTCGGCATCGCCCGGCGGCAACGGGTGTGAAAGCGGCAGCCGGCCGGGGGGTTTACGGGGCTGGGCACGTCGCCTTCGAGGATGGGGCCGGATTCCCGCCGCCGGGGGTCGGTTTTCGGAACCGCGGCGAGCAGCGCTTGGGTGTAGGGATGCGCCGGCTGTTCGAAGAGGGCGCGCTTTTCGGCAAGCTCGACGATTTTCCCGAGGTACATCACGGCCACACGGTCGCTGATGTGGCGGATCACGCCGATGTTGTGCGAGATGAATAAGTAGGTTAGCCCGAAGCGCTGTTGCAGGTCGCGCAGGAGGTTCAGGATCTGAGCCTGCACGGAGACGTCGAGCGCCGAAGTGGGCTCGTCGGCCACGATCAACCGCGGTCGGGTGGCGATCGCCCGGGCGATGCCGATCCGCTGGCGTTGGCCGCCCGAGAATTCGTGCGGGTAGCGCCCGAGCTGCTCCCGCCGCAGGCCGACCGCTTCGAGCAGCTCGGCGACCCGGTCGTCGCGCTCGGCGCGGCGGGCGATGCCGTGGATTTCCATCGGCCGGCCCACGATCTCGGCGACCGTCATCCTCGGGTTGAGGGAGGCGAAAGGGTCCTGAAAGATGATCTGAAAAAAGCGCCGGCGGGCGAGCAGCGCCCGGCGGTCGAGGCGCCCGAGATCTTCCCCTGCGAAGCGGACCTCGCCCGCCGTGGGTTCGATCAGCCGGAGCACGAGCCTGCCGGCCGTCGTCTTGCCGCAACCCGATTCGCCGACGAGACCGAGCGTCTCGCCGGAGCCGACGGCGAAGTCGATCCCGTCCACGGCGCGGACGAAGACCTTGCGGCCGGAAAGGCCGCGCGTCACCGCGAAGTGCTTTGCCAGGCCGCGGGCCTCGAGGAGAGGCTCGGTCATGACCCTTCTCCTTCCGGGTAGAGGTGACAGGCCACGCGGTGTCCCGCGCCAACCCCGCGCATGGTGGGCCGCTCGCGGTCGCAGGGCGCAAAGCGCCTGCCGCAGCGCGGGTGGAAGGGG
>CAZQUP010000062.1:0-14912 GCA_964596545.1 uncultured Desulfatibacillum sp. | reverse complement strand
GAGCTTCAGGCCATTTCCAGCGCGGCACGTTTCCAGCCGGCGGGCGGCCGGGAGAGATCGGGCACCGTGCCGGGGATGACGGCGAGGGTTTCGCGTTCCTCCTCGGCAGGCGGGATCGCCCCCCAGAGCCCTTGGGTGTAGGGGTGGCGCGGGGCTTCGAAGATCTCCAGGACGCCCGCCTCCTCGACGATTCCGCCCGCATACATGACGGCGACACGGTCGCACATCTGGGCGACGACCCCCAGGTCGTGGGTGATGAGCAGGATCGCGGTGCCGAACTCGCGTCGCATCTGCTGGAGAAGCCGCAGGATCTGGGCCTGGATGGTGACGTCGAGTGCGGTTGTGGGCTCGTCGGCGATCAGCAGCGCGGGCCGGCAGGAGAGCTCCATCGCGATCATCACCCGCTGCCGCATGCCCCCGCTCAGCTGGTGCGGATAACAGCGGGCGATCTTCTCGGCCTCCGGGATGCGCACGCGGGCGAGCATCTCGACGGCGGCTTTCCAAGCCTCCACGCGGCCCAGCCCCTGGTGCAGCGCGATGACCTCCCGCATCTGCTCGCCCACGCGGAAAACGGGGTTGAGCGAGGTCATCGGCTCCTGGAAGATCATGGAGATCTCCTTGCCGCGGAAGGAGCGCATCCGCTCGGGGGAAAGCGCGAGCAGATCGTTTTCGCGGAAGCGGATCGAGCCGGAGACGATTTTCCCCGGCGGAAAGGGGATGAGCCGCAGGATGGAGAGCGCGGTGACCGATTTGCCGCAGCCGGTCTCGCCCACGATTCCGAAGACCTCGCCTTCGGCGATGTCGAAGGAGACGCCGTCGAGCGCCCGGATGACCCTCCCGGCCGAGAAGAAGTGGGTCCGCAGATCGCGCACGGAAAGAAGCGGCATGGCGCGGCTAATCCTTGAGACGCGGGTCGAGCGAGTCCCGCAGGCCGTCCCCGAAGAGGTTGAAGCCCATCACGACGAGCATGATGGCGAGCCCCGGGAAGGTGGCGACATGTGGGGCGGTGATGAGATAAGGACGGGCGTTCGAGAGCATCGCCCCCCACTCGGGGTGCGGCGGCTGCACCCCGAGGCCGAGAAAGCTCAGCCCCGAGGCCGTGAGCAACACGGTCGCCATGCGCAGCGTCGTCTGGATGATGATCGGCGCCATCGCGTTCGGCAAGAGGTGCCGGAAGAGGATGCTCCCGTCGCCCTCCCCGGCCGCGCGCGCGGCCTCGACGAATTCCTTTTCCTTGAGGCTCAGGATCGAGCCGCGCACGATGCGCGCGAACTGCGGTATGGAGTAGATCCCCGCCGCGAGCATCAGGTTGAGCAGGCCCGGGCCCAAGACGGCGATGATCGAGATGGCGAGGAAGATGCCGGGAAAGGCGAGCAGGATGTCCATCGCGCGCATGATCGCGTGGTCCGCCCAGCCCCCGTAGTATCCCCCCAGAAGCCCGAGGAGGCATCCGACGACGAGCGCGATGAGGACGGCGACGAGCTGGATCTGCAGCGAGACGCGCGCGCCGTGGACGATGCGGCTGAAGATGTCGCGGCCAAGCTCGTCGGTCCCCAGCCAGTGTTCGGCCGAGGGCGGCTCGAGCCGCCGGCCGAGATCGCCGGCGTCCGGAGCGTACGGGGCGATCCCGGGGGCGAAGAGGGCGGTGAAGACGAACACGGCCACGATCGTCCCGCCCGCGAGCGCGGCGCGGTTGCGCTTCAGGCGGCGCCAGACCTCGGCCGCCTGGCTCGTCCGGACGAGGGGCTCACTCATAACGGATCTTCGGGTCGAAGAAGGCGTAGGCGATGTCGGTCAAGAGGTTCACGAGCACGAAGGTCGTGGCGACCAGGAGCATCGCTCCCTGCACCACGGCGTAGTCGCGCTGAAAGATCCCTTCCACCATGAGGCGGCCGACCCCGGGGAGCGAAAAGACGGTTTCGGTCAGCACCGCCCCTCCGAGCATGTAGCCGAATTCGAGCCCGAAGACGGTGATCACCGGAATCATCGCGTTTTTGAGCGCGTGTTTGTAGATCACCACCGTTTCCCGCAGGCCGTTCGCCCGGGCGGTGCGGATGTAGTCCTGGCGGATGACCTCGAGCATCGAAGCGCGCGTCATGCGCGCGATCACCGCGGCCGAGGCCGCCCCGAGGGCGACCGCCGGCAGGACGAGATGGCGAAGCTCGCCCGAGCCTCCGGCCGGAAACCAACGCAGGTGGACGGAGAAGACCAGCATGAGCAAGAGCCCCAGCCAGAAGATCGGCATGGAGATCCCGAAAAGAGCCCCCACCATGCCCGCGTGGTCGAAGATCGAGTACTGGCGGGTCGCGGAGACGACGCCCGCGATCAGCCCGATCGCCGCGGCGATCAGGATCGAAAGAAACGAGAGTTGCACCGTGAAGGAGAAGCGCTGCAGGAGGAGGTGGATCACCGGCTGCCGGTTGCGGATGGAGATGCCGAAATCCCCCTGCACGGCGCGGGCGACAAAGCGCAGGTATTGCACGTGAAGCGGCTGGTCGAAGCCGTATTCCTTGCGCACGGCTTCGATGAACTCGGGGTTGGCGTCCTCGCCGGCAAGCAGCACCGCCGGGTCCCCCGGGACGATCTGCAAAAGCGAAAAAGAGACGAGCGTCACCCCGAAGAGGACGGGGACGAGCATCGCCAGGCGCTTGAGGATGTAGCGAATCATGCGGAACCCGGGTCTGCCGCGGGGGGCCGGAACGAAATCCGGCAAGGGCTTCCCGCGACCGCGCGGGAAGCCCCCGGGCCGGACTCATTTCTCGAGCTGGGTGTTGTGGTCGAAGTAGGTCAGCTCCAGGGGCGAGTTAATGACTCCCTGGAGCTTCTTCGTGTAGCCGATCGTCTCTTTGGTCACGAGGATCGGAATCTGCGGCACCTCGCGGTGGAGGATCTCCTGGGCGAGCTTGAGATACTTGTCGCGCTCGGCCTGGACCGTGGCCTGGGTCAGCTTGTCGACGTAGCCGTCGAATTCCTTGTTCGAGTAGAAGATGCGGTTGTTGCCCTTGGGCACCCACTGCTCGGTGTGGTAGAGGGGGTAGAGGATCCAGCGGGCCTCGGCCGAGGAAGGCGCCCAGCCCAGAAGAAAGATCTCGACGTCGGTCTGGTCCACGGGCTTGCGGGTCGCGGCGAGATAGGCGGCCCATTCCATCGTCCCGAGGCTCACCTCGATTCCCGCCTGCTTCCACTGTTGCTGCAGGGCCTGAGCCATCTCGTAGTCCTTGGGGTAGCGCCCCATGGGGCTGATGAAGCGCGCTTTCAGGCCGTTCGGGTAGCCCGCCTCGGCGAGCAGCTTCTTCGCCTTCTCGGGATCGTAGGGGTGGGTCGGCAGCGGCACGTGGCCCGTGGTCCGCGGAGCGACGATGTTGCTCGCGACGAGGGCCCGGCCGCGGTAGAGGTTTCTCACGATCGATTCGCGGTCGGTGGCGAGGTTGAAGGCTTGGCGCACACGCACGTCGGAGAAGGGTTTCTTTTGGCAGTTGAAGCCGACGTAAAGCACCCGCAGGGTCTCGGTCGAGTCGAGCTGGATCCGCGCATCCTTCTCGAGACGCGGGATGTCCTCGGCGGGGAGCCGGACCGCGAGATGCGCATCTCCCGACTGCAGCATCATGACGCGGGCCGCATCCTCTTTCACGGTCTTGACGACGATCTTTTCGAGCTTGGGTTTGCCGCCCCAGTAGGCGTCGTTGCGCGCGAGCGTCAGGTGGTCGCCGTGCACCCACTCGACGAACTTGAAGGGGCCGGTGCCGACCGGCTTGCGGGCGATGTCCTTGCCGAGCGCTTTGTGCGCGGCGGGGCTGCCGATCCCCGAGGCGCTGTGGGCGAGGTTGTTCAAAAAGAAAGCGAAGGGGGTCTTCAGATTCATGCGCACCGTGTGAGGATCGATCACGGTCACCGACTCGACGAAGGGGGTGTAGAGGGCTGCGCGCGAGGGTTTCTCGGGGCCGAGCATGCGCTCGACGAAGTACTTCACCGCCTCGGCGTTGAAGGGGGTGCCGTCGTGGAAGTTTACCCCCTTGCGCAGATGAAAGGTCCAACTCAACCCGTCGGGAGCCTGTTCCCAGCGCTCGGCGAGACCCGGCACCAGATTGAGTTTGGCGTCGAACTTGACCAGGTTTTCGTAAATCATGCGGTTGACGGCCTCGGAGGGATTGCTCTCGGCGTTCGGAGGGTCGAGGCTGTCGGGATCCGCGCCGGCGGCGTAGATGACGCTCTGGGCCGAAGCCGCGCCGGCGCCGAAGGCGAGCAGAGCGGCCAGAAGCAGCGGCAACCACAGCAGGGATCGTTTCATGGGAAACCTCCTTTCGCAGGGCTTGCGGAAATGGGGAGGGGCACGTTTCCGGGGGGGGGAAGTCGGGCCTTCGTCCCCCGCGGAATTCTTGCGTATTCTGCGTCTATAGAAAATCGCCGCCGCGACTGCAAGAGGTGGAGGGGAACCCCTTGACAGGAGCCGCTGATATCTGATACATCAGCTGGCACTTCGTCTATCCCCTTCCGGAACTTTCCGTCCCGGGCGCGGGCGGCGTTTCCGGTCATGGAATCCGGCGCATGAACCCTGCGGCTTCGGCTCCGGTCAAGATTGATGTGCGCGGTCTGACCAAGCGCTTCGGGGATCTCCTGGTCCTCGACAACATCTCCTTTCAGGTCGGCCGGGGCGAGTTTTTGGCGATCGTGGGGCCGACCGGCTGCGGCAAGACCACCTTCCTCAACTGCCTCTCCAAGCTGATTCCGACGAGCGAGGGCGACATCTTCATCGACGGTCGGGTCGCCGACCCCCGGGTGCACAACATCTCCTTTGTCTTCCAGGAGCCGACCTGTCTTCCCTGGCGTACGGTGCGCGAAAACGTGGCCTACGGGATGGAGCTCAAGCGCTTCCCCGCGGAGAAGATCCGCGAGCGCGTGGATTACATGCTCGGCCTCGTGGGCCTGAGCGAGACCCAGCACCTCTACCCGAACCAGGTCTCGGCGAGCATGGTGCAGCGCATCACGGTCGCGCGCGCCTTCGCCGTGGATCCGGATCTGCTGCTGATGGACGAGCCCTACGGACAGCTCGACGTCAAGCTGCGCTACTACCTCGAGGACGAACTCGTCAAGCTGTGGCAGACCTTGAAGGCGACGGTCATTTTCGTCACCCACAACATCGAGGAGGCCGTCTACGTGGCCGAGCGGATCCTCGTTCTGAGCAACAAGCCGACCCGGATCAAGGCCGAAGTGAAGGTCGATCTGCCGCGGCCGCGCAACCTGATCGACCCGGCCTTCGTCGCCATCCGCAAGGAGGTGACGGAGCTGATCCGCTGGTGGTGAGGCGGAATTCGGCGCCGACCGCGGCGCCGTGTAGGCAACCCGCAGACCCTTGGAAGGAGGTGAGCGGCCGAAAAGCGAGAGCAGGTCGGTTGTCGATCCACTCCCACCCCCGAGGTTTCCGAAAGGAGGCAGATCCATGAAACGGACGGTGCTTTGCGCAATTCTGGCAGTAGTCGCTCTCGTCGGGTTTTCCCTGCCTGGGGCGCACGCCCAGGCGCCCTTCAAGCTCAAGATGAGCTGGCAGCCGGAACACGAAACCTTTTTCCCCTGGCTCGCCAAGCAGAAAGGATGGGACAAACAGGAAGGCCTGGACTTCGAGATCACCTACTTCGACTCCGGCATGGCGCAGCTGGAGGCCCTGCCCGCCAAGCAGTGGGTGATCGGCGGGTTGGGCGGCGTTCCGATGGTGGTGGGCGCCTTGCGCTACAACGCCTACATGATCGGTCTCGGAAACGACGAATCGATCACCAACAACGTCTACGTCCGTCCGGACAGCCCGATCTACAAGGTCAAGGGCTTCAACAAGCAGTTTCCCGAGGTCTACGGTTCGCCCGAGACGGTCAAGGGCAAGACCGTGCTCGTCACCACCGTCTCCTCGGCCCACTACGCGCTCACCATGTGGCTGGGCGTGCTCGGTCTCAAGGACAGCGATGTCGTCATCAAGCAGATGGACCAGGCTTCGGCCGTCGCGGCCTTTGAGAAGGGGATCGGCGACATCGTCGCCCTGTGGGCCCCGCACACCTACGCCGCGGAAGCCAAGGGCTACAAAAAGGTGGCCGATGTGCGTTCGACCGGCCGAGCCCTGCCCATCGTCCTGATCGGCGAGAAGGAATTCTGCGACAAGAACCCCGAGATCGTGGCCAAATTCCTGCGCGTCTTTCTGCGGGGCGTCAACTTCCAGCTCCGGCACGGCAGCCATCCCGAGGTCGTGAAGCTCTACCAGAAGTTCATGAAGGACTGGGGCGGGATGGACATCTCGGCGGAGATGGCCAAGCTCGACATCGACAACCACCCGGTCTGGAACCTCGAGGAGCAGCTCAAGCTCTTCGACGCCTCGAAAGGCATGAGCACGGCCCAGAAGTGGCAAACCCAGATCGCCGAGTTCTTCACCGCCCAGGGCCGCTTCAAGCCCGAGGAATTCGAAAAAGTCAAGGATTCGGCCTACGTGACCGACAAGTTCCTGAAACGGGTCCAGACTCCGGTTCCGACCGACGATCTGAAGTAACCCCCGAAATCCCGGCGGGGGTTCCTCCCCCCGCCGGGATGTTCTTTAAGCCCGGATCCGAAAGGGGCCTGCGGGATGGCCTACGAGGAAGTCAAGGTTCGAAAGCCGCTCGGGCTGATTCTTCTGCCGTTTTTCAGCGTCTTCTGCTTTTTCGGCGCCTGGGAATTGATCGTGCGGCTGGGGATCGTGCCGGCGACCATGCTCGCCCCCCCGAGTGCGGTGGGGAATCTCTTCGTTGACAAGCTCACCAACCCCAACCCCGACGGGGCGACGATTTTGGTTCATGCGTGGGTGAGCATGCAGGAAGCCTTCCTCGGCTATCTCCTCGCCCTCGGCATCGGACTGCCGCTCGGTCTCTTCATGGGCTGGTTTGGGGTCGTGCGCGGGATCGCGCGGCCGATCTTCGAGCTGATCCGGCCGATCCCCCCCATCGCCTGGATTCCGCTCACCGTGTTCTGGTTCGGGATCGGCCTTTGGGGCAAGGTCTTCATCATCTGGCTCGGCGGGGTGGTCCCCTGCGTGATCAACGCCTTCGTGGGGGTGCGCATGACGAACCCCACGTTGATCCAGATGGCGCGCACCTACGGCGCCTCGGACTGGCAGATCTTCAAGACCCTGTGTGTGCCCTCGGCGCTGCCGATGGTCTTCGGGGCGCTGCAGATCGCGCTCGCCAGCTGCTGGACGAATCTGGTCGCCGCCGAGCTCCTCGCCGCCGACCAGGGCCTGGGGTATCTCATTACGATGGGGCGAAGGCTTGCGCTGCCGGACATGGTGGTGCTCGGCATGGTGTCGGTGGGGGTCATGGGGGCCCTCATCGGGGTGATGATCGACCAGGTGGAAAAACGGCTCCTTGCCGGCATCCGGAGGTAGGCGATGGTCGAGATGGAAGAGGGAATCCAGCGCCTGGGCCGGCAGGACCGCACGATCGCCAACGAAGTGCAAAAGAGCGTGCGCGAACGGCGGCCGCTTACGCTGCGCCGGGTGATCACCAACGAGTATTTCCTGCACGTCGTCTCCTCGGCCGCGTTTCTTTATCTCTGGCACGAGGTGGCGGCGAGCGGCGTCTTCAAGGGCGGGCTGTGCACCCCGTGGGAGGTGGTGGTCCGCTTCCGCGGCCTGCTCACCGACACGCTCGCCGGCCTCACCCTCTGGGGACACATCTGGGCGAGCGCACAGCGGATCGCCATCGGCTTCGTCCTCGCCTCGGCGGTCGCCATCCCGCTCGGCCTCTTCATGGCCCTCAACCCTTACGTGAACGCCGTCGTCAAGCCCGTCTTCGACATCTTCAAGCCCATGCCCCCGATCGCCTGGGTGTCGATCGCCATCCTCTGGTTCGGAGTGGGCGAGGAATCGAAAATCTTCATCATCATCATCGGCACGTTCGTCCCCTGCCTCCTGAACGCCTACAACGGGATCCGGCTGATCGAGCCCGAGCTCTACGACGTAATCAAGGTGCTCGGGGGCAAGCGCTGGAACGAGATCCTCCAGGTCAGTTTTCCCGCCTCCTTTCCGGCCATTTTCGCCGGGTTGCAGATCTCTCTTTCGCTCGCCTGGACCTGCGTGCTCGCCGCCGAGCTCGTCGCCTCGCGCTCGGGGCTGGGGTTCATCATCGTCCAGGGCATGAAATTCACCGACGCCGCTCTCGTGATCGGCGGCATGGTGATGATCGCCCTGGTCGCCTGGGTCTCCTCGCTCCTGATCGCCGGGCTCGAAAAGCTGCTCTGCCCCTGGCGGCGGGACATCCGCGACCTGTGAGAGGGGGGGGGCCTTTCGGCCATGACCGCCAAGATCGAATGCCGCCACATCTCGAAGGTCTTTATCCAGAAAGGAAAGCAGCGGGTGCACGTGCTCGAGGACATCTCGCTTGCCGTGCGGAACAACGAGTTCTTGGTCATCCTGGGTCCCGGGCAGTCGGGCAAGAGCACGCTCCTGCGCATCATCGCCGGGCTCGAGACGCCGAGCGAGGGCCAGGTGCTGCTGGACGGCCGGCCGGTTGCCGGCCCCGGCCCCGACCGCGGGCTCGTGTTCCAAAGCTACATGCTCTTCCCCTGGAAGACGGTTCTCGGCAACGTGGAGCTCGGCCCCCGTCTGCGCGGGGTGCCCCGCGAGGAGCGGCGGCGTATCGCCCAGCACTACATCGAGCTCGTGGGGCTCGGCGGCTTTGAGAAGCACTACCCCCATCAGCTGAGCGGCGGCATGAAACAGCGCGTGGGGATCGCCCGGGCTTACGCCAACAACCCCCAGGTCATGCTGCTCGACGAGCCCTTCGGGCAGCTCGACGCACAGACGCGCTATTTCATGGAGAAGGAGACGGCCCGCATCTGGGAAACCGAAAAGCGAACCGTTCTTTTTGTAACGAACAACATCGACGAGGCGATTTTTCTGGGAGACCGCATCGTCACGCTGAAGGGCAAGCTCCCCGGCCGCATGGACCGGCTCTGGGAGGTGAACCTCCCGCGGCCGCGGGAGCACACCGACATGGAGTTTTTGAAGTTGCGTCATACGATCACCGCATCGTGCGAGCTGACGCTTTGACTCTTTCCCGGTCGTTCTCTAAAACGGGCCTTGGGGTTCCGAGGGGAAAGCGGCCGGGGATGGGAGGAGATGAAGATGGCCCCCTTTTGCTTTGAGACGATGCCGCGGATCCGTTTCGGTGCGGGCAGCCTGGAGACCCTCGGCGAGGAGGTTCGGCGGCTGGAGGGAAACCGGGTCTTCGTCGTCACCGACCCGGGAATCGTCAAAGCGGGAGTGCTCGAGGCGGTGAAAGGCGTGCTCCACAAGGCGGGCCTTTCCGTCACGACCTTCACCGAGGTCCAGTCCGATCCGAGCCTGGAGGTGGCCCAGGCCTGCGTTCAGACCGCCAAGATCGCCCGGCCCGAAGTCATCGTGGGGGTGGGGGGCGGAAGCTCGCTCGACATCGCCAAGGTCGCCGCGGTGATGATCCCCAACGAAGGGCCGATCGAGGCCTATTTCGGCATGGAACTCGTCCCCCGGCCGGGGCTGCCGTTGATCCTGATCCCGACGACGGCCGGTACCGGAAGCGAGATGACCTCGATCAGCGTCCTTTCGGACACCCGCAACCAGGTGAAAAAAGGCATCGTCAGCCGCCATCTGTTCGCGCGTGCGGCGATCCTCGATCCTCTGCTCACGCTCGAGCTGCCGCAGCGGGTCACGGCCATGACCGGGATGGACGCCCTGGTCCACGCGATCGAATCCTATGTCGGCGTGCGGGCGACCGTGTTCACCGATACGCTCAACCTGCAGGCGATCCGCCTCGTCGCCGGGAATCTGCGCCAGGCCTTCGCCAACGGCCGCAACGTCGCCGCCCGCGAAAACATGCTCTATGCCTCCTGCATCGCGGGCATGGCCTTCTCGAACACCCAGAACGGTCTGGATCACGCGCTGGCGCTCGCCGTGGGCGGAAAATATCACCTGCCCCACGGCCTGCTGACGGCCTTCATCCTGCCCTGGGTGATGGAGTTCAACGCGATCGCCGTGCCGCACAAGTTCGCGCGGATCGCCGAAGCCTTCGGGGAGCCCGTGGAACAACTTTCGGAACTCGAAGCCGCGCGGCGCGCCGTCCAGGCGGTCCGAGGGCTGCTGGCCGATCTGGGGATCTCCTCCCGGCTGGGGGACTACGGGGTGAGCCGCCAGGATATCCCGGCGATCGCGCGGGCCACGCTGGGGGCGACGCGGCTGATCGGCAACAACCCGCGGACCGTCAATGAGACGGACGTGGTCGGCCTGCTGGAAAACAACTTCTGAGAGAGAATCGCGGGATCTTTTCGACCCAAGAGGAGGATGCCATGTCGGAGGCCAGCCGAAACGAGAGCCTGGATGCCGAAACCATCCGTCGCTACGAGGCCGAGTACGTGATGACCCCCTGGACGGCGCAGAAAGGGCTCAAGCCCTTTGTTGCCGTCGAGGGCAGGGGATGCTGGGTGAAAAACCCCGAGGGCCGGAAATTCCTCGATTTCACCTCGCAGTTCGTGTTTGTGAACCTCGGGCACTGCGACGATCGCGTGAACGCCGCCATCGCCCGCCAGGCCGCGCGGCTGCCGAGCGTCAACTCCCAGTGGGCGACCGAGCCCAAGGCGCGGCTGGGCAAACTCTTGGCCGAGGTCACCCCCGGCGATCTGAAGAAGTCTTTCTTCTCGACGGGCGGCACGGAAGCGAACGAAGGGGCGGCCAAGATCGCCCGTTGGGTGACCGGAAAGCAGAAAATCCTCTCGCGCTGGCGCTCCTATCACGGCTCGACCATGGGGGCGATGGCCCTGTCGGCCGACTACCGCAACTGGTGCGCCGAGCCCTCCGTTCCGGGGGCGATCCACATTCTCCCCCCCTACTGTTACCGCTGCAGCTTCGGGGCGACCTACCCTTCCTGCGACATCCAGTGCGCCAAACACGTGGAAGAGGTGGTCCGCCTTGAGGGCGGGGCGCGTCGGGTGGCGGCGATCATCGGCGAGCCGATCTTCGGCGCAGGCGGGATCATCGTTCCGCCGGACGAATACTGGCCGATGGTGCGGGCGATCTGCGACAAATACGAAATGGTGTTGATCGCCGACGAGGTTATGACGGGCTTCGGTCGCACGGGAAAATGGTTCGGGATGGACCACTGGAACGTCGTTCCCGACATCATCACCATGGCCAAGGGCATCAACTCGGGCGCCGTGCCGCTCGGGGCGACGATCGTGCGGCCCTGGATCGCCGAGAAGTTCGAAACCACGCCCTACCTCCACGGCCACACCTACTCCGGGCACGCACTCGCCATGGCCGCGGCGGTCGCGGCGATCGAGGCCTACCGGGAGGACCGGCTCATCGAGCGGGCCGCTGAGACGGGCGCCTACCTGATGACCCGGCTGAGGGAAATCCAGGACAAGCACCCCTGCGTGGGCGAGGTCCGCGGCAAGGGGCTTTTCTGTGGGATCGAAATCGTGAAGAACCGCAAGACGAAAGAGCCCATCCACGAGGCGCTGATGGAGCCGCCGCGGCCGGGGACAGCCAAGATGACCTTTCTGGCGAAGTGCATGGAAGAGGGGGTTTACATCATGGCCGGTGGCGCCTCGGTGATCATGATCAGCCCGCCGCTCACCATCACGAAGGAGGAACTCGATTTCGGCCTCGAGGTGATCGATCGGAACCTGGCGATCTGCGACGTCGAGGTCGAGAAGTAATCGCCCCCCACCCGAAGGAGCAGACGGCGATGCTCGAACAGCGCTCGCTCCGCGAGCAGGTCTACGACTACCTGCGCCAGGAGCTGACCCGGGGGAAACTGATTCCCGGGGCGGCGGTGAATCTAAACGAGATCAGCCGGCAGTTGGGGATCAGCAAGACCCCTCTGCGCGACGCCCTGTTGCAGCTCGACACCGAAGGCTTCGTCACCATCTGCCCGCGCCGGGGGGTCTTCGTCAACCGGCTGACCCTCGAGGATATCCGCAACATTTACGAAATCATCGGTGCGCTCGAGACGACCGTCATCCTCGCCGTCTTCGACAACGTGCAGCCGCTGCATCTGGAGCGCATGAAGGCGCTCAACCGCGAGCTGCGCGCCATGATCAAGAAAGGCGATTTCCAGGGCTACTACGAGGGGAACATCCTTTTCCACAGCGTCTTCCTCGACCTTTCGCACAACGAGATGCTCAAACGCATCATCGCCCCGATGAAGCGGCGCCTCTACGATTTCCCGCGCCGCGGCTACATCCGGGACTGGGAGTTGAGCAACTGCCGCGATCACGAACGGCTGATCGAAGCCTTCGAGAAGGGCGACCGGGGGATGGCGGCCCACGTCTGGCGCGACGTCCACTGGTCCTTCGAGGCCCAGGAGAAACAGATCCGGCGCTTTTACTTCGCCGACGGGGCCGACGCCCGCAGATCCGGTTCCCCGGGCGCCCCGGACGAGCATGTCTGCGTCGCCCTCTCCCGCAGCGCCCGCCGCGCGCGATCCCGCGCCGTCTGAAACGGATCTTCCCCATGGCGATTCTCACGATCAACGCCGGCAGCTCGTCGGTGAAGTTCACCGTCTTTCCCGCCGAAGAAGACACTTCGCGGGCCTCCGGCATCGTCGAACGGATCGGACTCGACGGAACGCGCCTTTTGTACCGGCGGGCGGACGGCAAGACGGTCGAGTCCTGCGTCGCCGTCGCCGACGCCGACCGCGCGGTCGAGGTGATTCTGGCCGCCCTCGTCCATCCGGAGCACGGGGTGATCTCCGGCATCGGGGAGATCGAGGCCGTGGGGCACCGCGTGGTCCACGGCGGCGAGCGGCTGACCCGCCCCGTCGTCCTGGATGCCGAGGTCAAGGGTTATCTCGAATCGATCGTGCCGCTTGCGCCGCTGCACAACCCGCACCACCTGCGCGGAATCGCCGCCTGCGAGCGGCACATCCCTCACGCTGTGCAGGTCGCCGTTTTCGACACGGCCTTTCATGCGACCCTGCCGCGTCATGCCTTCCTCTACGGTATTCCCCTGGCGTTTTACGCCGAGAACGGTGTCCGGCGCTACGGGTTCCACGGCATCAGCCACAAGTACGTGGCCGCCGAGGCGGCGCGTTTCCTGGGTCGGACTCCCGCGGGACTCCGGCTCGTCACCTGCCACCTCGGAAACGGCTGCAGCCTGACCGCCGTCCGCGACGGGCGAAGCGTGGACACGAGCATGGGGTTCACCCCCCTCGAGGGGGTGCTCATGGGGACCCGCAGCGGGGACATCGACCCGGCGGCTGTGCTCTACCTGATGGAGCGCCGGGGGTTTTCGACCGCCGCGATGAACGATCTGCTGAACCGGCGAAGCGGGCTGCTCGCCCTGGCCGGTGTCGGAAGCCATGACGTGCGCGATGTCCTGTCGGCGGCGCGCAACGGAAACGCCCAGGCCGAGCTCGCCGTGGAGATCTTCTGCTATCGCATCCGCAAGACGATCGGCGCCTACGCCGCCGTGCTGGGAGGGCTGGATGCGGTGGTGTTCACCGCGGGCATCGGGGAAAATTCGCCCGAGATCCGGCGGCGCATCACCGCCGGCTTGGAATTTTTAGGGCTCTTTCTGGATCCCGCGAGGAACGACGCCGCGGCGGCGGGGCCGCGCGCCATCCACGCCGCGGAAAGCCCGGTGGCCGCGCTCGTCATTCCCACGAACGAAGAACTGGAGATCGCCCGCGAGACGCGCCGGGCGCTGGCGGCCCGGGCCGGCGTGTAAAAAAATTCCGCCCCTTCAGCCGCCCGGCGAAGCCCCCCCCCCGGCGGCGGCCTTTTTTTTGCCCGCCCGCTGCAGTTTGCGGAACACGGTCGAGCGGTCCACACGCAGCGCCGCAGCGGCTTTGGCCATCGAGCCGTGGGCCGAGAGGGCGCCGGCGAGGATTTCCGCTTCGATCTCTTGCAGGATCTCCTTGAGCGATTTTCCCGGGGTGCCCAGGCTTTCGTAGAGGTTGCGCGTGCGGCCGGCGGCGTCGTTGAGCATACAGGAATTGAGATCGGCGGCCTCGATCACCGGGCGGTCGCAGGTGACGACCACGCTTTCGATCAGGTTTTCGAGTTCACGGATGTTGCCCGGCCAGCGGTGGGAGAGAAAGGCCTTTTCGACCTCGGGGGCGAAACGGAGCTCCTTGCGGTACTTGAGGGCGTATTTGCGCAGGAAGTACTCGGCCAGAGGCAGGATGTCCTCGCGGCGCTCGCGCAGCGGGGGCACGTGCAGCACGGCGACCCGCAAGCGGAAATAGAGGTCGCTGCGGAAGCGGCCCTGCTCGATTTCCTTTTCGAGATCGCGATTCGTGGCCGCCAGGATCCGCACGTCGACCCGCTTGACCCGGGTGGAGCCGACGGGGATGATCTCCTGGTCCTGGAGCAGCCGCAGCAGCTTGACCTGCATTCCGGGAGGGAGCTCCCCGATCTCGTCGAGAAAAAGGGTTCCGCCGTCGGCCATCTCGCAGAGGCCGGGTTTGCCCTTCACGTTCGCCCCGGAGAAGGCTCCCGCCGCGTAGCCGAAGAGCTCGGACTCGATCAGGTTCTCCGGAATGGTCGCGCAGTCGAGCTTGAAGAAGGTGCGATCGCTGCGGGGGCTGGCGCGGTGGATGGCGCGGGCGATGAACTCTTTGCCGACCCCGGTTTCGCCCAAGATGAGCACCGTCGCGTCGGTGGCGGCGACTTTTTCGATGAGCTTGTTCACCTGCGCCATCTCGCGGCTACGGAAGCTGCCGAGGGGAAAGCGCTGGAAGTTCTCTTCGGTGATGTACTGCACGTTGGTGCGCAGCTGTTCCAAGAGTTTTTTCTGCTCTGCGATCTGCTCGCGGAGCTGGCTCATTACGGTGACGTCGCGCACGAAGGTCACCACCAGGGCGACCCGTCCCTCGGCGTCGAAAATCGGGTGCCCGCTCAGGATGAGCTTCTGGCCCTTCTTGGTC
>CAZQUP010000061.1:17688-17920 GCA_964596545.1 uncultured Desulfatibacillum sp. | reverse complement strand
TCCTCTCCGGGCCGGGCCGCGACGGCACCCGGCAGGAGCCGCTCGAGGTGCTCGACGAGGAGCCGGGAGAGGGGCTCGGGGCTTCCGGATTCCTTCTGGATCTCGGCCGCCAGGAAGAGCACGCGCGTGAAGCTTGCGGGATCGGCGATCCAGCGCTCGACCAGATCCGCGCCCCGGGCTCCCAGCGCCTGCGCTTCGCGCTCGACCGCCGTGAGAAGCTCCGCGTGTTTCT
>CAZQUP010000061.1:0-17675 GCA_964596545.1 uncultured Desulfatibacillum sp. | reverse complement strand
CAACAGCCGGGCGAAGTCCTCCGGGGTCATGCCCTCGGCGAGCAGGACCTCGCGGATGCGGGGAAGCAGCCGCCGCAGTTCCTGCAGGTCGGGGAGCAGGCGTTCAAGCACGAAGGCCAGTTGCTCCGGAGAGTTCGCCCCCCTCCGGTACTCGAGAAGCACAAGCTCGAGGAGCACGCCGTCGGTCACCGACTCCGCCTCGCGGCGGATCTCCTCCCCCGCGGCGCCGTCCACGCCGAGGATCCGGCCGGCTTCCAGGGTCGCGAGCAATTCGCTCTTGACCTGCAGCAGCGCCCGGGCAAGCTCGGGGAGAGGCGGGGGATCGGCGCCGCGGGCGGCCTCGCGAACGAAGGCTCCCAGGGCGGAGAAGCGCACGGCCACCGCTTGGGACCTCTCTCCCGCCGGGGGCGTTCGCTCTTCCCGGGCGGCGCAGAGCGGAGCAAAGAGCCGTGCAGCCACGGAAGGAGGATCGGCGATCAGCTCCCGTACGCCGAGGCTCCCTCCCAGCTCGTCGGCGAGCAGTTTGCCGGCGATCAGGCCGAGGGCCTCGCCGGTTCGACGGCTGCGGTCGAGCTCGTTTACGGCCGCCTCGGCTTCAACGGCGTGGGATTGATCTACGATCCGCTCGTCCTCGGTCACTTTTTTGAAAAAGACGTGGTTGATCCGGATGCGGCGCACCTGGCGGGCCGCGGCCGCCTGGCGCATCGCCTCGGCTTCGGGGTAGCCGCGGGAGTCGAGGAAGATTTCGACGAAGGCGCGCAGTTCGGCGAGCTCCAGACCCCGTTCGATCGAGATCGAGGTGATCCCCCCTTTCTTGAAATGAGCGGCCATCTTGAAGACGTTCAGGTGGGGGTCGATCGGCTCGTCCTCGATGAAAAACTGTTCCCGGTCGTAGATCACGACGACCGTCGAGGTGGTCTCGAGCAGCCGCCCGATGGCGGCGTAGAAATCGGTCACCGCCTGTTCCGAAAAGGGGTGCCCCGGGCCGTACATCGAGACGCGGTTGAAGAGAAGCACGAAGGCTTTGCCCGCCTGGTGGGTGCCTTTCTTGATCGCCTCGGCGCGGGGCATTTCAGCCGGCCCTCCCGTGGAGGCGCTCGTAGCGCGAAAGCGCCTCGGCGAACCGGCGGCAGGAGGCGAAACGCTCTTCGGGACGAAACGCGGTCGCCTGCGCGATCAGGGCGTCCATTTCCCGCTCGAGGCGGGGGTTCAGCTCGCTCGGCCGTCGTGTGAACACCGGCCGGCCGGTGGATTTGGCGACCAGGAGCTCCGCGGGCGAACGGTGCGGGATAAGCGGAAGTTCGGGCACGAGCAGGCGAAAGAGCAGCACGCCGGCGGCGTACACATCGACCCGTTCGTCCGCCGCCGACTGGAGGATCTGCTCCGGGGCCATGTAGAGAGGGCTGCCGCGCGGAGTCCTCAGGACGTCGGCGCCGGGACGGCGCAGGCAGGCGATCCCGAAATCGGTGAGCAGGGGAAGCAGGGCGCCCTCGGCCAGAAGGATGTTCGCCGGTTTGACGTCGCGGTGGACGACGCCGCGGCGATGCGCGAAATCGAGAGCCTCGAGCACCCGCTGCAAAAGAGCCAGGGCCTCCCCGAGCGGCAGCATACGGCGGCCGGGGACGGGGTGCGCGGCCAGGCGCTGGAGGCGCCGGTCGAGCGATTCGCCCGGAATGAGCTGCATGCTGAACCAGTAAAATCCCGGTTCGCGACCGATCTCGTAGACCGGAACGATATGCGGGTGGGCGAGGCCGGCCGCGGCGAGCGCTTCCTGGGTGAACAGACGCGCGGTCTCTTCGTCCGCACAGGCTTCGGGGAGCACCTTGACGGCGATTCTGCGCTTGAGGGTGTGCTGGTAGGCGGCGAACACGATGCCCATCGAACCGCGGGCGAGTTCTTCGAGCAGTGTCGCGCTGCCGACCTGTCTGCCGACGAGCTGGACGGCGTCGAATGATTCCATGAACCACTCCGACGGGTTACTGAAAAAAAGCGCCTTTGCGGGTGCGCCTCCCCTCCGGGGCCCTCACAGGCATATTCGGCTTTTTTTTCAAAATCTTAAAACAGAACGAGAGGCTCCGCTCGAACCCCGGCGGAGCCGGGACGACGGAGCCTCGCGGCGGGGCGGCGGAGGGATTTCCGGGCTAGGAGAGAAAAAGGTCGGTGGAGAGGTAGCGCTCGCCGGTGCTCGCGAGAATCACGACGATCATTTTGCCGGCGGCTTCGGGACGGCGGGCCACCTGAAGCGCCGCCCAGACGGCGGCTCCGGAGGAGATGCCGCACAAGATGCCCTCCTGTCGGGCGAGCGCCCGGCCGGTTTCAAAGGCGTCTTCGTCGCGGACGGTGATCACCTCGTCGAGGATGCTGCGGTCGAGGACGGCGGGAACGAAGCCCGCCCCGATCCCCTGAATCTTGTGGGGCCCCTTCTGTCCGCCGGAGAGCACGGGCGAGCCGGCCGGCTCGACGGCGACGACACGGAAGCCGGGCTTGCGCGTCTTGATGACCTGGCCCACCCCGGTGATCGTCCCGCCGGTGCCCACCCCGGCCACCAGGATGTCCGCGCGGCCCTCGGTGTCGTGCCAGATCTCCTCGGCCGTTGTTTCGCGGTGGATCTGGGGATTGGCGGGATTGGCGAACTGGTCGGGCATGAAGGCGTTTTTCTCGGCGGCGACGATTTCCTGGGCCTTCGCGATCGCCCCGGCCATGCCTTGGGCGCCGGGGGTGAGGACGAGCTGGGCGCCGAGGTGCAGCAGAAGCTTTCTTCGCTCCACGCTCATGGTTTCCGGCATGGTGAGCGTGAGCCGATAGCCCTTGGCCGCGCAGACGAAGGCAAGCGCGATGCCGGTGTTGCCGCTGGTAGGCTCGACGATCAGGGACTCGGGGCCGATCCGGCCTTCGCGCTCGGCCGCGCGGATCATGGAGGCGGCGATGCGGTCCTTCACGCTGCCGAGGGGGTTGAAAAACTCGAGCTTGGCGAGCAGGCGCACGGGGAGCCCCGCGGCGAGACGGTTGAGGCGCACAAGCGGCGTGCGGCCGATGGTGGCTTCGACGGCGGTGAAGTATCTCATGGCGCCTTCCTTTCTTCCCCCGCAGGACGGGTCTTGTAGAGGAGCCGGGGGGATTCCATGACCACCATGGTGTCGGGCGGGACGGATTCGGTCAGCCAGACGTTGCCGCCGATCACCGAGCGGGCGCCGATCACCGTGTCCCCCCCGAGAATGGTCGCTCCGGAATAGATGATCACGTCGTCTTCGATCGTGGGGTGCCGCTTACGGCCGCGGAACCGTTGCCCGGCGTCGCGCGGCAGCGAGAGCGCCCCGAGGGTGACCCCCTGGTAGATCCGCACGCGGTCGCCGATCCGCGTCGTCTCGCCGATGACCACCCCGGTCCCGTGGTCGATGACGAAGCTTTGGCCGATCTCGGCCCCGGGGTGAATATCGATCCCGGTGGCGCTGTGGGCGTATTCGGTCATGATCCGCGGCAGCAGAGGAACCCCCAGTTCGAGCAGCCGGTGGGCCACGCGGTAGACGGAGATCGCGAAGATGCCGGGGTAGCTGAAGATGATCTCGTCGTGGCTGTGGGCGGCGGGGTCGCCCTCGAAGGTCGCCCGGACATCGGCCGCAAGCCGGCGCCGCAGTTCCGGCAGCGCGCACAACAGCTCGTAGGCGAGCTCGCGGCCCCGCCCCTCGCAGTCGCTGCAAGCCTGGCCGTAGCGCTGGCAGTCGTGGCGGATGCTGTGGCAGATCTGCTCGGCCAGCAGGTCATAGGCCTCGGTCACGGCGCGCCCCAAGGTGTAGCGCAGGGTGACGGGGTCGATCTTCTCCCGGCTGAAGTAGCCGGGAAACAGGATGGCCCGCAGGCGCTCGATCACCTCGACCACCCGTTCGCGCGAAGGGATGGGCTCGTAGTCGATGTGCGTGTAGCAGACCTCCTCGGCGCAGCTTTCGATGATCGCCTCGGCTACGGCCGGAAGCCGCGAGCGGGCATCGTAGGCGGCGGCCGCTTCGGCCTTGCACCGGTCCAGGGAGTGCGCAGGGGGTTCCATGGTTCCCTTTTCCCCTCAGGGTTGAAAGACGACGCGGAATTTTTTCACAAAATCCGCCGGGTGGTAGGAAAGCTTCGCCTTGCGCAGGCCCTCGCTGTCGAGGTCCTGCTCCCGGTTGACCCAGCGGAAGCCGTTTGCCGCGTGGGCGAGAAACATCTGGTGGATCGCCTGGTAAGCCCCCTTGTAGGCCGGGCAGCCCTTTTCGAAGTGAATGAGGATCGTCTCCGGGGTGAGCGGCTCGGCGATCGTGTAGGCGACGATCAGGCCCTCGACGAAGAGGGCCCCGCCGCAGATGCGGCGCAGCTTCTCCCATTGTTGCAGCACGCGGAGAATGGCGCGGTTCTCGGCGGCGAGCAGCTCCGAGGATTCGCAATCGCGCCAGGAGCACCAGTCCTCCTGCATGGCCATGGCGTGCTCGATGGTTCGCGGCCCGAAGTCCGTGTACTGGAAAGCGTAGCTGCGCAGAAACTGCTGCAGGAGGTTCTTCTTGGCGTGGTAGCGGTTCCCGGGAAGATCGACCAGGTCGCGGAAATCGTAAAGGTAATCCCATTGACCGCGCTCGGTGTGCACAGCGATGCGTTCCCCGAAGGCCGTCTGCCACAGAGAAGAGAGCCGCTCGGGCACGCGGATGACGACTGTTTCCGCCGCAAGCGGATTCTGCCGCTTTCTCCAGTCAACCGCCTCCCAGTCCCCGACGGGTGCCCAGAGAGCGGGGGCGGGGGATCGCTGCCGGATCCAGACGAAATCCTGATCCCAGGCCCACTGCAGGCCGTATTCCTCGCACCAGGCCCAGAGGTTGATGAAGCTGTAATCCGAGGCGACCTGGGGGCAGCGGGAGAGTCGCTCGAGGTATTCGTCTTGGCGCTCGAGCCGGATCGGCTCAAAAAGAAGGTTCATAATCGGTTTCCCTCGTCCGTCGGTCGCCGCCCGCCCCCGCCACCCCTTCCCGCAGGAGGCGGGCGAGTTGGGCTCCGGCCTGCCGCGCTTCGGCCAGCAGCTCGGGCCTTTCGCGCGCTTCGTCCTCGTGCTCGAGCCCCCGGTGGAGCAGGCTCTTCCAGAGGTCGCAATCCAGCGTATCGAAGAAGCAGCGCACGCTCAAGAGCGCTCCTTCGAAAAGCCGCGGGCCGCGGGTCGCCCCGGCGGCGATGAAGAGGCCCCGCCGCCGCGGGCGGGATCCGGCCGAAGCCTGCTCGACCCCGTGACGTTTCACCCAGAGGGAATGAAAGCGGTCCATCAGGGTTTTCACCTGCGCGCTCACCGCGTAATAAAAAATGGGCGAGGCGAGCATGATCCCGCCCGCCGCCAGCATCCGCGCGCGCACGGACTGGAAATCGTCGCGGATGCGGCACTCGCCGTCGATTCGGCAGCCGTAGATTTCGAGGCAGGGGGCGATCTTGAGATCGCGCAGGACGAGGCGATCGACCCGGGCGCCGGCTTCGCTTGCGCCCTCGACGGCCGCTTCGAGCAAGGTCGCCGTATTGCCGTTGCGGCGGGGGCTGCCGAAAACGGCGACGATCCTCTCCCGGTCCACCCTCCACCCCCCTCAGAAGGCGAGCACGAGCCCGACGGGACAATGGTCGGAGCCCGCAACCGTGGGGTCGATGAAGGCTTCCTGCACGCAGCCGTCTTCGAAGAGCTCCTGGCTGACGAAAAAATAGTCGATGCGCCAGCCGATATTCCGCTCGCGGGCGCGAAAGCGGTAGGTCCACCAGGAGTACTGCACGGCATCGGGGTGAAGCCGCCGAAAAGTGTCCACCCAGCCCCGGGCCACGATCCGGTCGAGCCAGTCGCGCTCGATCCGCAGGAAGCCGGAATAGTTCTCGTTCGCCTTGGGGTTGGCGAGGTCGATCTCGTTGTGGGCGGTGTTGAAATCGCCGCCCACGATCACCTTCCGGGAGCGCCGCCGGCAGGCGTCGGCGTAAGCGAAGAAGGCCTCGTAGAAGTCGAGCTTGTATTGCAAGCGCTCCGGACCCGACTGCCCGTTGGGGAAATAGACGTTGAAGAGCAGAAAGTCGCCGAAGTCCATCTCGATCACGCGCCCCTCGCCGTCGAAGCGCGCTTCCCCGATGCCGAAGCGCACGGCGAGGGGAGGAGTGCGCGTGTAGACTCCGACCCCGCTGTAACCTTTTTTCGCCGTGCAATGGGCCCAGAAAGACTCGTAGCCCGCCACCCGGGCGAAGGCTTCCGCGCCCCCCGCGGGCGGCAGCTTGGTTTCCTGGATGCAGGCCACGTCGGCATCGAGGCGCAAGAGGGATTCGGCGAAGCCCTTCTTCCAGACCGCGCGCAATCCGTTCACGTTCCAGGAGATGAGCTTCCAGCGTTTCGCTTTCCGCTGCGTCACCGGCGGCACCTCACGCTCAGGATTCGATCAGGGACCGCAGCCGCGCCGGAAGAGGATCGCCGGCGGCGGCTCCGCCCAGGTTTTCGGCGATCGAGCGGAAAGCCTCCCGCAGGACCGCGCTTTTGGGACGCGGGGAGCCGAGCTGGGCCTCGATCGTCCGCAGGTCGGCTTCGAACTCCGGCCGCAGATCCCCCGGCGGTCCGCCCCCGGCATCGAGGAACAGGCGGATCTCCCGCAGGAGATCGAGCAGCCGCGGCCCCATCCCGTTTTCCAGCACGGGATCCGGCCCGAGGCGAAGCGGGGGACTCGGCGGCCGGCTCGGCCTCGGCGGCGCTCAGCCCCGGGCCGCTGATCGCCACGGCCCCCGAGAGCGAGCGGACTTCCACGAACCCCTCGGCCATCAGGTTCTCGGCGGCCTTGAGCGCCTCGGGCCGCTCCCAGCCCAGATGCCGGCCGACCTCGTAGAGGGAAACCGTCCGGCAGAGGTCCCCCCCGGTCTCTTTTCGCCATTGCAGCAGAAAACGGCGACTCGGATCGTCCATGGCCCAGGGCCTCTCGGGATTCCCTCCGGGGGCGGAAGCGACGGTTTCAGGAAGCGCGCTTTCCGAGCAGTTCCGCGAGCGCCGGCTCCAGCGCAGAATACCGGAATGAAAATCCATTCGCCAGCAGCCGCTCGGGGACCGCCCGCTGGCCGCCGAGCAACAGCTCCGCCGCTTCCCCCAGGGCGAGCCGGAGGACAAAGGCCGGGGTGGCAAAGCCGCTCGGCCGCCGGAGCACCCGCCCCAGGGCGGCGGCGAAGTCGCGCTGGGGGACCGGCTCCGGGGCGCAGAGGTTCACGGGGCCGGAAAGGGAGTCGGCATCGAGCAAAAAGGCGACCGCTTCCAGGAGATCCTCGAGATGGATCCACGAGAACCATTGGGTTCCGCCGCCGAGCGGGCCGCCCAGAAACGATCGGAAAGCGGGGAGCATCCGCGAAAGCGCCCCGCCGTCCTTTCCCAGAACAAGCCCGAAGCGCATGGGGACGACCCGGATCCCCGCTTTCGCGGCGGCGAGCGCCTCTCTTTCCCAGACGGCGGCGAGCTCGGCGAGAAACCCGGTGCCCGGCGAGGAAGCCTCGGTGAGGATCTCATCGCCCCGGTCGCCGTAGTAGCCGACCCCGGAGGCGTTGAGGAGCACCCGGCAGCGGCCCCCGGGGAGCGCGAGCGCCTCCACGACGCGGCGGGTGGTTTCGATGCGGCTGGAACGGATCTCGCGTTTGGCTTGCTCGCTCCAGCGGCCGGCGATCGTGCGCCCGGCGAGGTTGATGACGGCCTCCGCGCGGGCGACCTCCGCCTGCCAGTCCCCGGGGGTTGCGGCATCGGCGGCGAGGAAGGAAAGCCGTTCCGGGTCGGCCGTGTTGTTCGACGCGCGGCGCGCGATGCCGATCACGCGGTGGCCCCGGCCGTGCAGGTGCCGCACCATGTGCCGCCCCACGAACCCCGTTGCCCCGATCACGACGATGTCCATGGAATCCTCCTCGTCGGCCGACCGGTCTCGGCGCGAAAGGCGGCCGTCCCCGACGCAGCGCTCAGGCCGTGGCGCGCTCCTCCAGCGGAACGAAGGCGCACTCCGCCGGGCCGCAGTAGTCGCCGACGTAGCGGGACTCGGGGCGGTAGAGCACGGCCTTGGGGGCCGCCCCGGCGAATTGCTCCTCGATGACGTGTGCGCTCCATCCGGCGACCCGGGCGATGGCGAAAACCGGGGTGAAGAGATCGACCGGTATGCCCAGATAGTGGTAGAGGGAGGCGCTGTAAAAATCGACGTTCACCGGGATGTCGGCGTTCTTGCGCCGGCGGAACACGTCCTTGGCGACGACCTCGATCTCGCGCGAAAGCTCGTACCAGCGCGGGTCTCCGCTGCGCTCGCCGAGCTTCTTGGCAAGCGGGGCGAGGATGTGCGCCCGGGGGTCGTCGACGTCGTAGACCGCATGCCCCAGCCCGAAGATCTTGCGTCCCGCCTCGAGTTCCGCGGTCACGAATTCCCGCGCCCGCTCGGGCCGACCGACCGCCTGCAACATCTGCATCACGCGCGCATTGGCCCCGCCGTGGAGCGCCCCGGAGAGGGAGCCGACCGCAGCCGTCACAGCCGCGTACATGTGGGCCTGGGTCGAGGCGACCTCGCGCGCGGCGAAGGTCGAGGCGTTGAAGGCGTGCTCGGCGTGCAAGACGAGCGCGATGTCGAGCGTGCGGGCGAATTCGGGGTCGGGCTCCGCGCTGCTCAGCATGTAAAGGAAGTTGGCGGCATGTCCGAGACGGCTCGAGGGGGGGACGACGGGCTCGCCGCGGCGGATGCGGTGCCAGGCGGCGACCACGGTCGGAAAGCGCGCGATCAGCCGCTTGGCGATCCGCAGGGCGGCTTCGCGGCTCGCTTCCCGGATGTCGGGATCGTGGTGGGCGAGCATCGCGGCGGCGGCCTGCAGGACATCCATCGGCTGGGCATCCGCCGGGCGGGTTTTCAGGGCCGAAAGAATCGGCGGCGGAACCTCCCGCAGGGATGCGAGTTCGGCCTTGAACCGCTCGAGATCCGAGGGCGTCGGCAGGTGCTCGTAAAGCAACAGATGGGCGACCTCCTCGTAGGTCGCCTGCGCCAGGTCCTGGATGCGGTAGCCGCGGTAGAGCAGGCGGCCGTTTTTACCGTCCACCTCGCAGATGCGGGTGCTGGCGACGACAACGCCGCGCAACCCCGTGTCGATCGGCATCCTGCAGTCTTCCACCATGGTCTCCTCCTCGGAAAAGTGGTGGGCCCGCGCGGAAAATGCGCCTGGGAGTTCGAAGGGCGGATCGAAACATTGCGCTTGCCTTCCGTTACATCTTCATTGCCCGTAAAAAAGTCAAGGTCTCCGACCTCGGCTGTGAGGGCGTTGCAACCGTAAGCGCCATCTGCTACAAGTCCTACCTTGTGCGCTCTCCGGCAAGCGAGCCTCTTTTTCCGGGTGCTCACCCGGAAGGGTTTACTTCGGAAGCGCGACGCCGGCGTCATGGAACGCAAGCACCTCAAAAACGGCTTCACTCTCCGGATTTCGGGCGCTCCGGACGAAACCCTCGCCTCGCTTCCCCCTCCCCGACAGGTGGCCGCCGTCGCCGCGCGGACGCGCTTTTTGAAACCGCGCCTGGCCGTCAAGGTCGGCGATGCGGTCAAAACCGGCACGCTCCTTTTCGCCGACAAGCGGAGGCCGGAGCTTCGGTTTCTCTCCCCCGGGGCGGGCCGGGTGAGTGCGGTGAACTTCGGGCCGCGGCGCAGCCTCCAGGAGGTCGTCATCGACCTCGAGGAGCCGGAGGAGGCCGAGGCGTTCCCGCCCCTCGACGAAGCCGGACTTGCGGCGGCCGACCCCGAGGAGCTTCGCCGGCGCATCGTGGAGGGCGGTCTCTGGAGCCTCATCCGGGAGCTTCCCTTCCGCGAGGCCGCCGCCCTCGACCGCCGTCCGCCGCAGGTGGTCGTTTTTCTGGACAACCTCGAGCCCTTCCACCCGAGCCCGCGCGTTTACCTGCAGGGACGGGTCGAGCGCTTCCGTTTCGGGCTGCGCGTCCTCGAAAAGCTCTCCGGGCGTCCGCCGATCGTGACCGCCTGCGCCGGCGGGGCGGAGACCCTTGAGGAGCTGAAGCCCCTCATCAGCCTTGTCCTTCAGGGCCGCTATCCCGCCCACGACCCCGGGGTGCTGCTCTACCGCAGCCGGACCCGGCCGGAGCAACGGCACGCCTGGGTTCTCGACGGGCAAGATGTGCTCCTGCTCGCCGAATTCCTGCAGGAGGGGCGCTATCCGACCCGGTGCATCGTCGCCCTGGGGGGCCCGGGGGTCGCTTCTCCCGTGCACCTCGAGGCGCGCCTCGGCGCGTCGCTTGCGGATCTGGTCGGCGGACGGGCGGCCGCCGGGGAGCGGCTGCGTTACGTCGCCGGAGGGGTCCTGACCGGCGCGCGCGCCGAGCCCGACTCCTTTCTTGCGTTGCACGAAAAGGCGCTCACGCTGATCCCCGAGGGGGACCGTCCCGGCGGGCTTCTCGAATGGATGCTCCCCGGGCGGCAAAAGCCCAGCTATTCGCGCGCCTTTCTTTCTTCCTGGACGCCCTCCTCCCCCGTTCCCATGGACTGCAACCGCCACGGCGGGATCCGGGCTTGCATCCAGTGCGCCTTCTGCACGCGGGTCTGCCCGGTCGATATTCTGCCGCAGCTCACCTACAAGGCCGTGCTCGCCGGCGAAACCGAGGAGGCGCTCGCCCACGGGCTGCTCGACTGCGTGGAGTGCGGGCTGTGCTCGCTCGTCTGCCCCTCGAAGATCGAGCTTCTCGAGACGCTCCAGCGGGCCAAGGCGGCCGTCCGCGAGGAGATGCGCTGAGGTGCCATGAACCCCGTGCGGCGTTTTTTCGACAGCCATCGGCACCACTTCGAACCCGGGGGGCGGTTCGCCCGCTTCGGGTTTCTCTACGAGAACCTCGAGTCGGTGTTCTTCGCCCCGGCGGCGGTGACCACGGCCGCCCCCCAGGTGCGCGACAGCCTGGATGTGAAGCGCTTCATGTTCCTGGTGATCGTGGCCCTGCTGCCCCACTACGCCTTCGGGATCTTCAACGTGGGCTATCAGGCCCACCGCGCCGCGGGGCTGCCTCCGGAGTTTTTCTCCGTGATCGGGTTGGGCCTGAAGGCGGTCGTCCCCATGGTGGTCGTGACTTACGCGGTGGGCTATTTCTGGGAGGCCCTGTTTGCGACGGTGCGCAAGCACGAGATCAGCGAGGGGCTTTTCGTGAGCTGCGCCCTTTTCCCCCTCACCCTCCCCCCCACCCAACCCCTGTGGCAGGTCGCGCTGGGGATTTCTTTCGGCATCGTGATCGGCAAGGAGATCTTCGGCGGAACGGGACGCAACTTCCTCAACCCCGCCCTCACCGGACGGGCTTTTCTCTACTTCGCCTATCCCGCGCAGACCTCGGGGGATGCCGTTTGGACGCTTCTGCTGCCGGGCCGCAGCGCTCCGGTGGACGCCTTCACCGCGGCGACCCCCCTGTCCATCGCCGCCGTCGCCGAGGGCGGTCTCATCCCGCAGGCCTGGGCGGAGGCCGGCTACGACCTCTGGACGCTCTTCATCGGACTTTACCCGGATGCGATCGGCGCTTCCTCGACCCTGCTGTGCATCGCCGGCGCGGTCTTTCTCGTCGCGGTCGGGGTGGCCGATTTCCGCATCATCGCGGGCGACGTCCTCGGGGTTCTCCTGACCGCCGGGGGGATCCGTCTTCTGGCCGGACCCGGGGCCGCGCCTTATCTTCTGCTCGACCCCTGGCTGCACTTGATGGTCGGGGGGGCGGCCTTCGGAATCGCCTACATGACGACCGACCCGGTCTCGGCCCCCGCCCTGTCCCGGGCGCGTTGGGTGTACGGCTTTTTCATCGGCGCCCTTACGGTGCTCATCCGGGTCTTCAACCCCGCGTTTCCCGAGGGGATCGGGGTCGCCATTCTTTTCATGAACTGCTTCGCGCCGCTGCTCGACGAGCTCGAGGTCCGCGCGCGGCTGAAAAGACGGGTTTCCCATGTCCGGTAGCGCCAGGAGTCTTCTCTTCATCGCCGTGCTCTGCCTCGTGTGCAGCCTTTTGCTCACGGCGGCCTCAAGCGGGCTCAAGCCCTACCAGGAAAAGAACGTTCGCCTCGACCGGCAACGCAACGTGCTCCTGGCGGCCGGCCTGATTGCCGAGGGGCGCTCCTACGGGGAGACGGAGATCGAAGAACTCTACACCGCGCGCATCCAGGAGCTGCGGGTCGATCTCGAGGGCCGGATTCTCGCGGGCGACGAGGGAGCGAGGCCGGAGGGACTGCCCCTCTACCTGATCCAGCAGGAGGGCGAGATCCGGGGTTACATCGTGCCGATCGACTCGCGGGGGCTCTGGGGGCCGATCCAGGCCTATCTCGCCATCGACCGCGACGGGCGGACGGTCAAGGGCTTTGCCGTCACGCGCCACGCGGAGACCCCCGGCCTCGGCGGGGAGATTGAAAAGGAGTGGTTCCGCCGCAACTGGGTGGGGAAAAAGATCGCCACGCGCGAGGGGGCCTTCGTCTCGGTGGGGATCGCCAAGGGCAGGGTCGAGGAGCAGGTCCCCGAGCCCAAGCGGCCGCACTACGTGGACGGCATCAGCGGGGCGACCATGACGGGGAAGTTTCTGACCGCCGGCATCCGCGACTCCCTGAGCCGCTACGAGCCGGTGTCCATCCGCTTCCGGCGCAACCAGATCGCCGAGTGGGAGCAGAAGCCTTCTCCCGCAAGGCCTTGAACCGAAGGGGATACGACCGAAGATGAACGGAGCCGCCGTCCGACCCTGGGCCGCCGTGCGGCGCACGGTCGCCTACCAGGAGATCGTGAAAGCCCTCTGGCGGGCGAACCCCATCTCCAAGCAGATCCTCGGGATCTGCTCTTCGCTCGCCGTCACCGTGCAGCTCGAGACCGCGCTGGTGATGAGTCTGGCGCTGACCGGGGTGACCGCCGGATCGAGCCTTGCAGTGTCGCTGCTGCGCCGGGCGATCCCGCGCAACATCCGCATCATCGTCCAGGTGGCGGTGATCGCCACGCTTGTGATCCTGGCCGACGAAATTCTGAAGGCCTTTCTTTTCGACGTGAGCAAGCAGCTTTCGGTCTTCGTCGGCCTGATCATCACCAACTGCATCGTGCTGGGCCGCTCCGAGGCCTACGCGCTCAACCACCCGCCGGGGCCCGCGTTTCTCGACGGACTGGCCAACGGTTTGGGCTATTCCTCGGTGCTCATGGGGGTCGCCTTTTTCCGCGAGCTTCTGGGCTCGGGCAAGCTCTTCGGGGCGGCCGTGATCCCCGAGGCCTTTTACCGCGCGGGCTACGCGAACAACGGGCTCCTCGTGCTCGCCCCCGGGGCCTTCATTATGATCGGTCTGTTCGTCTGGCTCGAGCACGCGCTGCTGGAGAAGAAGTAGCCGTGGAAAACCTGATCAGCATCGCCGTCAACTCGGTCTTCGTGGGCAACATTCTGCTTTCCTACTTCCTCGGGATGTGCTCGTTTCTGGCGGTCTCGCGCAACCTCGCCACGGCCGCGGGACTCGGGGTGGCGGTCATCTTCGTGATGGCCCTCACGACCCCGGTGAACTGGCTCATCTACCACGGGCTGCTCGCTCCCGGGGCGCTCGCCTGGGCGGGGCTTCCGGGGGCGAACCTGAGCTTTCTCAAGCTCATCCTGTTCATCGCCCAGATCGCGGCCATCGTGCAGGTGATCGAGATGGTGATCGACCGTTATTCGCCCGCGCTCTACACGGCGCTCGGCGTTTATCTTCCGCTGATCACCGTCAACTGCGCGATCCTGGGCGCCTCGCTGTTCATGGTGGAGCGCAACTACACCTTCGCCGAGACCCTGGTCTACGGCACGGGCTCGGGGGTGGGCTGGTGTCTGGCGATCCTCGCCATGGCGGCGATCCAGAAGAAGCTGCGTTACGCCTCCGTGCCCCGCGGGCTGCAGGGCTTCGGCATCAGCATGATCACGACGGGCCTGATCGCGATCGGCTTCATGCTCTTTGCGGGGATTTCGCTGTGAAGGACCGATGAACGAGTACCTCCTCGCTGCGGCGGTTTTCGCGGGCGTGCTCCTCGTCCTCGTGACGGCGCTGCTTCTGGTCGAGTCGCGCGTGGTCCCGAAGGGGGAGCGCACGATCGTGATCAACGGCGACCCCTCCCGGGCCATCCGCGTGTCTCCCGGGCGCACGCTGCTTGCCGCGCTCGCCGAAAACGGCATCTTTCTCCCCTCCGGCTGCGGCGGCGGGGGCTCCTGCGGCCTGTGCAAATGCAAGGTCGAGGCGGGCGGCCGCGACATCCTGCCGACCGAGCTCGCCCACCTCAACCGCAAGCAGCGCCGGGAGGGCATCCGCATCGCCTGCCAGCTCAAGGTCAAGGAGGACATGCGGATCCGCATCCCCGAGGAGATTTTCCAGATCAAAAAATACACGGCGACGGTCATCGCCAACGAGAACATCGCCACCTTCATCAAGGAGCTCGTCCTGCGGCTCGACCCGGGCCAGAAGCTCGAGTTCAAGTCCGGCGCCTACGTCCAGATCGACATTCCGCCTTATCACGTCTCCTTCAAGGAATTCCGCATTCCCGAGACCTACCGCTCGATGTGGGACCGCTACAAACTCTGGAGCCTCGTCGCTCGGGCCGAGGAACCCGTCTTCCGCGCCTACTCCATGGCGAACACGCCGACCGAGGAACTGCTGCGGTTCACGATCCGCATCGCCACCCCGCCGCCCGGCGCCGGCGAGGAGGTCCCCCCGGGGGTGGGTTCCTCCTACGTCTTCAGCCTCAAGCCGGGGGACCGAGTGGTCCTGAGTGGGCCCTTCGGGGATTTTTTCATCAAGGAAACCGAGCGCGAGATGTGCTTCATCGCCGGCGGGGCGGGGATGGCCCCGATGCGCAGCCACATCCTCGACCAGCTCTTGCGCGTGCAGACAGGACGAAAGATCACCTTCTGGTACGGCGCCCGTTCTCGCTCGGAGATGCTCTACGACGAGGAGTTCCGCGAACTCGCCCGGCGCTTCCCCAATTTTCGCTACACCGTCGCCCTCTCCGATCCTTTGCCGGAGGACCGCTGGGAGGGGCCCGTGGGCTTCATCCATCAGGTCGCCCACGATCTCTATCTCAGCCAGCACGAGGATCCCACGGAGATCGAGTATTACCTCTGCGGGCCGCCGCCCATGCTGCGGGCGACCGAGCGCATGCTGGAGAGCCTGGGGGTGGACCGGGAGATGATCGCCTACGACGAGTTCGGCTAGAAGGTCATCTTTTCCGGCGGGCGCCGCTCCGGGACGTAGACGTGGGGGATCTTGCCCTCGTTCCAGTCCCGGGAGACGTAGAGGTTGCAGTAGCAGCTGCCGTACTCGGCGATGTCGGCCACGCTGTAAACGCAGGGGCAGATGATGTCGCGGTCCTTTTCGCGGTCGCCGCAGAGAAGCCGGCAGGGGCATCCCGGATAGCCGTAGCGCTTCTTGTTCAGAAGCAGCGCTTCCAGGAGCTCGAAGACCCGCTCGCGGTCGCGGTTGAAAAAATAGCCCTTCGGCTCCTGGATCCGGCGCATCGTCTCGTAGAGTAGTTCGGCGTTCATTCCAGCCCGAGCGCCTCCTTGATCTCCTTTTCCTTGTAGCCGACGATCACCTTGTCCCCGATGATCACCGTGGGAAAGGAGCAGCGCGGGTTGAACTTCTTCACGTCCTCGATGATCGCCCGGCGTTCGTCCCCCTCGAGGAGATCGACGTCCACGAACTCGTACTGCACCGTGCATTCGCCGAGCAGTTTTTTGGTAGCCTTGCAGTGGCTGCAGGTGCTCAGGGAATAGATCTTGACCGGGGGCGGAGTTTTTTCCCCCTCGGGGGGGGTGGGTTCGGATTCGGCCATGGTGCGCTCCTTGGGGCGTGGCTTCGGCCTCTTCCCGGACCGGGAATCAGGCTCCGTTCCCGCCTTTATCCCATCGCCGCCCGGGATGCAAGTCGAAGCGATTCCGGGTCCTTGACAAGGATGGCGTTTTCCCGTAATCCGTTGTGGGGTTGTGTATGCCCGCAACGCGTCGGCGTCCGTTCGGCCGGCCTTCCCCTCCCGGGGAACCCACCTGCAATCCAAGCCGAAGCCTTTCCATGAAGGGAGGATGTTCCATGGCGGAAGAGAAAAAGGAGCTGCTCAAAAAGAAAGAAGCCAAGGATCTGCCGGATCCCAAAGAATTCACCACCTGCGAAGCCACGGCCCGCATGCTCGCCAAGGCGCGCGAGGACGGGGTGGAAACCGCCTTCGAGCGCGCCCACAGCATGAAGGCCTGCCCGATAGGAGCCGAGTCCGCCTGCTGCAAGCACTGTTTCATGGGGCCTTGCCGCCTGAACGCGAAAGACCCCTACTCCAAGGTCGGGGTCTGCGGAGCGACGATCGACACGATTCAGGCACGAAACTTCGCCCGCTTCGTCGCCTCCGGCTGCGCCGCGCACACCGACCACGGGATGAGCATGCTCGATCTCTTCCGCGAAGTCGTCCACGGCCGGATCACCGACTACCGCATCAAGAATCCCCAAAAGCTCGAGGCGGTCGCCCAGTCGATCGGCATTGAGACCGAAGGCCGCGAACTGATGGAGATCGCCAAGGATCTCTACCAGGAGCTCGAGCGCACCTATACCCAGGTCGAGGGCGAAATCCCCTTCGCCCAGCGCGTGCCCCCCAAGACGCTCGAGACCTGGCGCAAGTACGGCCTGGTCCCCCGGGGCGCCATGCGGGAGATCATGGAGCTCATGCATCGCACCCACATGGGGGTCGACCAGGACTACGAAAACCTCACCCGGCAGTTCAGCCGCACGGCGCTCGCCGACGGCTGGGGCGGCTCGATGGTGGCGACGGAGATCTCCGACATCCTCTTCGGCATTCCCACCCCCGTGGCGATCGAGGTGAACATGGGGGTGCTCAAGGAAGATCACGTCAACATCATCGTCCACGGGCACGAGCCCAACCTCTTCGAGTCGATGATCGAGTCCGTAAACGAGCCCACGCTGATCGAGGCCGCCAAGGCCGCGGGCGCCAAGGGGATCAACCTCTGCGGCATGTGCTGCTCGGGGGCCGAGGTGCTCGTGCGCCACGGGATCCCGCACGCCGGCAATTTCATGTCCACCGAGGCGATCCTCGTCACCGGCGCGGTCGACGCGATGTGCGTGGATGTCCAGTGCATCAAGCAGGGGCTCGTCAAGGTGGCCGAGTGTTACGGCACCAAGCTGATCACGACCAACCCCCGCTGCCGCATCGAGGGGGCCGTGCACATCGAGTTCCACGAGCATACCCCCAAGGAGTGCACCGACGAGGTGGTGCTCCAAGCGATCGGCCGCTTCAAGACGAGGACGGCCAAGATCGACATCCCCAAGATCCGCAACGCGGGCGTTCACGGCTTTTCCCACGAGTACATCAACTACATGCTGGGCGGAAGCTTCCGGGGCTCCTACGTGCCGTTGAACGACAACATCATCAACGGCCGCATCCGCGGCGTGGCCGGGGTGGTCGGTTGCACCAACCCCCGGGTCAAGCAGGACTGGGTGCACGTCGAGCTCGTCAAGGAGCTGATCAAGAACGACGTCCTCGTGCTTCAGACCGGCTGTTCGCAGATCGCCCTCACCAAGGCCGGCCTCACCACGCCCGAGGCGGCCTACCTCGCTGGGCCCGGCCTGAAGGAAGTCTGTGAAACGGTGGGCATGCCGCCCGTTCTCGGCATCGGCTCCTGCGTCGACAACAGCCGCATCCTGATCGCC
>CAZQUP010000060.1:16612-18127 GCA_964596545.1 uncultured Desulfatibacillum sp. | reverse complement strand
CCGGCGAAGCCGTTGTAGACGTCGATCGTGTTGTCCTCGAGCCGGGCGTCGAAGGCGAAGAGCTGCTCGACCTTCTGGCCCTTCTGGACCTTGTGGCCGTGCTCGGTCACGGGCTCCCCGCCCAGCTCCTTGATGCGCTCGGCGAACATCTCGGCGTGACGCATCTCGTCGATGGCGATCAGCTTGATCTTGGCCGCAAGCTCGCCGTAGTCCTTGTCGTCCAGGTTGTAATGCTGGTTCATGTACTGGTGGATGGCGTGCAGCTCCATCGCGCGCGCCTGGTTGAGAACCTCGATGACCTTCTGTTTCCGTTCCTCGCGGGATTTCTGCGCCATGAGAAGCTCTCCTTTCGCTTTGCGGGGTGATGGCGGAGCGGGGGCGGGCGACGGCCCGGCCCCGCTTTTTTGCTTTCCGGTAGAGGGGTATCACATCCGGGCCGAGCGCTCAAACCCCGGCCCGGCGGCTTGACAGCTCCCGGCCCGGGCCCTACGATCGGCGGCCGTCAATTCCCGCCGGGAGGAACCCGCCGCATGCGCATCCTTTCCTTCTATTTCGGGCACGACGCGAACTTGACCCTCCTGGAGGAGGGGGAGGTGGTCTGCGTTCTCGAAAAAGAGCGCCTGACCCGCCGCAAGCACGACGCCGGCCCGATGGACCTCGCCGCGATCCTGGAGCGCTGCGGCTGGGCGCCGGAATCGATCGATCTGGTGGTCTTCAACCCCTACCTCCGGCCGGCGAAGGACGGCGCGGTTTTGGCGCTCGAGATCGAGGGCGAACGCTACGACGAACGGCCCGATTACAAGCAGGACGGCTGGTGCGGGCCGCCCGAGGGGCGCATGAGCCGCCACCGCATCCGGCTCTTCGGCCGCCTCTACGAGGCCTTCGCCGTGGACCATCACCTCGCCCACGCCGCGGGCGCGCTCTTCACCTCGCCCTTCGAGGAGGCGGGGATTCTCTCGGCCGACGGCAGCGGCGATCTGCGCGCCTGCGCCCTGGCCTGGGGCGCGGGAAACCGCATCCACGAGATCGAGTACGGCTGGGGCTACGAAAAAAAGAAGATGCAGCTCAACATCGGGGCCGTCTGGGCCTCGCTCGGGGAGTACAACTTCGGGATGAAGCGGCTCGAGGGCGCAGGCAAACTCATGGGCCTGGCGAGCTACGGGACGCCGCGGGAGGAGATCGTGGAGGTCCTGCGCGAGCAGATGCTCTACTACCCCTACGCGCCCTTCCAGACGTTCCGCTTCGGCCGCGGCGACGAGCTCGCCCTCGATCCCGCGGACCCCTTCGCTCAGGACGTCTGCGCCTCGTTGCAGCGGCTCACGACCGAGCTCTTTCTCGAAGCCGCCCGGCGCCTGAAGAAACGCCGTCCGGTCGAACACGTGGTCCTCACCGGCGGCTGCGCGATGAACTGCATCGCCAACACCGCCGTGCACCAAAGCGGCCTTTTCGCCGCCACCTGGGTTCCCGCCCAGCCGCACGACGGGGGCCTGAGCCTGGGTCAGGCGCTCTTCGTCT
>CAZQUP010000060.1:223-16602 GCA_964596545.1 uncultured Desulfatibacillum sp. | reverse complement strand
ACCATGTGCTCGACCGCCCCCGCACCCCCCGGCCGCTTTCCCCCTACCTCGGCACCGACGTCGGAGGGATCCGCGGGGAGTGGGCCGGGGAGATCGTGCGCCATCTCCTCGAGGGCAAAAGCGTGGGCCTGTGCTACGGCCGCGCCGAGTCCGGCCCGCGCGCGCTCGGCCACCGCAGCATCCTGCTCGACCCGCGGATCGCCGACGGCAAGGAGCGGCTCAACCGCGAGGTGAAAAAGCGCGAGTGGTACCGACCCTACGCGCCCATGGTTCTCGGCGGCGACTGGGGGGTCCCCGGGAAGTACATGTCCTACATCGTCCCCGTCGCCGCGCACGGGGTCCCGGCCGTAACCCATGTGGACGGCACCACCCGGCCCCAGATCCTGGAGGAAGGCGACGACCCCTTTCTGCTCGCGCTGCTGCGGCTGTGGAAAGAGAAGACGGGCTGCGCGCTGCTCCTCAACACCTCCTTCAACTGCCAGGAGCCCCTGGTCGACACGGTCGACCAGGCGCGTGCGACCTGGCGGCGGACGGGGCTCGATGTGCTCGTCACTCCGGAGGGAATTGAGACCAAGGGCGCCGCCGGCGGTCAATAGCGGCGGGTGGTGAGGGCGGAGACGCGGCCCGAGTGGCGCTTGGCGCACTCGGGACAAAAACGGTGGTGTTCCTTCACGTCGGGGTGGTGGTCGACCGCGCGGACGTGGGCCGCCTCGAGGAACTTCGGGGTCGCAAAGCGCCGTCCGCAGCCCTCGCAGACGGCGAGGGGGTGGCGGCCGATTGTCTCGCCGCGGATCGAGATCACGCGCACGGCCTCCTCGTCGTGCACGTGGATCGCCTGCGTCGGGCACACATTGGCGCAGGTGCCGCAGCCGATACAGCGGCCCTCGACCGGCTCGATGAGCCGCAGGCCTTGCCGTTTTCCCAGCCGCAGGGCGGCCGCTCCGACCACCTCGCGGCAGATGCGCTCGCAGAGCAGGCAGCGGATGCAGCCGTCGGGGGCGGGGTCGATGCGGATGCCGAACTCCGCGGCGAGCCGGATCAGCCGCTCGGCCTGCGGCGCCTGGCGCAAAAGCGCCCGCATCGCCTTCTCGCGCGCGGCCTGCACGGCCGCGCTCTCGGTGCGGATCTCCAGGCCGGGGGTCACCTTCAAAAGACAGGCTCGTTTCGTCTGCGGGGCCTGGCCCGCGGCGCTCAACTCCACGGTGCACAGGCGGCACACCCCCACCGCCTGGTGCAGGGCGGGGTGGTGGCAGACATGGGGGATGCGCTCGCCCGCCTCGAGCAGGGCCGTGAGCAGGGATCGCCCCGCGGGCAGCTCGAGAACCCGGTCGTTCACGCGGACGGGGAGGCGGGGTTCGTCGTTCATTGCTCGAGCGGCCGCAGGCAGTCCTGGGGGAAGCGGTGGGTCCCCTTGCCGTCGATCGAGACCTCGATCAGCGCGTCGGGGTCGTTCTTCGTCGTGTCCGGGTCGGTGATGACGCCGTGCCGGCCGATGTACTCCTCCATGTGCGGCCCCCAGCTTTCGTCCTTCGAACGTCGGTAGATTTCGACTTTCTGCCCCTTGTGAAACGCCATGGCGGGCCTCCTCGTTTCCGTCCGCGCCGCCCTTCGCCGCTACGCCGGGTGGATGTCCGTGTGCACGCGCGCGGTTTCGCGCCGCGCGCACGCCTGGCAGAGAAGCCTTCCGGTCAACAGCGGGCCGACCGGGGCGGTGCGCTTCTGCAGGTACTCGAGGTAGCGTCGCGGCCCGAGCACCGCCCCGCAGCCCTCGCAGTACTCGAGCCGCTCGCGGTTCAAAATGGTGCCGCACCAGGATAGCAGGCGCTCGCCTGCGCGGTCAACGAGGCGGATGGCGTCGTTCGGGCAATTCGCCGCGCAGGCGCCGCAAAGGATGCAGCGCTCCGCCGTGACCCGGAGATCGGTCGGGCCGGGGCGGTCGAAAGAGAGAAAGCCGAACTGCAAAGCGTCGATTTCCATGCGGTCGCGGCAGATCGTGACGCAGGTGCCGCAGCGCAGGCAGACATCGCAGCGCAAACAGCGCCGGGCCTCTTCGCGCACGGCGTTCTCGGAGTAGCCGAGCTCGACCTGCTGGAAGGTGGTCCGGCGCCGCTCGAGGTTGAGCAGGGGCATCTCCGGCCGCTTGAGGGTCATCTTGGTGCTGGCCGGAACCTCGATCCAGGCCAGGCGCCGCCGGCGCACCGGCACCGGCGGCATCGTCGGCTGCGGGATGCCCGAAAGCCAGCGGTCGATCGCCTCGGCCGCGCGTTTGCCCGCCCCGATCGCCTCGACCACGGTCGCCGGGCCGGTCACCGCGTCCCCGCCGGCGAAGACGCCGGGAAGCGAGGTCTCCTGGGTCACGGCGCTCGCCTGGATCGTCTGCCGGCGGCTCCAGGCGAGGCCCTGGAGGTCGCGCAGGCAATCGAAATCGATACGCTGGCCGATAGCCGAGACGACCGTATCGGCCGCGATCGTGAAATCGCTGCCCTCGACGGGCACGGGAAAGAGCCGCGGCCCGTCGTCCTTCTTCACCATCTTCGCCCGCACGCAGGCGAGCCCTCGCACCGCACCCGCGGCCCCCTGCACGGCCGTGGGGATGGTGAGAAAACGGAAGCGGACGCCCTCCTCCTCGGCCTGTTCCACCTCCTCCACGTCGGCCGGCATGTCCGCCCGGGTGCGGCGGTAGGCGATCGTCACCTCTTCGCAGCCCAATCGCAGCAGGGTGCGCGCGGCGTCGATGGCGACGTTTCCCCCGCCGACGACCACGACGCGTTTCCCCGGGGCGCGGTGGTCCCCGAGCGCCACACGGCGCAACAGCGTGATCGCCTCGATCACCTGCGGAAAATCGCGCTCGCCGGGGATGTTCAGCTGGAAGGAGGCGTGGGCGCCGACGGCGAGAAAGACCGCGTCGTAGCCGCGGGACTTGAGCGTGGCCCAGTCGACGTCGCGCCCGTAGCGCGTTCGGAAGCGGAACCGGACCCCGAGGTCTTCGAGCATGGCGACCTCACGGTCGATCACCTCGCGCGGCAGGCGGTAGCGGGGGATGCCGAGCATCATCATGCCGCCCGCCATCGGCAGGTCTTCGAAGACCGTGACGCCGTAGCCCTTCAGGGCGAGGTAGTAGGCCGCGGTCAGCCCGCCGGGGCCCGCCCCGATCACCGCGACCCGCCGCCCTTTGTCGGCTTCGCGCGGCGGGTTGCGGTAGCGGCGCTCGGCGAGGGCGCGCTCGGCGGCAAAGGCCTTGAGGGGCTTGATCGCGATCGGCTTGTCGATCCGGCCGCGCACGCACATGAATTCGCAGGGCCGGGTGCAGACCAGGCCGCAGACCCAGGGGAAGGGGTTGTCGCGACGGATGACCTCGATCGCCTCGTCGTCCTGCCCCTGGGCGATCAGGTTCACGTAGGTCGGGACATCGATTCCGGCGGGGCAGGCCGTCTGGCAGGGAGCGGGGACGAGGCGCACGCAATCGCCGCCGGCGCAGTTGTGGGTGTCGATGTGGCTCTGGAAGACCTCGCGCCTCCGGCTCAGGACGTCGAGCAGCAGGCGGGCGAGGGCGCCGGCGGCCGGGTGCTCGAGGTCGGAGGCCAACTCGTCGGCCAGGGAGGCGATCGCCCCCAGGTGGTCCCCCCCGGCGCGGCCCCAGGCGACGTCGTTCAGCAGATCGAGGATCTCCTCGGCGATCCGGCGGCTGCGGGGATGTGCGAGCCTTCCGGACTCGATCTCCTGGCGCACGCGCCGGATGGTCTCGTCGACCGGGCAGGGGTCGTTGGCGCTCATCGGCTCGGCTCCGGCGGACGGCCGCAAAGGCTCATCCGATCTGGTTCTCCAGGCTCGCGATGGTGCGCGCATGGCGCTCGCGGCGGATGCGGGTCATCTCCTCCACGCGGCCGAAGTGCAGGCAATGCGTGGTGCACACGGTCACGCAGGCGGGTTTGAGCCCCGCATCGAGCCGGTCCTTGCAGTAGTCGCACTTGACCGCCTTGCCGGTCTCCGGATTCCATTGCGGGGCGCCCCAGGGGCAGGCGGTGATGCAGGTCTTGCAGCCCACGCAAAGCTCGGCCTCGACGTAGACGATGCCGTCCCGGGGTCGCTTGCGCATCGCGCCGGTCGGGCAGGCGGCGACGCACCAGGGGTTCTGGCAGTGAAAGCAGGGCATGAAGACGTAAGAGGCGCGCGGCTGACCGTTCACCATGCGCGGGGCGACATGGATCACCTGGCAGGGCTTGGGCCCGATCGGCAGGCCCTTGTTGCTCTTGCAGACGATTTCGCAGGAATGGCAGCCGATGCAGTTCTTGGTGTCCTGAAAGAGATAATACTGGCTCATGGGCGGTTTCCCTCCTTGGCGTTCGCCTCAAACCGGCTGGACGGTCACGGTCGTGTCGTGCAGGGCGGGACTCCCGCCGACGCGGTCGGTGATGTTTTCCTCGAGCAGCGCATCCGAGACCCCGCGGCCGCAGGCGCGCGCGGCGAAGGCCGCCTCGTGGCCGAACCCGTGCAGGAGAAAGACGGCGTCGGGATGGATGTGCTCGGTCACCCGGGCGCGGATCTGCCCCGAGCCGACCTTGGAGGTAACCGTCACCAGCGCTCCGTCCTTCACCCCCAGGGCCGCGGCGCGCCGGGCGTTGATCCAGAGCTCGTTTTCGGGCAGCAGCTCGTGCAGATAGGGGTTGTTCTGGGTCGAGACGTGGGTGTGCAGCGCCGCCCGTCCGGTGATCAGGCGGAAGCGGTTTCCCTCGTAGGCCGCCACCGGCTCGTAGGACGGAAAGGAGGCGAAGCCCGCGTTCTCGAGGAGCGAGGACTTGAACTCGATCTTCTGCGAGGGGGTCTTGAGCTTGAGGCCCCCCAGCCGATCCCAGAGGATCTGCTTGTCGGTATAGGCGACGAAGCCCGTCTTGTCGAAATCCTCGAGGCTGAAGCCGGTCCCCTCGAGCTGCCAGCGGACAAGCTCCTCGCTGTTCTGATAGGGGAAGAAATCGCCGAGGCCCAACCGCTCGGCGAGCTGTTTCACGATCACGGCCCACTCGCGCGTGTCGTAGCGGGGGGGGACGGCCTGGCGGCGCAGGAAAAGCTGGGGCTTCTGGCCGTTGGCCTGCTGCACGCAGTCGGTCCGCTCGAGGAAGACCGACTCCGGGAGCACCACATCCGACCACCAGGCGATGTCGCTCCAATTGATGTCGCAGGAGACGACGAGGTCGAGCTTCTGGAGGGCCTTTTTCGTGAGGTTCGTGTCCGGCATGGACATGAGGGGATCCATGCGGTAGGCGAAGAGGGCCTTCAAGGGATAGGGATCCTCGCTCAGGATCGCCTGCGGCAGCGTCTGGGGAACCCCGTGTTCCGGGTCGGGGAGCGGGAAATCCGGGGTTCCGACCTTGTCGGCGCGCGGCACCTTGATCGCCGGGAATTTCTGGTCGGTCAGCTTGCGCGCCGGCTTGCGGCCCACCTCGCCCGGCCCCTTCTTGAAGAAGAGCCCGCCCTTGGCCTCGACGCTGCCCATGAGGACGTTCAAGATCAGGATCGAGCGTCGCAGATAGATCTCGTGGGCATGGTGCGCCCCGCGGTAGCCGTAGTGGAAGATCACCGCGGGCTTTTCCCGGCTCACCTCGCGGGCGAGCGTGACGATCTCCGCGGCGGGGATCCCGGTTTCCTTCTCCGCCCACTCCGGCGTGTAGGGCTGGACGAAGTCCTGCAGCTCGTTCAGCCCCAAGACCCAGCGCTCGACATAGGCCGCGTCGAAGAGGCGCTCTTTCAGGATGACGTGGATGAGGGCGTAGTTCAGGGCGAGGTCGGTCCCCGGCCGGATCATCCAGTAACGCTGGGCCTTGGTGGCGGTGATGGAGACCCGCGGGTCGATGCAGGTCATCTTGGCCCCGGCTCCGAGGGCCTCGATCATCTGGTTCACCTCTTTCACGGCGATCGCCTCGAAGAGGTTGCGGCCGTAGAGCACGATGTGGCGCGTGTTCTTGTAGTCGATCCCGATCTGGGCGTCGGTGTAGCCGAAAAGCGAGCGGCAGGCGGTGTTGACCGATCCCTTGCAGAGAGCGTCGTGGGAGAAATAGTTGGGGGAGGCGATCGCCTTGAGAAAAGCCTTGCTCACGTGGCTGGCGAGGTTGGCGCGTTCGATCAGGGCGACGCTGTGGCCGCCGTGTTTCTTCACGATCGCCTTCAGCTTTTCGGCGATGTAGTCGAGGGCCTCCTCCCAGCTCGCCTTGCGCCAGGAACCCGAGCCGCGCTCGCCGCTGCGAATCATCGGCGACTGCAGCCGCTGGGCGTCGTAGAGGAGTGCGATTCCCGCCGAACCCCGCGGGCAGAGGCTGCCCTCGATTCCGGGAACCTTGGGGTTGCCCTGAATGAAGGTCACCTGCCCGTCCTTGACCGTGACCTGAATCGGGCAGCGCACCGAGCACATGAAACACAGGCTGTAAACGGTTTTTTCCATCGGCCGCAAACCTCCCCCTGTTCGGTGTGTTCTTAAAAGCAAAGCAAGCGCCGTCCCCGCCGTCTGCGGCGATGACAGCGCCGGTGCATCCTCCATCGCGGCCGAATCGGAGATATCCCCCTCGCCGACGGCCAGGAGCGGCGATCGTTCCGGCATCGGGATTCATCAAGCAATAAGCATACCACAAATTCATGGACGGTCAGGGGCCGCCCCGCTTCGCCTGGCAAAAAACAAATTCAATCTTATGAAATGGTTGAACACGGATCGGGTTTGCTTTGCTTTTTCGGCGGAAATGAGCCCCTCAAAGTGATAGCAAAATTAATATTGCGGCGCATAATTTTTTATGCGATTCATTGTTCCTTAAACGGCCGGTTCTCGGCGGGGAAGCCTTTCCACGGTCCTTCGCCGCGGAGGCTTCCCCTGCCGCCGCCGATTGCGTGAAGTGGAAGGATATCTCTTGATTTCGGCAGGTTTTCTTTATTCGCGGTGATTTCTTCTCCCCGCCGGCGATCCTTCCCGTCGGCCTGCCGGAGCCCGGTTCGCAGGTTGTTTTTGGTGGCATGAGGCTTGCTTGGCGGAGCGAAGGTTTGCCGCCATCTCAATCTGCCGGCCGGCCGGTCGGTCTATCGTGAAAGGAGGAAGGATGAACAGGAAAGGATTTTTCCAAAAGGCAGTCGCCGCCCTCGTGATGGCTGCAGCCGTCTTCGTCTTCGGAGCGGGGGCGCTCTGGGCCCAGCAGCCCGCCGCCCAAGGTCAGCCGGCGGCCGAAGCGCCCAAGCCCAAACCCGTGGGCAGCGACCTCGGGCTTCCCGCCAAGCTCGGCCAGGAGATCGCCAAGGCGCCGGAGGGCAAGGGCAGGGGCCAGATCGATCCCACGGCGCCGCGCGGCGTATTCGGCGTGCCCGGGGCGCCGCAGGTGAGCTGGATTCTCGCGCTCTTCTGGGCCGTCTGGGTGGGATGGATCTTTTCGACCGTCGGCGCCTTCGGCGGAATCATGGCCGGCGTGGGCCACATGACCGTCTACGGTCTGGGCGACTGGGTGCGCACGTTCCGCGATACCGCACCGGGCCTCAACAAGACCCTGACGGACAGCATCCGCACCTCGAACCAGTTCCTGGTCGGACTTTCGGCCATTTTGAGCGTCATCAACTACTTCAAATCCCGCCGCATGTCCTGGCCGCTCGGGCTCGCCCTCGGCATCGGCTCGATCGTCGGCGCCTATCTCTCGGCTTCGATCAGCGGCGGCCGCGTGAGCTTCAGCCAGTATCAGGGCTGGTTCGGGGTGTTCGTGCTGGTCGTGGGTTTCGTGCTGATTTACGAGCTCACCCCGAAGGGCCAGGAAAGCAAGAAAGCGGCCAAGGCGGCGGCGCAGGCCTTCGAGAAAACCGTGCGCGAAAAAAAGGACATCGCCTCCGCGGGCGTCACACTGAAATCCTTCGGGCTCACCCGATCCACCATGACCTTCTTCGGTACGGACTTCACCTTCAACCCGATCGCCGCCTTTTTCGGCGGGGTGGTCATCGCCGCGATCTCGGCCTTCATCGGGGTCGGCGGCGGTTTTCTCTACGTCCCCTATCTCACGAGCATCGTGGGACTGCCCATGTTCGTCGTGGCCGGCACCTCGGCCTTGGCCGTGTTGCTCAGCATGATCACGGGCATCACGACCTACATCAAGGTGGCCGGCGCGGGGATGGACTGGACCTTGGTCGGCGTCCAGCTGATCGGGATTTTCATCGGCTCGATGATCGGTCCGCGGACCGCGAAGTACATCCCCGACAGGTGGTTGAAGCTCATCTTCATCGTCCTCGCCCTCTACGTGGGCATCGGCTATCTGAGCAAGGGTTTCTTCGGCCGGGCCTGGGTGCCGATGTGAACGTCGCGCGGCGGAACTTCACCCGCACACCCGGCCGGTCCGGTTCTCCGGCCCGGCCGGGTTCCCGGCCGATTGCGGAGGGAAAACGGCGGCCATGACGCACACGCTCGACCCCTGGATCGCCCCGCTCTTCGGCCTGACGGCTTCGGAGCCGGCGAACGGAGCGATCGGCAGCTTTCTTTTGGCGCTGTTCGTCGTGCTGATCGGCGAGATCACGCTGCGCGTCGTCGCCCGGGTCAACCGCGATCATCTTTCCCGCCTCGAGGCGGAGCTGAAAAAATATCAGGAGCTTTCGCGGGAGGCGGAGCGCCGCGGCGACGCCGCAAGCTACCGGGCCCTGAACCGCCAGGCGAACAACGCCTTCGGGCATGTGTTCTTCAACAAGTTCGGCCTCTCGGCCGCCGCGCTCTGGCCCTGTTTTTTCGCCCTCGACTGGCTGCAGGCCCGTTTCGCCCCCCAGGGCGTACCCCTGCCCGGCAAACCCGAAGGGGTGAACTATGTGGTTGCGTTTCTCATCGCCTATCTTCTCGCGCGGCTGCTCGTCGGACGGCTGCGCAGGCTTGCCCCCCGCCTGATCGCGCGCCTGCGGGCCAACGACGGCATCGCCGCGGCGTGAGCCGACCCCCCACCGGGGATCGGTCGGGCACGCCTTCGGAGAGCCACCGGCGTATGCCTCCTTGCTGGAGACCCTGGAACCTCGCGTTTCCGATCGCCGCCCTGTGCGGAATGCTTCTCTTTGCGCCCGAGGCGGCGCATGCGGTACAGGAGCACGGCGCCCCCGAGGGCGTCGTCATCCACCAGGGGGCGCACCTCTTCTTCCTCGCCGCCATGGGGCTGTTCATCCTGCGCCTGCGGCAGCGGGGGCTGATCCGAGAGCCGGGCTGGCGCCGGATCCAGCTCGCCGCCCTCTTCTTCGCCCTGTGGAACGCGGACGCCTTTTTCGCCCACCTGCTCGATGAGCACTGGGGCATCGTGCAGACCTCCCGCATCGGCCCGGGCTGGGTGCGGATCGAAGCGGGCCCCTGGGGAGAGATCCTCGCCCCGCTCTACTACCTCGCCAAGCTCGATCACCTGCTCTGCGTTCCGGCGATGGCCTTTCTCTACGCCGGGCTGCGGGCGCTCCAGCGCCGAGCCGCGGAGCCCCCGCCGGAGGAGACCGCGTCGTGACCGTGCCCTTCTGGCCGCTGTTCGCCGTGGATGTGGGCGGCGCGCTCGCCATGATCGTGCTCTCCTTTCTCAGCCTGGCGACGGCCGCCAAGCTCCGGCGCTCGGATCCCGAAAGCCTGCTGTGGATCTACCTCTTCTGGGTCTGCGTGGGCCTGGCGGGATTTTCGCTTTCCCGCTCGGTAGGGCACATCGCCCGGCAAATGCTTCTTTTGGCCGACCGCGGCGATCTGTGGGAGGCCCTGCGGCCATACAGCGGGGCGGTCAACACCTTCATGTTCATCGCCCTCGCCGCGGTCACGCTCTTCTTCGAGCGCGTCTGGAAGACGACCGAACGGATCGCCCGTGACCGCCGGGCGCTCCGCCGGGCCCACGGCGAGCTGCTCGCGGTGAACCGCGATCTCGAGCGCCTCGCCGGAGAGCGGGCGCGGGCGCTCGCCTATTCCGAGCGGCAGTACCGCCGCATCTTCGAGGTCGCGCGCGATCCGATCGCCGTCCTCGACGCCGCCGGAGCGATCCGGGAGATCAACCCCGCCGGAGCGAAGCTGCTGGGCGGAGGCCAAGACGCCGCGGCCCGCCTGCGGGGCCGGCCCCTGGTGCGGTTTCTCGCCCGGCCCGACGCCTGGCGGGAAATCGCCGCGGCGATCGACAGCCGCGGTTTCGTCCAGAACCTGGAGCTCGAGCTCAAGCGCCCCGACGGCACGACATTTCCGGCGCTGATCAGCGCCGTGCGGGACCGCGAGGAGGCCCACGCGGGGGCCGCCGTCCACCTGATCGCCCGGGATATCGAGGAGCGCCGCCGTCTCCAGGAGCAGATGGCCCAGGCCGACCGGCTGGCCTCGATCGGTCAGCTCTCCGCGGGAATCGCCCACGAGATCAACAACCCCCTGGGGGTCATTTTGGGCTACACCCAGCTGCTGCTTCGCGGCGAACCCCCCGGCTCGGACCGCTTTCGCGACCTCAAGACGATCGAAAAGCACGTGCGCCATTGCAAGTCGATCGTCGAGGACTTGCTCAAGTTCGCCCGCCGCTCCGAGCCGAAGCAGGAAAAGGTGGACATCCACCGCACGATCGAGGAGGTGATCCATTTCTTCGGTCAGAACGCGGGCGACGATCGGGTCCGCCTGGAATTCGATTTCGACCGCCGGATCCCCGAGGTGCGGGTGGACGAAAAGAAAATTCGGCAGGTGCTCCTCAACTTGCTCATGAACGCGCACCACGCCGTGGGCGGCGAAGGGACGATCCGGATCACCACGCGCTGGCTCGAGGCGGAAGGAAAACTCGCCGTCGCCGTGGCCGACGACGGCTGCGGGATCGAGGAGAAGGATCTGCCCTTCATCTTCGATCCCTTCTTCACGACCAAGCCGACCGGCGAGGGAACGGGACTCGGCCTCTCGGTGAGCTACGGCATCGTGCGCCGGCACGGGGGGGAGATCCACGTGGAGAGCCGAGCGGGGGAAGGCTCGGTGTTCACCGTCCTGCTTCCGGTCGAGGGCCTCTCGCCCGAGGAGGAACCGTGAAACGGGCGATTCTGATCGTGGACGACGAAAAGGACCTGCTCGAACTGCTGCGGCGCAGCCTGGAGCCCGATCTCGACTGCCGGGTCGAGACCGCCCCCTCCGGGGAAGAGGCCCTGCGCAGGCTGTCCGCCGGGCGCTTCGACCTCGTGCTCGCCGACATCAAGATGCCCGGCATGGACGGGCTGGAGCTCCTCGAGATCATCAAGCGCGAAACCCCCGAGCAGACGGTCGTGATGATGACCGCCTACGGTGAGATCGACACCGCGGTGCGCGCGATGCGCAGCGGCGCCTACGATTTCATCACCAAGCCCTTCGAACACGAGGCGCTGGTGGTGCGGCTGGAGAAAGCCTTCGAACGCAGCAGCCTTATCCAGGAGAACCGGCGGCTGCAGCTCGCCTGTTCGCCGCTTTCCGCCTTCCAGGATCTCGTCGGCAAGAGCGCGGTCATGCAGCGTCTCTACGAGACGATCCGCATGGCCGCCCAGACCGACCTCACGGTCCTCATCACCGGGGAATCCGGCACCGGCAAGGATTTGACCGCCCACGCCCTGCACGCCCTCAGCCCGCGCCGCCGCGGGCCCTTCATCGCCGTGAACTGCCCCACCGTTCCCGAGAACATCCTCGAAAGCGAGCTCTTCGGCTACCGCAAGGGGGCCTTCACCCACGCCACCGAAAACCGCCCCGGTCTGTTCCAGGAGGCCCAGGGGGGCACGATCTTTCTCGACGAGATCGGCGACATCAGCCCCGCGATTCAGACCAAACTGCTGCGGGTGCTCCAGGAAAAGGAGATCAAGCCTCTCGGGGAGACGCGTTCGATCGTGGTCGATGTCCGCATCATCGCCTCGACCAACCGGGATTTGCCGGCGAAGATCGCGGCGGGCTCGTTCCGCGAGGATTTCTTCTACCGTCTGAACGTTCTGCCCATCCGCCAGCCCAGCCTGCGCGAGCACCGCGAGGACATCCCGCTGATCGCCAACCATCTGCTCGCGAAGCACAGTGCGCTCCTCAACCGCCCCCTCAAGCGGATCTCCCCGGCGCTGATGAGCCTGTTCATGCGCCACGAGTGGCGCGGCAACGTGCGCGAGCTCGAAAACGTGATCATGCGCGGCATCTCTTTCGCCGCCTCCGAGGAGATCGGGCCGGCCGACGTGGGATGGGCGGAGGAAGGGGAGACGGGCTCCGGCGGGGAGTGCCTGGCCGTGCTGCCCGAGCCCGGCGAAGACTACCGGCGCGCGAAGCAGACGGTTCTCGAGCAGTTCAACCGCCGTTTCCTCGGCCGGCTGCTCGCCGAAAGCGGCGGAAACGTCACCCAGGCGGCGCGCCGCTGCGGCCTGGAGCGCCAGGCGCTGCAGCAGATCCTGCGGCGCTACGGGATCCGCGCCGAGGATTACCGCAAATGACCGTCCCGGCCGCAGCCGGGACGGCAAAGGGCGGATGGCAAGCCGCGGCCGTTCAGACGGTCTCGGTTCCGCTTTTCCACAGGCAGCTTTCTTCCGGGCAGAACACGTTCAGCCAGACGCCCTTGACCTTGCTCGGTTCGACCCCCGCGGCCTCGAGAGCGATCTTGCCGTCCGCCCCCACGCAGGCCCCCCCGGGGCAGTGCACCTCGAGCCAGACTCCGGGGGTGCCCCCGCGGGCGGCCGAACGCCGTTTGTCCTCGGGCAGGGCCGCGATCTCGGATTCGCTCAAGACCCGCGCCCGCGGAAAGAAAAACGCCAGACGGTCTGCATCGTGATGGGCCATGGGACCCTCCTTCGTGCGTTCAGGGGAAGGGGCTTCATCCTGCGCCCCGTCGGTTGAAACTAAAACTCTCCGGATCCTTGTCAACCACCGGGCGGAGGCGGGGTCGCTCCCCCGTTGCCCCGGCCGCCGACCGAGACGCCGAGCGGCGGCGGCTTCAGAGGGGGGCCAGCCGGATCCAGAGGAAAAGCAGGATCATCGAGACGAGCGTCACCGGTACGCCCACGCGCACGTAGCCGCGGAAGGAGATCGTCACCCCGGCCGCGGCGGCCTGCTCGATGACGATCAGGTTGGCGATGCTGCCGATGGGGATGAGGTTTCCGGCGAAGGTGCTGGCGACGGCGAGGGTATACCAGGGCACGGGCTGGGCCGGGTCGAGAAAGCGCACCAGAAGCATCACCGCGGGCACATTGCTGACCAGGTTGCTCAACAGGACCGCAACCGCCGCCAGGAGATCGGGCTCCTGGAGGTCGAAACCCGCGCCCCGCAGGGCGGCCAGGATCGCCGCGGGGGCTCCGGTGAGCTCGAGCGCATGGACGAGGATGAAGAGCGTCAGCAGGTGCCAGTCGACCAGCTGCAGCACGGCGCGCGAGCTCATCTTGCGGCTGCAGAGCAGGATTCCCGCCGCGCCGAGGGCGCTCACCTCGCGCGGCACGGGGGTGAAAAAGAAGGCGAGCAGGGCGACGACCACCGCCAGTCCCTTCAGGCTCTGCCAGCGGTCGAAGCGCGGCAGCCGCTCGAGAAGATGCGCGGCGTCGGGGACTTCGATCCGGCGGTGAAACTCGCGACGGAACGTCAGGCAGAGCAGCAGATAGGCGGCGAGCAGCGCAGCCGCCGCCGGCGGCGCGCACCAGAGGAAGAAACGGTCGAAAGCCAGTCGCCCCACCTGGCCGATCAGCATGTTCTGGGGATTCCCGATCAGAGTCGCCGCCGAGCCGATGTTGCTCGCCGATGCCAGCCCCAGCAGATAGGGAACCGGGTTGCGCCGGGCGGAAAGAAGCGCCATCGTCAAAACCGGCGTGAAGGCGAGGCAGACGATGTCGTTGGCGAGGACGGCCGAGAGCACGGCGGCGGTCAGCATGGACACGAAAAGAAAAAAGCGCGGATGAACGAGCAAGGAGGAGACGGCGAGCGCCGTTTGCGTGTAAAAGCCGCCCAGGCGGAGCTGGGCGGAGACGATCATCAGGGAGTAGAGCAAAACGAGCGTGGGGACGTCGACCGCGGCCACGGCTTCGGGCAGGGAGATCGCGCCGGCCAAAACCATGGCCATCGCCCCCAGCAGCGCAATCCCCGTCCGATCGAGGGTCAATCCGGGAACGTGGCCCAGGGCGATGCCGAGATAGGCGGCGACGAAAATCCAGACCGGGGTCGTCATCTCCGACGAAAGCGGCCGGCGGCGGAAGGAGGGCGGGTGGGCCGGGCCTGGCCGCGGCGCCGGCCTTCCGGGCGCGTGGCTTCAGGCTTTTTTCAAGAGATCCCGGATCTCGATCAAAAGCTCCTGGTCCTTGGTCAACGGCGGGGGAAGCTTCTTTTCCTCCTGTTTCGACCGCATCAGCCAGCCCAGGAACTTCACGATGAAGAGAAACAGGGCGAGCGCCACGATCAGAAAATTCACCACCTCGCCGAGGAACAACCCGTAAGGGATCTCCACGCCGTTCACCACCGCCTTCCAGCCGAGATAGCCCTTGTCCCCGGGGGCGAGCAGGCTGATGAGCGGCATCAGCAGGTGCTTGACGAGGGAGTCGATGATCTTGCCGAAGGCCGCGCCGATGATCACGCCTACGGCGAGATCGATCACGTTGCCCTTGAAGGCGAATTTCTTGAACTCCTCGAACAGCGAGAGCGCCTTCTGCGAGGGATCAAACGATGCGCCGGTCATCCCGATTCTCCTTTCGCTTTTCGGGTTCGCCGCGAAGAACGGACAGGACCTCGGGGAGAAGCTCCCGGCTCGTGCTGAGCGCCTCCCCGGCGTAGATGGTCTCCCGCCCCGCCCAGTCGCCGAAGAAGCCGCCCGCCTCGCGCAGCAGGACCGGAAACGGGCCGCAGTCGTAGGGCTTCATCACGGGATCGAGCATGAGTTCGGCGCGGCCGCTGGCGACCAAGGCATGGCCGTAGGCGTCCGACCAGCCCGCGCTGTATGCGGCGCGCTCGAGAAGGCACCGCAAGGCTTCGGCGCGTCCCGCGCCGGGGAAGGCGGCGGCGTTCGTGAAACAGACCGTGGCCGCGGCGAGGCTCGCGACGGGGCTCACCCGGCAGCGCCGGCCGTTCAGATAGCACCCTTCGCCCTCGGCGGCGTAAAGCATCTCGTCCAGCGCCGGAAAGTAGGCCGCGCCCACGACGATCCGTCCCTCCAGCTCGAAGCCGAGAAGGACGCCGTAGAGGGGCACCCCGCGGATGAAGGAGCGCGTGCCGTCGATCGGATCGACCCACCAGCAGGGGGCGCCGGCTTGCGCCTCGCGCTCCCCGAACTCCTCGCCCACGATGCGGTGGCCGGGAAAGCGCGCCTCGATCCGCCGCCGGATGCACGCCTCGGCGCGGCGGTCGGCGATCGTGACCGGGCTGGCGTCGGCCTTGGTTTCGGTTTCGATCGCCGTGCGGAAATAGCCCAGGGTGAGACGTCCCGCCTCCCAGGCGGTTTGGACGGCGAAGTCGAGGTATTCCCGCAAGGGGGATGCGGCCATGGCGCTCACGGTTTCCGGCAGGCGGAGTCGCCCAGATTGGCGAACATGCGGGCGCGCCAGAGGTCGGGCTTGAGGACGCAGACGTCTCCGGGGTCTTCGCGGGTCGCGATCACGGTACCGAACTCCTCGGGGGCGACCGCGGCGCAGGCCGTTCCCGTCCAGTGGGCGAAATCGGGCCTGACGGCGATGAAACGCTCCATCGCCGCCGCGTCGACCGGGATGAAACAGCCGGTGTCGGGGATATAGATGGTGTCGCAGCCTTGCTTTTCGTCGTGCACGAAGTAGGCGATCATGATTCCACGGATCCTCCCCAGGGGTGTCGAAGCGGACTATAAACCATCCGCGGCCGCTTGGCGAGGTCTTGCCCCCGGTTCCGCAGGGAGGGTCGACATTCGGATTGCGCCGGCGGCCGAGGGCTCCGACCTCGATGTTTCGCTCCCGGGGCCGGGTGAGGATCCGGGCGTAGATTTCCGGTGCCTCGGAATCCGGGAAGGGCGCAGCTCAAAGCGGTCCGTAGAGACGGGCGGTGTTTGCGGCGACCGCGAGGGCGGCCTCGTTTTCGGAAAGTCCCTTCGCCTGAGCGACGGCGCGGAGGGCGAAGCGAAGGTTCGCCGGCTCGTTGCGTTCTCCCGGCGCGGGGCCCAGAACGGGGCTGTCGGTTTCGACGAGCAGGCAATCGAGCGGCAGGCGGCGGATCAGCTTTTGTTTCTGGGGGGAACGCGCGGCCGAGGGCGGGATCGAAAAGAAGTAGCCTGCCTCGACCGCCGCGAGCGCGCTCTGCGGCCGGCCGTCGAAAGCGTGCAGCTGCACGCGGCGTGCGCCGCAGGCGAGAAGACAGGCGATCGCCTCCCGGCCCGCCGCGCGCGAGTGCACGTTCAGCGGAAGATCGAGCTCGATCGCCAGCCGGATGAAGGCCGTGAAAATCTCCTTTTGCCGGCCGCGGCCGGCTTCGTCCTGGACTTTCCAGT
>CAZQUP010000060.1:0-213 GCA_964596545.1 uncultured Desulfatibacillum sp. | reverse complement strand
AGCCCCACCTCGCCCACGGCGTGAAGCGCCTCGCGGTGCCGGCGGATGAAGCCGAGCAGCGCCTCGGCCTGATCGAAGTCGAGCGGCGTGGGATCGAGGCCCGCCGCGGGGCGTACCCCCGGGAAGGCGCGGGCGAGGTCGAGGGTTTTCTCGGCTTCGGCGAGCGTTTCCCCGACGGCGATCACCGCGGCGACTCCGGCCGCGGCCGCGCGG
>CAZQUP010000059.1:3387-18300 GCA_964596545.1 uncultured Desulfatibacillum sp. | reverse complement strand
GGGCCGGCGGCGACCCGGGGTGCGGGGGCCGTGGGGTCGACGGGGGCGGCGATTTTCTTCCGCACCACCGACTGGGCCGCGGGTTCCGGACCGGCATCCCCGCAGCCCGCGGGCAGCCAGGCCAGGATCGCGAGCACCATCAGCACGCGGATGGATGGCAGGAGGCGTTTCATAAGACAACCCTTCGCATTCCGGTTAGAGATCGAGTTTCTTCGCCTTGCTCTTGTTCTGGGCCGGCGGCGGAGGCGCGGCGGCGGGCTTCCCCGCCGCCGGTTTGGGAGCCGGAGCTTTTTCGGGAGGAGGCTCCACGAATTTGTAGGTCATCGCCGTGCAGTTCGTGTTCAAATCCCGCATGTCCTTGCCGCGCTGAATGTTGATGTTCTGGATGTTCACGATGCGCGAAAGTCGGGCGACCTTATCGAAAAAAAGGGCCAGGTTGTGATAGTCGCCGCGGATGGTCATGGCGACGGGGATCTCGGCGTAGAAGTCCTTGCGGTTCTCCGGCTTCGGCTCGAAGAGCAGAAAGTCGAGACCGACCTCCTGGCCGGATTTGGACACGTTCGTGAGCAGCGCGGGGATTTCCTGCTTGTCGGGCAGCGCGCGCATGGCGATCTTGAACTGGGCTTCGGCGTCGCGCATCTTGGCCTGAAATTTCTCGAGTTCGGCGGCGTTCAGCTTCGCCGTGGCCAGCTTTTTCTCAAGCGTTTCGAGGTTTTTCTCGAGCGCCTCCATCTCTTCGTAGAGCGGGAAATAGACGAACCAGGTCGCAGCGGCGAAAAACACGGTGATCACCCCGGCGACGATCGCCGCCCGCTGCCACAGCGCCAGTCTCTCGATTTTCTCCAGGATACCCCTGCCGGTGATCCGGCCGAGCGCCTCTTGGGTGTTCATTTTTTACCCCCGCTTGCCTCCGCCAGCTGCAGCGGCGGTTTTTTCTGGCAGCCGATTTCAAAGGATTTGAGGTTGGTCTTCTGGATTTCCACATGGCGCAGCGTCTTGAGGTTCACCGCGGAAAAAAGTCCGCAGCTCTCCAGCCGGAGCATGAAATCGGCGACCGTCTTGTCGTCCATGGCGATCCCGCTCAGGCTCACGGCGTCGGCCTTGGCGTCGATCGCGGTGAGCCACATGCGTTTCTCGATCATCGTTCGGGCCAGCGTATCCATGAGCAGGACCGGTTCGTGACGGCTCGCCTCGAGCTCCCGGATGACCGCGAGCTTCTGGTTCAGCTGATCGAGCTTCTTTTTGATCTCTTCGATCTCGCGGTTGATCTTTTCGTACTTCGTCAGCTCCGCCTGGGTGGAGGCGATCCGCTGCTTGAAGCCGTCCACCTGGTTGTCGAGCCAGAGGAAAATCCCGAACAGGGCCACCACCGCCAGGACCAGGGAGAGGACGAAAATCGAAAGCTGGCGACGGATGTTTTCCTTCTTGCGCGCGGTGCGGAAGGGGAGCAGGTTGATGCGGATCATTTGTCGTCCACCCTTCTCAGGGCCAACCCCATGGCGATCGCCGCCTGGGGGGCGATATGGCGGATGAATTCCGCGTCGAAGCGTCTTTCGTCCCAGCCGAATTTTTTCAGCGGGTTGAGCGTCTCCACGGCGATGCCCGCCTCGGCGGCGATGCGGCGTCGGAAATCCTCCACGTGGGCGCCCCCGCCGCTCAGCAGGATGCGCCGAATGCGATCATCGGGGTAGTTGGTGGTGAAAAAGTCGAGAGCGCGCCGGATCTCCGTGCACCAGTCGGTCACGACCTCGGAGACCGCCTGCTCGAGCTCGGAGGCGGGCAGGCGCCCGGTTTCTTCTCCGAGCTTGATCTTCTCGGCCTCGTCTTCGGAGCAATTGAGGCGCGACATGATCTTCTGATTGACCTGGGTGCATCCCAGGGCGACATCCCGCATGAAGACCGAGGAGCCGCCCTTGAGGATGTTGAGCGAGGTCTTGCTCGCCCCGATGTCGACCAGGGCGACGTTTTCCTCGTCGGTCTCGTAGTTCGCCTCGAAGATGTTCTGCAGGGCGAAGGCCTCCACGTCCACGATGCAGGGATTCAGGCCGGCCAGGTTCACCAGGTTGACATAGTCGTTCACCATGTCCTTCTTGGCCGCCACGAGGAAAACGCTCATCTGGTTCGAACCCGCCTCGCTTTCGCCGAGGATCTGGAAATCGAGGTTCACGTCGCTGATGTCGAAGGGGATGTACTGCTCGGCCTCGAAATGGATCGTCTCCTGCAACTGCTCCTCGCTGCGGGCCTGAACCTGGATCTTCTTCACAATGACCGAATAGCCGCCGATCGAGACGGCGACATTCTTCTCCTTGATATGACTTTCCTTGAAGAGATCCCGGATCACCTCCGCCGCCGTATCCGGGTCGGCGATCGAGCCGTCCTCGATGGTTCCTGCGGGAAGCGGCGCCATGCCGAAGCGCTTGAGCTTGAGTCCGTTCTTGGTTTCCACCACCTCGGCCGCCTTGACCGCCCGCGAGCCGAGGTCGAGCCCTACCAGCGTGTCTTTCTTGGCGAATAGCATGGGCGCGCTCAGTCCTCGAAGAGTTTGGATTTGTCCGTAAGGCGGAATCCCAGGGCGAGCAGGAGCTTGCGCTGGGTGTCCAACCGACAGGGCATGCCTTTTTCGATACGGCTGATCGTGATCGGGGAGACCTCGGCCCGGCGGGCGAGCTCCGCCTTGCTCAGCAGCAGCGATTCGCGCACGTCTTTCAAACGGTTGCCGGGCATAGCCTTGCCTCGATCCTCCCGCGCGGAACGCCCGCCGGCCTGCCCCGCACGTCGCGAAAATTCCACGCCCGGGGATGGTCCGGCGCCCCTAATGTTGCAAAAAGTTGCATAATTATCGCTCATGGAAACCGACGTCCGCCTCAGGGTCGGCCAAAGTCTTCGCAAGCAATTTCCGCGCCAAAAAAGGACGCCGATACCGTGAAACGCCATTGATCGGCAACTCATTGATTCCGTTTTTTTAAGCTTATCCGGAGCGCAGCCAAATTCTTGGCGGACGACGGGTTCAGCGGGTCCGCCGATGACGACGGCGGCGGCGGGGCAACGGCGGGGTGTCAAAATTTTGTATTCCGGATTTCCCGGCCGAAACCCGCCGTGCGCCGGATCCGCAGCCTGAGAGGTCTATCGGCCGCAAGGGGAAAAACCTGAGCGCTTTTTTGTGCTCCGGGATACGGGCTTGAAACGCCTCAGGGGACCTTCTATAACCCGGAGCCATGGACCTTTCCCGTTCGCTTACGCCCCCGGCGGAGCCGCCGGCGCGCGAGGAACGCATCAAGCCTTTCCGCCTCGTCAAGTACTTCGCCTTTTCCGGCCTGGTGCTCATTTTTTTCGTGACCGTGATCCTGGCCATCCTCAACACCCATTGGGTGAAGTCGCTGCAGCGCAAGAAGAGCGAGGATTACGCCCACGCCCTCATCGAAAACTTAAACCACCAGATTTTCTTGCAGTTCATCCTGCCGGTCGGCATGCGCCACGGCCGGATCCAGCTGCGCAACCCGGAGCAGTTCGAACGCATGGACCACGTAGTGCGCAGCACGCTCCACAGCTTCAGGGTGAAGGAGCTGAACATTTACAGCATCAACAACACGATCTCTTACAGCTTCGATCCCGAGCGGATCGGAATGCAGGCCGTGAAGGACCAAGCCCTCGAGGAGGCCAAGGCGGGCCGCTCGACCTCGCGGCTCGCGCTGCGCGGCGGATTTTTGGAGCTCCTGCTCGGTTTCCCGCGGGAGGTGCGCCTGGTGAGCTTCGCTCCGTTGCGCTGGGAGGAGCCCCTGGGCCGGATTTCGGATCGTGTGCTGGGGGTGATCGAGATCGTGCAAGATCTCTCCGAGGACTACCAGGTCGTCTTCCGTTTCCAGATCCTCGTCGTCCTCACCTGTGCCGTCCTTATGGGGGCGCTGTTCGCTGTACTCATCTACGTGGTCAAACGCGGCGAGGCGATCATCGAAAAACGCGCCGCGGAGCGTCTGCGTCTCAAGGAACAGCTCAGCCGGGCCGAGCGGCTTTCGGCCATGGGCGAGATGGCGGCCGGGATCTCCCACGAGATCCGCAACCCTCTGGGGATCATCCGCAGTTCGGCCGAGCTGCTCAAGAAAAAGCTCGCCCGGCTCGATCCCGGAAACAACCTGCCGGAGATCATCGTCGAGGAAGCCGGGCGCCTGAACGCCATCATCACCGATTTCATCACCTTCGCCCGACCCCGCAGCCCGAAGCTCGCGCCCTGCCGGTTGGAGGACGTGATCGACCGCAACATCGCCTTTCTGACGCCGCAGATCGCCGAAGCCCGCTGCACGATCGAGAAAACGGTGTTGACCCCGCTGCCCGAGGTTCCGGCCGATGCGCCCCTTTTGCACCAGAGTTTCCTCAACCTGCTCTTGAACGCCATGCAGGCCATGCCCCAGGGCGGCCGCATCCGCATCGTGCTGCAGGCCGACGCCTCCCGCCTCCGCGTCGACATCGAGGACGAAGGGCCGGGAATCCCCGAGGAGCTTCTGGAAAAGGTCTGGGACCCCTTTTTCACCACCAAGGAGAAGGGCAGCGGGCTGGGCCTGGGGATCGTGCGCAACATCATCGAGTCCCACCGGGGGACGATCCGCATCGGCAACCGCGAATCCGGCGGGGCGCGGGTGACCGTGGAACTGCCGGTGCGGCCGGCCGCGGCCGGGGGGGAGGAATGGAAACCATCCTGATCGTCGACGACGAGAAGAACTACCTGCTCGTCCTAAGCGCCGTGCTCGAGGAGGAGGGCTACGAGGTACTGACGGCGGTGAGCGGGGCCGAGGCGCTCGAGATCCTCTCCTCCTCCGAGCCGGCGCTCGTGCTCACCGACATGAAGATGCCCGGCATGGACGGCATCGAGCTCCTCGAGCGCATCAAGACCCGTGATCCGGACCTGCCGGTGATCATGATGACCGCCCACGGGACGGTGGACAAGGCGGTCGAGGCGATGCAGAAGGGAGCCTATACCTACATCCTCAAGCCCTTCGACAACGAGCGCCTCATCCTTTATGTCCGCAAGGCGATTTCCCTCTTCCAGGTGATCCAGGAAAACCGCCGTCTGCGGCAGGCCATGCAATCCCAGTACCGGTTCGGCCAGCTCGTCGGCAAGAGCCGGGCCATCCAGGCGGTCTTCGACACCGTGGAAAAGGTCGCTCCGAGCGGGGCGACGGTTTTGATCGAGGGCGAGAGCGGGACCGGAAAGGAACTGGTCGCCAAGGCGATCCATTTCAACAGCCCGCGGCGGGACAAGCCCTTCATCCCCGTGAGTTGCTCGGCGCTCGCCGAAACCCTGCTCGAAAGCGAGCTTTTCGGCCACGAAAAGGGCGCCTTCACCGGGGCCGTCTCCACCCGCAAGGGCCGCTTCGAGCTTGCCCACGGAGGAACGCTCTTTCTGGACGAAATCGGAGAGTTGTCACCCGGCCTGCAGGTGAAGCTGCTGCGCGTGCTGCAGGAGAGAAGCTTCGAGCGCGTGGGCGGGGTGCGGCCGATCACCGTGGACATCCGGCTGATCGCCGCCACCAACCGCAACCTGAAAGATGAGGTCGCCCGCGGGCGCTTCCGTGAAGATCTCTTCTTCCGCCTGAACGTCGTCCACCTCGTCCTCCCCCCGCTTCGCGAGCGCCGCGAAGACATCCGCCTGCTCGTCAATCACTTTGTCGAAAAATACGGCGCCGAGCGCAAGTTCGGCATGCCGGTCAAGGGCGTCGCGCCGGAAGTGGAGCGGATCTTCTACGAATACGAGTGGCCGGGAAACGTGCGCGAACTCGAAAACTTGATCGAGCGCGTGATGGTGCTCTGCCCGCACGAAATCATCACCCCCGCCGATTTGCCGCCGGATTTCGCGCGCAACAGCGAAAACCTCCTGCAGTTGGGCATCCCGCAGGATGCCCGGCTCTATGAAACCCTGGAGGCGGTGGAGAAAGCGATGATCGAGCGGGCTCTCCGCCTGTGCAACAACGTCCAGGCGCACGCGGCCGAGCTCCTTGGCATCACCCGCAGCGGGCTGAACCAGAAGATCCGCCGGTACGGTCTGGATGCGGGGGCCAAATCCTGAAAACGGATCGACCGGCGCTCAGCCCGCCAGACGCGCCCGGACGGGGCCGGCATACCAGGAATCCGGGTGCTCCCGAAGCAGGCGCTCGAAGAACGACCGGCCTTTCTCCTCCTGCCCCTGGGCGTAATGGAGATCCCCTAAATGAAAGAGGATTTCTTCCCGCAGCGAACCCTGGGCCAGGGAAAGGGCCTGCTCGAAGCGTTCGATCGCCCGGACTCCCTCCCCGAGCGCGACATGGACGAAGGCGAGGCTCTTGAGAATCTGGAGCCTGAAAGTCGGCTCGGACGCGAAATCGCCGAGGGCCGTTTCGTAGAGGGCGAGGGCGCGGCGGGTCTCGCCCGCCTCGAAGAGAAGATCCGCATACAGGATGCGGGCGAGACGGCCGTTTTTCCTGCGGCCGTAGGAGCCGATCAGGCGCTCCAGATCCGGCGCGGCCGCCTGAAGCGCTTCTTGGGGCTTGCCGGTCTCTTCAGCCCGTTCGAGCGCCTGCGAAAGCAGCGCGGCCGCCTGGGTCTCCTCGCGGTTCTCCCAGGCAAACCAGCCGGAGACGAGCACGGCGGCGGCGATCGCGGCGGCGGCCGCCACACGCAGCTCCCGCTGGTGACCCGAGATCCAGGCAAGCGCCCGCCCCGTGGTGGTCAGAAACTCATCGGGTTCCTTGAGAAGCTCCTTGCGGCTTTTTTTCTGTGCGGGGGCCACGTGTGACGATCCTCCTTCACTTAGCCGCCCGATCCTGCGGGAACGAGCGGGGGAAAATAGGTTCATCCGACGCGCTCGAAACCAGGCTCAGGTCCTCCAGGGTGCGCCGGATGCGCCGCCAGCCCTCCTCGGGGATCGAGGCCCCGAGCACTTGGCAGACCTCGTAGCCGCAAGCCGCCCCGATCGCCCCGCAGGCGGGAAGCGGAAGCTCGTGCACCAGGCCGTAGAGGAAACCCGAGGCCCAGAGGTCGCCGGCGCCGGTCGAATCGAGCGCCCGTCCATCGCCCAGGGCCGGAACGGCATGCACCGCGTTTCCCTCGGCGATCAAGCTGCCGCGGGCGCCGAGCTTGACGACCGCGATGTCCACCTCCCGCCGCAGCGAATCCAGGGCGCGTGCGGGATCGGCCTCCCCGGTATAAGCGTGCGATTCGTCTTCGTTCGCGAGCAGGATGTCCACGGAATCGCGCACGAGATCCACAAGCAGGCCGCGCGCGGCCTCGACGACATTGTAGCTCGCCAGATCGAGCGACACACGCGCCCCGGCCGCGCGGGCCGCCTCGAGGGTGCGGCGGATCAAGGCCGGGTTGTGGAGCAGGTAGCCCTCGACGTGCACGATCGCCGCATCGGCGAAAAGCTCCGGGCCGATCTCTTCGGGTCGGGTCTCAGCGGCGGCGCCGAGATAGGTGAACATCGAGCGCTGGGCGTCCGGAGTCACGACCGACAGGACGCGGCCGGTCGGTTTCTCGGATCGCAGCAGCCGGGGCTCCACACGATTGGACTTCAGGGCCCGCTCCAAGTAGTCCCCCATGGGCCCGCCGCCGCGCTTGCCGACGAATCGCGCCTTGCCCCCCAAGCGGGCGACCCCCACGGCGGTGTTGCAGGCCGAGCCCCCCGGGACCACCGCGGGCGGCTCGGAAAGCCGGGAAAGGGTTCGGTCGATCGCCTCGGGGGCGACATAGATCATCCCCCCTTTAACCCCGCCGGATGCCGCCAAAAAATCTTCGTCCGCCCGGGCCAGGATGTCGACCAGCGCCGAGCCCACGGTGACGACGACGTTGCGTTTGGGCATCTTCATGACACACGTTTCCTCCGCCCGGCGGCGGCTAAAAGGACATAAAATTTTAATGTTACCATACCAGCGAATCGTGAATCCAGCCCCGGTCGCCGTCGGCGTGCTCGACCTCGATCCAGCGGCCCTCTCGTCGGAGCACCTTGAAAGGGATCCCCTTGTCCACCCGCCCCACGACCGGATGATCGGTCCCCGGCCCGCCGCGCAGTTGGCAGCCTTTTTGGCGGGTGATCACCGAGGGCGTTTTGTCCACCAGGGTTTTGTGGATCCAGCCCGTGTCGCCTTCATAATCCCGGAAGCGCAGCCAGACGCCGGAGACCTCGAGCACCTCGATCGGGTGGTATTTCTCGATTTTCCAGAGCACATCGGCGGTGGGCTTGGGCTCGGCCCGGACGTTGGCCTCGGCGGCGCTGACGGCCATCCGCTCGGCCGCCGCCAGGGGGAAGGCGACGACGAGAACCCCCAGCAGAACGCCTCCGATAAGACGGATTGCATGCATGGCGGCGCCTCCTCAGACGTGAAGGAAGATTTCCTCGGGAAGCTGCAGGCAGGTGAGCCGGTTGCCGTACACGGCTCCCGTGTCGATGCCGATCTTGTTTTCCTCGACCAGCGGTTCCTCGAAGGGCGTATGCCCGAAGATCACGCGTTTGCCGAAGGAGCGCCGCTCGGCGAGAAACGCCTCCCGGATCCAGAGGAGGTCCTCGGGCTTCTGGCGCTCCGGCGGCACGCCGTGGCGCAACCCGGCATGAACGAAGAGGTGGTCCTCCGTTTCGTAGTAAAGCCGCAGGGAGTCGAAAAACCGCCGGTGTTCCTCGGGAATGGGAGACCCGTTTCCGGGTCCGGCGTGCCTCAGGTAGCTCTCCAGCGTCTGCCGCCCGCCGTTGTAGAGATAGGTGACCCGGTCGCGGCCAGCGAGGTAGTCGAGCAGCATCTGCTCGTGGTTGCCCTTGAGAAAGACGATCCCCGGGTGTCGTCTTCCCAGCTCGATCAGGTGCTGCACCACCTCGAACGCCTGAGGGCCGCGGTCGATGTAGTCGCCCATGAAGACGAGCCGGTCCTTGCCCCAAGCGATGGGAATCCGGGCGAGCAGGGCGCGGAGCGCCTCGTAGCAGCCGTGGACATCGCCGATCGCAAAGATGCGGGATCCGTCGCTCATGGCCGTCGCCACCTCCGAAGCGGCCGGTCGAGACGGCGGATACCCTCGGCCTTCGCCTCTTCGACCGCGCGGTGGAATTCGGCGACGGAAACGGGGCGCTCGAGGCCTTGCACCTCACGGGCGCGGCCGCAGGGCCGGTATTGGGACATGAGGTTCACGTAGGTGCCCGGCGAGATCTCGCGGGCGATGAAACGCATGACCTCCCGGGTTCCAGCTAGCGCCCCGGGAAGCACGAGGTGGCGCACGATCAGGCCGCGCCGGGCGATTCCCTCCTCGTCGATCAGAAGATCGCCGACCTGCCGATGCATCTCGCGGATGGCGGTGCGGGCGACCTCGGGATAGTCGGGCGCCTGGCAGCTCGAACGGGCGACTTCGGAATCCCAGAACTTGAAATCGGGCATGTAGATATCGACGATCCCGTCGAGCAGGGCGAGCGTCTCGACCCGGTCATAGCCTCCGGTGTTGAAGACGAGCGGCAGATCCAGGCCCTGCTCGGCCGCGATGGCGACGGCGGAGAGAATCTGGGCGACGACATGGGAGGGGGAAACGAAGTTGATGTTGTGGCAGCCCATTTCCTGCAGCGCGAGCAGGATGCGCGCGAGTTCCTCGTCGGAGACCTCCCGGCCCTCGCCCCCGTGGCTGATCTCGAAGTTCTGGCAGAACAGGCAAAGCAGGTTGCAGTGGGAGAAGAAGATCGTCCCTGACCCCCGCTCGCCGACCAGGGGGTCTTCCTCGCCGAAATGGGGATGGGCGTCGGCGACGCGGGCAAGACGCCCCGTGCGGCAGAAACCGAGCTCGCCTTCCAAGCGGTTTACGCCGCAGTTTCGCGGGCAGAGGCGGCAGCAGGAGAGCCGCTCCCGTGCCTCGGACGCCCGGCGCCGAAGCAGGCCGGTTTTCCGGGCGGCGCGGTAGGCGGGTTCGGGGCGTTTTCCCATCGGCGATCCCGTCTGGCGGCGCTCAGGCGGGCTCCACGAGGATTTTCTGGGCGATCCCCCGGCCGAGAACCAGGCGCCGCTCGCCTCCGACCGAGATCGCCATCTGACCCTGTCCGGTGTTGGTGAGCACTTCGATCCAATCCCCGGCACGGAGACCCATCGACAGCAGCCGCACCCGCACCGCGGTCCCGCCGCCGATCTCGCAGACCCGCAATCGCTCGCCCGCCTTGGCGGACACGAGCGGCAGCCGCTTCTCCCGCTCGCGCAGACAATCGGCGCAAAGGCCGTAGAGCTCCATGCGGTGTCGGAGCAGGTGGAATCCTTGCCGCGAGGCGACCTCAATCTGACGGCGCTCCAGCCGCTCGTCGTTGAACTCGAAAATGCGCCGGCACTTGAGGCAGACCATGTGGTCGTGATGATCGCCCAGGTGCCGGTGCTCGTAGCGCACGATCCCGTTGTCGAAGCGGGCCGGCCGCGCGAACCCCCAGCGGCTGAGAAGTTTGAGCGTTTCGCGGACGAATTCCGCGGGCAGGGGCACCCCGCGTTCTTCCAGCAGCGCCGCGAGCTCTTCGGCCGTCATGTGCCGCTCGACCGCCAGGAAGGCTTCGAGAACCCGCAAGTGATCTTCGGGTCGGCCTACCCGTTCTTGCGCAAAGAGCTTTTTGAACTGCTCCTTCTCCTGGTCGTGCAGCCGCGTCATCGCCGGGGGTCGGGGAAGAGCCGCTTCAGCGCGTGTGCCCGGGAAGATCCCAGGTGGTGCAGGATCCCGCGGAACAGGAACGGGTGCAGCAGGTCGCCGACTCTCCGCTTTGGGCGGCGGATCCGCCGATCACGGCCGCGCGGCTCATGACGCGCTCGAACTCCTCGGAGCCGCACTTCGGACAACGCGCCTCCATTTCCTCCTCGCGGGCGAGCACCAAGACTTCGAAGCAGTCGTTGCACTGCGTGCAGCGGAACTCATAGATGGGCATAACCGGCCTTCCTCACTTCGTTTTTCTGCTCTCCAATATTCCCCAGTTCGCTCAGCCTGTCAAGGAGCCGAACCCTGCCGGGATGACAGCGACGCGGAAATGGCTACACTTCAGGCATGCCCGAGGTCGCCCCGCATCCGAACGATCAAGGAGCGCCTCCCCCTCCGGTGACCCGCTGGGTCGCCGGCCTGCGGGAGGTTCCGCGCGAAGCCTGGGATGCCCTCGCCCGCCCCCAGGCCACCGCCTTCTTCGAGTGGGACTGGCTCGAACTGCTTGAGTCCTCGGGCAGCGCCGTCCCCGAGCGGGGTTGGATCCCGCACCACCTGACCCTGTGGCGGGAAGGCCGTCTGGCGGCGGCAGCACCCCTCTACATCAAGTTGCACAGCGAGGGGGAATTCGTCTTCGATCGACTCTGGGCCGATGCGGCCCTGCGCCTGGGCCGGCGTTACTACCCCAAACTCGTCGGCATGAGCCCTTTTACGCCGATGATCGGCTACCGCTTCCTGATCGCCCCGGGGGAACCCCGGGAGGAGACCGCGCGGCGGATGGCGGCGGAAATCGAACGGTTCTGCCGCGAGGCGGGGATATCCGCGGCGGCGTTCCACTTCGTCGACCCCGCCTGGGCGGAGGAGATGGCGGCGGTCGGATACCGGCCGTGGCTGCACCAGAGCTACCTCTGGCGGAACGAGGGCTACCGCGACCTGGAAGACTTTCTGTCGCGCTTCACCTCGGGGCGCCGCCGCGCCATTCGCCGGGAACGGCGGGCGCTCCTCGCCGGCGGGATCGAAACGCGCATGGTTCCCGGGGAAAAGATCGCTCCGGAGCTCTACCAGCGGATGTGGTCCTACTATGTGCGGACGAACGACCGTTTCGGCCCCTGGGGGTGCCGCTACCTCACCCGGGACTTTTTCGCCGGGCTGGCGAAGCGCTTCGCCCGCCGGCTGGTCTTTTCTCTCGCCGCCGCCGACGGGCGCTGGGATGACCCGCTCGCCATGGCGCTCCTGGTGCGCAAGGGGGACCACCTCTACGGCCGCTACTGGGGGTGCCGCGAAGAGATCCGCTTTCTCCACTTCGAAGTCTGCTATTACCGGCCGATCGAGTGGGCCATCGCGGAGAACATCGGCTTTTTCGACCCGGGAATGGGAGGAGAGCACAAGGTGCTGCGGGGCTTTGTGTCGATCGCCAACCGCAGCTTGCACCGCTTTTTCGATCCGGCGCTCGCGGGGCTGCTGCAAAGGCACTTGGGGACGATCAACGATCTCGAACGCAACGCCCTCGAGGAGCTGAACGCGCTGCTTCCTTTCCGCCGGGAGTGAACCCGGCCCCTTCACAAGCGGCGCGCCAGAAATTCGTGGAACTGCTCCGAGAGATCGCGGTTCCAGTAGCCCACCGTCCCGGTGCGCACGGAGACCTCGGTCGCCTCGAGGCCGACGATGCGCAGCCGGATCGTCACCGGTGTGCCGTCACGGCGGCGCGTATCGAGGGTCGTCTGCTCGCCTCGGCTCACCCGCGCATCGATCGGCATCCCCAAATCCGCGAGCAGCCGCGTGCACTCCGCCAGCACCCGCTCGTAGGATGCGGGATAGGTACGCTGGAGCTCTCCCTGCAGCCAGGTGTAAGCGCCCGCACCCGCACCCGCGCCGACGACTACGGCGGCGCAGCCCGCGGCCGCCGCGGAAAAAAACAGCATCACCAGAAGCCCACCGAACTTCCCTCTCATGGTCTCTCTTCCCCCGCGCGATCCCGGTTCCGGATTCGCTTCCGCCCGAGCCTACCATGCCGCCGCTTTCAGTCAAGGGCTGGTTGACTTGCCTTTCCCCGCCGGGTAAACAGTTCTCGAGACTCCGAACCTCCCTCAAGAAAGACCGCCTCATGGAACCCACCCCTCCCTCCCCGGCCGCCGGCCACCGGCTCCTCCGCTGGCTCGTCAAGTTGCTTCTCGCCCTGATCCTGATCTGGCCGCTCACCCTGGGGGTCGTCTATCTCGTCAACGAAGCCTACACGACGCTCGACCCCACCCGCTTTCCCTTTTCCTCCTCGCGGGTGCCCCGGCTCCTCGAAACCCTGCCGCCGGAACCCGCCGAGCCGCAAAAAGGGGCGGTCCTCGCACTCGCCCTGGTCAGCCGCCTCGAGGAAGAGCTCGACTCCCGGCTGGGCTGGTCGGTGAACGATCTGTGGGTCTCCCCCACCCGCTGGCTCGACAATCGCGCCAACCGACAGCGCGGGGTCATCTTTTCCACCCGCATGTTGATCAATTTTTTCGCCACCCACCTCGCCAAGTACGGCACCGTGGACGCCGAAAACGAGTGGTTGAAGGAAGCGCGCGAAAAGCGCTTCGCCTTCACCGAGGACAGCTGGTGGCTGCCCTCGAGCGAAAGCGAGTACCGCAAAGGCATCGAGCTCGTACGCCGCTACGCCAACGGCCTCAAGGAAGAAAAAAGCGTCTACAACGTGCGCACCGACGACGTCTACAACCTTCTCGTCTACATTCTGGGCGCCCAGTTCCTCGACCAGCCGCTCGGCCTGCTCGTCCAGCCGACCGAACAGGTGCTTTACAGCGAGCTCGACGACCGCATCTACTACACCCAAGGGGTCGTGCTCGTGCTCCGGGATTTCCTGACCGCCTTCGCGCATCTCTATCCCTGGATCGGGGAAAAGGGAGGAGCGGAGAACCTCAAGATCGCCTTCCAGGAAATGGAGCGCATCTGCACCTTCGACCCGCTGGTCGTGCTCCGCGGCCGCCACGATTCGATCATGGCCGATCACCGCGGCAAGATGGCCAGCTACCTGATCAGCATGCGGGAGCGGCTGAACGACATCGCGCAGTCGATCCGCCGCTGATCCCCCGCGATGGAGGTTGGGCGATGGAGTCTTGGTTCTCCGTGGCCGCGGTCGCGGCCGCCGGCGGCGTGGCGACCGCCCTGCAGGCTCACTTCATGGGCCTGCTCGACCGTGCGGGCGGCACGCTGGAGAGCGTTTTCATCACCTATTTCAGCGGCGGCCTGGTGATCGGGGCGGCTTTCCTGCTCCTGCGGGGGGGAAGCCTTCTGCCGACGGCCGGCGCCCCCTGGTACGCCTACGGCTCCGGCCTGCTCGGGCTGGCGATCGTGGGCACGCTCTCTTACAGCACGCCGCGCCTGGGACTGGTGGCGGCGTTCACGATCTTCGTGACCGCCCAGTTCGTCATGGGGGCGCTGCTCGACCATTTCGGCTGGCTGGGGGCCTCCGTGAGACCTCTGGGCATCCGTCGCCTCGGCGGGCTCATCCTCGTTCTCGGCGGGCTGTGGCTGATCGTGCGCGGATGAGCGGCCTGTGCCTGCTGGCTCTCTCTCGTGCTGGCCGCGACGCTTTCGGCCGCCTGCGCCGGCCTGACGACGCCCCCCAAGGCGCCGGAGGCCTCCCCGCCCCTCGCGGAGGCCGACTGGCAGGCGTTGCGCTTGCGGTTCGCCTGGCCCCCGGGGCGCGATCCGGCTTGGCATCTCGATGCCCTTTTCGCCGACCGGCTCCTCCGCCCGATCCTCGAGGAGGAAGGCCGGGAAATCCTCCTGTGGCGTTTCCACCGCCGCGCCGTCCGCGACGCGGCCGGACATCGGTTCAGCTTTCTCTTTTACGCCGATGCCGCAACCGCCCGCCGCGTGCTGCGCGCCGCGGTTTCCAACCCCTTGGTCGCCTGTGCCCGCGGCGCGGGTCGCCTGTTGGAGGTCGTCACCGAAAGCTCGGCGGTCCCCGGCCCGCTTTCGGGCAGCAGCGATCCTTCCTGGCCGCAGGCCCTACGCGAAGCCTGGCCCCATTACATCGGCGGAGCCAGTCGCAGGTGGCTCGACCTCGTCCGCGCCTACGCGCCGCCCGAAGATCCTTCCGCCGCCGAAGAGCCCTTCGAGGCCCTGGAGCGCGGTTTCGTGGAAACCGAAAGGCGCCTCGGTGAACTCTGGCAGGCCCAGGGTCCGCATGCCCTGCTCCACCACCTGAACGCGCTCTTCGGCTGCGAGCCGATCCGGATCCTCGAGGAGCGGCGGTTGCGCTTC
>CAZQUP010000059.1:0-3377 GCA_964596545.1 uncultured Desulfatibacillum sp. | reverse complement strand
AAAAGTCGCCCGGCTTGCGGTTGAAGACGGCGGGCCCCTGCGGTATATTTCGTCCGATCGCCCTCTTCGAGCGTGCGCCCGGTCCGACGGCGCGCTCTTTTCTCGGGGGAGGAAATCAGCAGGAGGCCTTATGAGCCGCATTCGCCGTTTTCGGATCCTCGCCCCCCTGGCGGCGCTTCTTCTTCTGGCCGGCAACTCTTCGGCTTTCGCGCAAGGGGATCCCTCCCGAAAAGGCTGGGGGCTCGAGGACCCCTACCAGAAGCTCTACAACCCGAAGGAAATCGAAAAATTCAAGGCCCGCGTCGTGCGGGTGTTCGAAACGGTGCCTCTTCCGGGCATGTCGCCGGCAACCGCGCTGGAAGTGCGCGAGGGAGACAAGACCGTCTTGGTTCACCTCTGCCCCAGCTGGTTTGCCTCTCCCGCCCAGGTGGGGTTCCGGCCCGGGGACGCCGTCACGCTCCGCGGGGCATGGGCCGAAATCCAGGGCAAGGATGTCTTCATCGCCGCCAAGGTGAAAAAAGGCGACACTTACGAATTCAAGGCCCGTCTCACGCGGGACGGCACCCCCTTGTGGACGCTCTCGGCCGAAGAGCTTGCCCGCGAGCGGGCGAAGCCCGAAGATTGACTCCCCTGGGTACCGCCCGGAGGACACCCGACGCCGATGATCCGCTCCGCCCCCACCCCGCCGCCGGTGATTTCCATCGTCGGGCGTTCCGGTTCGGGGAAAACCACCCTGATCGAACGGCTCCTTCCGGAGCTCACGCGCCGCGGCTACCGCATCGGGACGATCAAGCACACCCATCACGAGGTCCGCTCCGACCGTGAGGGCAAGGACTCCGCCCGTCACCGCGCCGCGGGGGCTGCCGCGGTCGTGCTCGCCTCGGAGCGCGAGATCGCTCTCTTCAAGGACGCCGCGCAGCCGCGTCTGGACGTGTTGCTGCGCTATTTCGACGACGTGGATCTGGTAATCACCGAGGGCTACAAACGGGAGCGGCGGCCCAAGATCGAAGTCCTCCGCCGCGACGTGGGAGACGAGCTCCTCTGCCGCTTTGATCCCACACTGATCGCCGTGGCCGCGGACATGAAGCTGGAGATCTCCGTACCGGTGTTTGCGCTGAACGACGCCGCGGGTCTCGCCGGATTCATCGCCGAGCGTTTTCTCCGTGCCGCCCCCCCGGTTGCGCGGTCTCCTCGGGAAGAGGCCGGAAGATGATCCCTGCCCCCCTGGAATCGATTATCTGCCGCCGGGACAACCTCGAACTCGTGCTCGACAACCTCCAAGAGGGCATCATCGCCCACGATCCCGCGCGGCGCATCTTTTTCTTGAATCGCGAGGCCGAACGCATCACCGGGTATTCCCGGACCGAGGTGCTGGGCCGGGATTGCCACGAAGCCTTCGGCACCCCCTTCTGCGGCGGGCACTGCTCATTTTGCGAACAAATGCCTTCCCCGACCGACATTCCCGACTACACGACCACCATCACGACCCGCAACGGCGAAAGCCGGCGGATCGAGATGCGGATCACCTGCATGCGGGACCCGGCCGGGAATCTGAGCGGTGTTCTCGCCTGCTTTCGGGACGTGACCGATCTTTTGAGCCTGCGGATGAAGGCCGGCGAGGCGGTGCGCTTCGGCGATCTCATCGGCCGGGATCACAAGATGATCAGCGTGTTCGAGCAGATCCGCGACGTGGCGGCCTACGATTTCCCGGTTCACATCTCGGGGGAAACCGGAACCGGAAAGGAGCTCGTGGCCCAGGCCATCCACAACGAAAGCCCGCGGGCCGGGGGGCCCTTCGTCCCCGTCAACTGCGGAGCCCTGCCCGAGAGCCTGATCGAGTCCGAGCTCTTCGGGCACGTGCGGGGGGCTTTTTCCGGGGCGGTGCGCGACCGCCGCGGCCGCTTCGAACTCGCCGACGGGGGGACGGTCTTCCTGGACGAGGTGGCCGAGCTGTCGCCGGCGATGCAGGTCAAGCTGTTACGTTTCCTGCAAGAGGGCCGATTCGAACGGGTCGGCGGCGAGGAGACGGTCGCCGTGAACGTGCGCATCATCAGCGCCACCAACCGCTCGCTCAAGAAGGAAGTCGAACGCCGGCGTTTCCGCGAAGACCTCTTTTACCGCCTGAACGTCATCCCCATCCGGCTGCCGCCGCTGCGCGAGCGCAAAAACGACATCCCGCTGCTGATCGACCATTTTCTGCGGGAGGCCGCCGCCCGCTACGGCCGCGAGCCGCTGACCCTCTCCAGCCGTTCGCTCGCCGTCCTGCTCGACTACCGCTGGCCGGGAAACGTGCGCGAGCTGCAAAACGCCATCCAGTTCGCCTTCGTGAAGTGCGAGGGTCGCAGGATCGAGCCCGAACACCTGCCGCTCGAGCTCCGGCAGGCGGCCGCCCTGTGCCCAAGGCGGGGCCCGCAGCGCAAGCTCGCCCCCGAGGCGGTGCTTCGGGCCCTCGAGCGCACCGGCGGCAACAAGGCGAAGGCGGCCAAGCTCATGGGGGTGGGCCGGGCCACCCTCTACCGCTTCCTGAGCGAGCACCCCGAGATCAGCGCGTGAGGTTGAGCTCGGAGCGCAGCCACGCCTTCACCCGCTCGTCGGGAGCGTAAATCCCTTTCAGCTCGCAGACTTCTTTCTCGAAACGCGCCGGCAGCTCGAAACAGGCGAGCTCCTCGGCCTGCTCGGAGTTGCGACGGATCAGGTAGATGCGGTAGGGCCGGTTCCAGCAGTTGACCACGAAGTAGGTCGTAAAATCGCTCTTCGAGCGGATCACGTAGCCGTCGCCGCGCGCCCAGTTGTTGCCCCACTCGAGATAGAGCCGCACCGCCTCCTCGGGGGTCATCTCCCAGTTGATCTCCTCGATCAAATCGGGTCTGCGTTTCAACTCCTCCAGACTGAGCATCGTCTCCTCCCGAAAAAGGCCGGGGCGCCCGCGCGGGGCGCCCCGGAGAAGTCGCCGTGGGAATGCCGGCCGCCTCAAGCGGCGGCGTCGAGAGAGCGACGGTCGGCCATGGACATGAGCTGGCGCTCGCGGGCCTTGTCGATGCCGAGCGCTTTGCGCTTCTTGTCGATGTGCTCGATCATCATGCGGGCCATCTCGTGGGGGTCGGTGGCGAAGCCCCATTTCCCCATGCCCATCTTTTCCAGCTCCTCAAAGAGGTGCTTGTGGAACTTGGTCCCCTCGACGATCGGAAAGGTGACCCCGAAGACGGTGAAGACGCCGGAGGCGACGAAGTACTGGCCGATCGAAATCGCCTTCTCGCTCATGTACTCGGGGGCCGCCCCCGCGACCGGAAGATCGGCGATGCTGTTGCCCAACCCTCCGGTTTTCACCATCTCGGAGGCGGCGATCAGGATGCGGCTGTTGTCGACGCAGGAGCCGA
>CAZQUP010000058.1:7069-18692 GCA_964596545.1 uncultured Desulfatibacillum sp. | reverse complement strand
CACCCTCACGCAGTCGCCGCTTGCTTCGCCCTCGACGGCCTGATTCCAAGAAGACTTGCACCTCCAGAACAGCGCCCCGCCGAACGCACAAAAAAAACCCGCCCGGCGACCACCGGACGGGTTTTGCCCGCAGGCCGGGTCGGTCCTCAGCGGCCGGCCGAGCGCTTGGAAGCTTTGAGGGGATTGATTTTCTGCTTGGTCTCGGAGGCGGCCGGAGCAGCCGACACGTGTGTCGCCAGGTTGCAGATCCCCCGCTTCCACTTGGCCGAGGGCTCGGGGCAGGCCGTGCAATACCAGCCCCCCGAGAACTGGTTCCGCCGGCCGCAGCCCTCGCAGGCTTCGACGACCTGCTGACAAATCCCGCCCTTGTAGGCACATCCCTTGGAGGTCATGAAGGCGCACTCGACGCCGGGTTTGATGCTGGTGCAGCGCATGGCAACCATCCCCCTTCTTGCGTAAGATAAAGAAAAAGACCGGCGATCACCGGTCTTGACTTTTTGAAAATGGAAATCTAACGCATCAGATATTCACTTGTCAAGCATCAACCGAGTTGTTAAGGTCCCCCCCATGGAAACCGAACGCATTCAAAGCCTCGACCCCGGAAGCACCCGCATCGCGAGCTTGGGCCCCTGCCGGGTGCCGAGCAGCGTCGCCCGCCGGGCCCGGGGAGGAAACGACATTTCTTACGTCTCCGACGAGGACCGCATCCTGATCGACGTCAATCTCTCCCGCATCGGCGGGCAGCTTGCCCGCGGGGAGATTCCGGCCGCTTACGAGCTCGCCGGCCCCCGTCGCATGCTCTTTTTCGACCCGAGCAAGCTCAAATGCGCCCTTGTGACCTGCGGCGGCCTCTGCCCCGGGCTGAACGACATCATCCGCTCGATCGTCTTCGAGCTGCACTACGGCTACGGCGTGCCCACCATCTTCGGCGTGCGCTACGGTCTCAAAGGCTTCATCGCCCGTTATCGCTACGACATGATGCCGCTCACCCCGTCGGCCGTGGTCAACATCCACGAGCGGGGCGGGGTGGTGATCGGCTCCAGCCGGGGGCCCGAGGACATCGAAGAGATCGTGGACACCCTCGAGCGGATGAGCATCGGCATCCTCTTCATGATCGGAGGCGACGGAACGATGCGCGCGGCGACGGCGATCGCCGACGCCGTCCTACGCCGGGGCCTCAAGATCGCCATCGTGGGCGTTCCCAAGACGATCGACAACGACATCCTGCTTGTTTCCCGATCCTTCGGATTCGACACCGCGGTCGAGGTCTCGACCCGCGCCATCCTGGGGGCCAGCAACGAGGCCGAAGGCTACCCGAACGGGATCGGCTTGATCAAGCTCATGGGGCGCGAATCCGGCTTCATCGCCGCCACGGCGACCCTGGCTCAGCAAGACGTCAATTTCGTCCTCATCCCTGAGGTGGACTTTGACCTTGAGGGGCCGAACGGCCTGCTCGCCAGCCTGGAGCGGCGCCTTGCGGACCGCGGGCACGCCGTGATCGTGGTGGCCGAGGGGGCGGGCCAAAAGTTTTTCGCCGACGAGCCCGTCGAGCGCGACGCCTCCGGAAACGTCCGCCTCAAGGACATCGGCCTTTTTCTCAAGCAACGGATCACGGCGCATTTCCAGCAGCGCGGCATCGAGGTCTCCATTCGCTACATCGACCCGAGCTACATGATCCGCAGCCTGCCGGCCAACGCGAACGACCGCGTTTTCTGCAATTTCCTCGGCCGCAACGCCGTCCATGCCGGCATGGCGGGCAAGACCGATCTGCTGATCGGCAACTGGAACAACCATTTCGTCCATGTCCCGATGAAGCTCCTCGCCGGAAAGCGCAAGCACGTCGACCCCCGCGGCATGCTCTGGCGCAGCGTCCTCGAAGCCACCGGACAGGGCTCGCTCAAGAACCCTTGAGGCGCAGGGCTTCTCAGTCGAGCTCGATGAACGCCCGGCCGCGGACACCGATGCGCCGAAGCGCTTTTTCGGGCTCGCCCGAATCGAGAAACCGCGTCCGCCCGGTCACGCCGGAGAAGCCCTCCGCCGCCCGCAGGGCCGAAGCGACCTCCGCGGGCGCCCGCGCCCCCGTCCGGGAAAACAGCTCGATCAACATCGAGGCCGAATCGAACGCCAGGGCCTCGATCAGACCCGGCGGCTCGCCGTAGGTCTCCTCGTAGGCTTCCACAAAACGCCGTACCCGGGGCTCGCGGCTGCCGGCGAAGAAGGCGTCGACGAACACCGCCCCCTGCACGTAGGGCGCAGCCAGGCGCAGCAGCGTCTCCGAGTTCCACAGGTTGGTGCCGAGCAGGAAGACATCCCGGATGTCGTGGAAGGCGAGCTGAGGGGCGATCATCGCCACCTTGCGGGGCTCCTCCGGAAGAAAGACGGCCTGGAAGCGGCAGATGCGCACCGTGTCCGCAGGCGCTTCCCCGCGAACCCGACGGGAAGCCGCCCGCGGGGCTTCCCGCCGCTCGGCCGCCGGATCCTTCGGCACCTCGTCGGTGAACGGGATGAGCCGGGAGATGGCCGGAGCGAAATCGGTGGCGCGGGGATCGTAGGCGACCGCCGTGAGCAGCCGTCCGCCGCGATCCTCGAACCCGCGACGAAAAAGATCCAGAAACATCCGCCCGTAAGGTTCATCGGGGTACAGGGCCACGGCCTCGGTCACGCCGAGGCTCTCGACGGCATAGGCGGCCAATTCCTGCACCTGGGCCGAGGGGGTGATGAAATTGCGGAAGACGGCGCCCCCGGGACGCGTCACTCCTTCCCGCTGGGTGAGCGCCAGAAGCGGAATGCCCGACCTCTCCGCCTCGGCCAAGGCGGACTCGACGTGCACGAGGGGTCCCACCACGGCGGAAACCTGCTGTTCGGCCAGTTCGCGCAGCGCCGGCCCGTTGCGATCCGCCTCCGAGGCCGTATCGCGCACCAGAAGCTCGACCGGCGGCCCCTGCCGGGAGGCGTGGTGCAGGTGGAGGGCGAGCTCCAGGCCGCGAAGCGCCCGCTGCCCGACGGCCTGGTGCGATCCGCTCAACGGCAGCAGCCCCCCGATCCGAAACGGCTTCGCCGGCGAACGGGCGTCGAGCTGAGCGAGCTCGCGCCGAGCCGGGCCCGCCTCCTCGTGATCCGGGAAACGCCGTAGAAAGGCCTCCAGGAGCACCCGCGCCTCCGCGGTTCGCCCCTCGCGGGCGAAGAGCACCCCGGATTGAAACAGAAGGTAGTCCATCCGCAACGCCTCGCCGCGGCGGGCGGCGAGCTCAGGCGCGTCCTCCGGATTCAGCCGCAGGAGCGCCAGGCGCAGGCGTGCGGCCGCGGCGTCCCGCTCGGAAGCGGGGGCCTCCTGCAGAGCGCGAAGCAGAAACTCCACGGCGCCGAGGCGATCGCCGCGCCGCGATCGGCCCTCGGCCCGGAGTGTCCAAACCTGCAGCCGTTCGGCCGGAGTCTGCGCGGCGGCGAGCGCGGCGGGAAAAAGCTCCTCGATCTGATCGAGTTTGCCTTCGGCCAAAAGCAGCGCCAGCCGCTCGAAGTGCGCCTCGGCGGCGAAGGGGCTCGCGGGATACTCGGCGAGCAGCCGGTCGTAAGCCTGGCGGGCTGAGGAAAATTCCCCCCGCAGCCCTTGGATCTTCCCCAGGCGCAAAAGCGCCGCCGGGGCCGAGGGTTCCGCGGGAAAGCGCTCGAGGTACGCCTGGAACAGTGCGGCGGCCTCCCCGAGCGCACCCTGCTGGAAGCGGCGCTCGGCTTGCTCGAAGAAGCTGCGGGCCTCGGGCCGCTCGGCCGGAGCAGTGGCCGGGGGGCGGGTCCGCGGAGCGCAGGAGAAGGAAAGCAAGACCGACGCCAGCGCCGCACAAAGCAGGGCACCGCGCCGGCGGTCGAAAACCCGTCTGTTCATCACCGCTCTCCTCGGGATCGGAAATCCCCCCGCGGGAAGGTCGGGGCGGAGGGGAGCATACACGAGGCGCCCGGTTTTCCACAACCGTACCGGCCCGCCGCGGCGATGTCCCTTCGGCAGGGAGGCCGCGCATTAAAGTTTCCGCCGCCTTCGGCGGATAATCCGGATGAACCGCCGGAAACCGACTGCACAGGGGAGACCGTCATGATGCCATGGGTGATCGGAATCGGGGTCATCGCGCTTTTGCTTCCCGCATCGCTCGAGGCTCAGTTTTACCGTTACACGGACGCCCGGGGCAACGTGCGCTTCACCGACGACATCAACCAGGTCCCGGAAGACCAGCGCGCCCGGGTGCGCCGTTACGCCGAGGCGGTGGCCCCCGAACCGGAAGCCGCCGCCGAAACGGCTAAAACGCCGACCGCGGCCGAAGCCGCTCCAGAACCGGCGGTGCCGCCCGAAACCGAACCCGACGCCGCAGGGCCCCTCGAGGAAATCCGGGCCCGAATCGAGGAGCGCAAAAAGCGGCTCGAGGCCGAGTACCGCGAGCTCGCAGACGAACGGGCCGCACTCGCCCGGGAAAAGGAAGCCCGCAAGTCGCGGGAGCAGATCCATGCCTACAACCGGCGGGTCGAAGCTTTCAATCAACGGGCGGCCCGTTACGAGGAGGAAACCGAAAAGCTGCGCCGTGAGGTCGAGGCCTTCAACCGTCGTCTGATCGAGGAAAACACCCGCGTCGCCGGAGCCCCTCCGACCCGAAACTAGTTGCATCCCGCCCCGATTCGGACTATTCTGAACCGGTTCGGGTTCTCTGGCGAACCCTTCCGGCATCAGGCGCATGAGCGGCATCGAATCGCAAATCGGCATCGTGCCATATCGTCCCCGGGAAGCGGCGGCGGATCCCCGGGGGTTTGTCCGACGCCCGCCTCCCTCCCGCGCCTTCCACACGGAGCGGGCCTCACCTGCGCCTTCGCTGAAGCTCGGCACGGCTTTCGCGGCTCCGGGGATTCTCCGGGGCTACAGGGCGGGTTCCCCCGCTCTGCCTGCCGGTGCAACGATCGATCTGTTCGTCTGAAACGCACAGGAGGTTCCCATGGCGGCACGGAAACCCGGCATTCCCCGTGGATACCGCAAGGCTCTGGAAATCGGACGTCCCCCCAACATTCGCGCGCTCTTTCCCCATTCCTCGGCCCTGCTCGTGAGCGGCAAGTTCATCGACCGCGCGATGCTCGCCAAAGGCCGTGCCGTAGCCCTGGCGGCCAACGGCCGCAACGCTTTCATCATCCGGGGGGCGCTGCGCGCCGCCCAGCGCGCCAACGCCGCGCTCATTCTGGAAATCGCCAAGTCCGAAGGCGGGTCGAACGCCTACTGCGCCGTCAACTTCTGGAATCTCGCTCGGCTGGTCGACACCTTCTGCAACGAAATGGGCATCACGGTGCCGGTGGCCGTCCACGCCGATCATTACGGCATCAAGGGACCGAAGGACCTGGAGACCGCCCGAACCGAAATCCCCTCCATGTTCGAGGCGGGGATCACCTCCATCGCCATCGACGCCTCCCACCTGCCCGACGCCGAAAACCTGCTCGCCAGCATCGAGCTCAACCCGCTCGTGCCGCGCTGGGCGGGGCTGGAAACCGAGGTGGGCGAGATCAAGGGCTCCCAAGGGCTGTCCACCCCTGAAGAGGCCCTCTTCCTGATCCGCGGTCTGAACGCCCACGGGATCTTTCCGGACTGGATCGCCCTGAACAACGGGACCACCCACGGCATCGAAGAAAGCGACTCCGGCATCCAGGTCGAGCTCACCCGCAGGATCCACGAGGTCCTCGCCCCCTACGGCGTCTCGGGGGCCCAACACGGCACCTCGGGCAACAGCAGCGAACGGCTGCGGGCCATCGCCGAGACGACCCGCACGACCAAGGCGAACGTCGCCACCTCGCTGCAGATGATCTCCTGGGGCGTCGAGGTGAACGATTACGGCAACGCCATCCTGGACGGCCAGGGGCGTTTCATCAAACACCCGGATCGGGGCATGAGCGAAGCCCTGTGGCAGGAGATGGTCGCTTATGCCGACGCCCGGGGCCTCAAGCCGGGAGATTACAAGAAGCTCAACCTGCCCTTCGAAAACAAGCTCCTCGCCCAACCGCGGGCGATCCGCGAGCGCATGGTCCGGGGAGTCGAAGAATTCGCCTACCACCTGATCCGGCGGGTGTTCCGTTCCGAGGACACCGCCCCGATCGCCCTGGAGCTCATCCTCGAAAGCCTCAGCTACCGCCCGCCGGCCAAGGCGCGCCGGATCGAAAAGCCCTCCGCCTGGACTCCCGAGCGCATCCGCGAGCAGGCCGCCGCGCTGCCGACCGAAAAAGGGGCGAAAGGCAATTTCGACGACTGACCCTGCCGACCGGGCGCCCCCCCCGGGGGCGCCCACCCCGCGGCGGCTTCGCCGATCCCCCCCTCCGGACGAGGCCTTGTTCTTTTTCCCTAAAGTTTTGGGGTTTCCTGCCGATACCTCCGGTCAGGAGGCATGCCGGATGCAGATCGACGGACCCCGGGTGCAGTGCCTGCTCGCGTGCTACGGCCGGAAACTGGCCGCCGCCCGCAACAAGGGGAAAGCGCAGGCGGGGGCTCCAGCCGCCGACGCCACTCTCTTGCGCGAAGAGACGCGGGAGGCGGCGCGGGAGAAAATCACCCGCCAGCTGTGGCGGACAGTGAGCGGGGTCGTCGCCGGAAGGCTCGCCGGCCGTGGAAGCGGATCCTTCGGCATGGGGCAGGAAAAGGAGGAGACCATGTTGGACGTGATCGGAGAGGCGGCCGCGCAGCAAATGCCGCGGCTCGGCCTGTACGGGGGAGGCCGAGAGCAGGAACCGCTCCTTCAGAAAGCCGAGCGCCAGCGCGAAACCCGTCCCGTGGAACAAGCGGGAGAAGGGGAGAAAGCCCGCGCCGGAAGTGAAGAAGGTCGGGTGCACAACCGCACCCGCCTGGAAGACGGGACGATCATCGTCGAGAAATACGACGAAGACGGCAAGCTGATCCGCCGCACCCCGCCGGGGTACCTTCCCTTCGGCGAAATCGCCTGAGGCGCGCGCCCCTCACCAGCGCATGCGGACGGGAACGCCCCAGCGGTGCAGGGCGGACTTGATGTCGGGGATCGTCCAAGTCCCGAAATGGACCATGGAGGCGATCAGCGCGGCATCGGCGCCCCCGCGGGTGAGGACGTCCCGCAGGTGCTCGGGCCGCCCCGCCCCGCCCGAGGCGATAACCGGGATCCCCACCCGGGCGGCCATCCGGGCCGTAATCGCCAGCTCGTATCCTTCCTGGGTCCCGTCGGCGTCGATGGAATTGAGGCAGATCTCGCCTGCTCCCCGCGCCTCCGCCTCCTCGGCCCACGCAAGCGCATCCCGACCGGTGGGGACGCGCCCGCCGTCGATCACCACCTCGTAGCCCGAGGGGATCCCCGGGCGCGCCCCCACGCGGCGCACATCCATGCCCAGCACGATGCACTGCCGGCCGAAGGCGGCGGCCCCCTCGTCGATCAGCTCCGGCCGCCGCAGCGCCGCCGAGTTGACGCTCACCTTTTCCGCCCCCGCGAGCAGAACTTCGCGCATGTCCCCCACCGAGCGGATCCCGCCGCCTACGGAAAAGGGAATGAAGATCGTTTCGGCCACCCGCCGCACGACTTCGATCAGAATGCCCCGGCGCTCGGCCGAGGCGGTGATGTCGTAGAAGACGATCTCGTCGGCTCCCTGTTCGGAGTAATGGCGGGCCATCGCCACGGGGTCGCCGACATCGATGTTCTCGCGAAAGCGGATCCCCTTGGTCGTGCGGCCGTCGCGCACATCGAGGCAGACGATGATGCGCTTGCTCAACACGAAGCCGCCTCCCCCCCGCCGGAGGGACTCCAGCGGCAGAAATTTTCAAGCAGACGCAATCCCGGGCGGCCGCTCTTTTCGGGATGAAACTGCACGGCGACCAAGCTTCCGCGACCGATCACCGCCGGAAAGACGATCCCGTAGTCGCTTTCCGCGAGCACGCAGGACGGCTCCCGCGGCTGGGGGTAGTAGCCGTGAACGAAGTAAAAGGCCTCCTCGGCGGCCAGCCCTTCGAAGATCGGGTGCGGCCGACGCAGGCGAAGCGTATTCCAGCCCATGTGCGGGATCTTGAGCGCCCTGCCGGCGAAGTCGCGAAGCCCCGCGGGGAAAGCGCACACCCGGCCGTCGATCAGGTTCAGACAGGCGGTGTCGTTTTCTTCGCTGTGGCCGAGCACGATCTGGCAGCCGAGGCAAATGCCGAGAATCGGCTTGCCCGCGGCGAACTGCCGGGCGAGTTCCCGGTCGAGACCGGGCTTCCGGAGACTTTCCATCGCCGCCCCCGCCGCGCCGACACCGGGGATGATGATGCGCTCGGCCTCGCCGAGAAGGGCGGGATCCCGCGTGACCCTCCAGGCGACGCCGAGGAAGGAGAGCGCCCGCCCCACGCTGGTCAGGTTTCCCGCCCGGTAGTCGACGATCGCGATCATTCGCCCGCCTTGATCTCCTCCCAGAGCCGGTCCTTTTCCGCCTGGGGCGCCTCCTCCAGTCGGCGGCCTTGGGCGGCGAGTCGCGTTTCCAGGCTGCGGAACCGGCGCTCGAATTTCTGCACCGCCCCACGGAGAGCCCCGTCCGCGGAAACGCCGCAGCGTCGGGCGAGGTTGACGAGCGTAAAGAGAAGATCGCCGATCTCCCGCTCGAGGGCCGCCGGATCGGCGGACGCCCGTGCGGCGCGGAATTCGCTCCATTCCTCTTCGAGCTTGGCGAGCACCCCCTCGGGGTGTTCCCAGTCAAAGCCCGCCGCCGCCGCCCGCTCGCCGACCGCCTGGGCGCGCAAGAGCGCCGGCAGACCGGCCGGAAGGCGATCGAGCCGGGAGGCCGACTCCTGCGCCCCCCCTTTTTCTTCCTTCTTGATGCGGCGCCAGTTCCGCAGCACCTCGGAGCTGTCCGCGGCGCGGGCGGTGCCGAAGACGTGAGGGTGCCGGCGGGTCATCTTCTCCGTGATCCCGCGGCAGACGGCCTCGAGATCGAAGCGCCCCTCCTCCTCGTAGCACTCGCCGAGAAAGAGGACCTGGAAGAGCACATCCCCCAGTTCCTCGCGGACCGCCTCCTCGTCGCCTGAGGCCACGGCGTCGGCCAGCTCGTGGGCTTCTTCGAGCAGATAGCGGACCATGGAAGCCGGGGTTTGTTCCCGGTCCCAGGGACAGCCTCCCGGCCCCCGCAGACGCCGAATGAGCCGCCGTAACGCTTCTACAGCCTCTGCGGCGCTCATCGCGGAGCCGTCCAGGCTTTTCTCAGGATCTCGAGCCGGGAGGAAAACTCCTTGCGGATTTCGCTCGAGACGACCGCGGCAAGGCGGTCGGAGACGACGGCGAGGGCCGGGGCGCAAACCGATTCCCGCAACCAGGGGCTGCCCTTGGGCAAAAACGCGGTGAAGGCCAGAAAGAGGATCGAGCCGATGAGCACCGCCTTGGCCGCGCCGAAAGCGAGCCCCCCAAGGCGGTTCAGCCAGCCGAGAAGGACCCAGCGGGTGAGGTAGTTCAAGACCAGGGCCACGCCGTTCACCGCCACGAGAACGGCGCAGAAGAGGACGAGAAAGGCGACCAGGTTGCGCACGGCGGGATCACCGATCCAGCCGGACAGAAGCCGCGCCCCGGCGCCGTAGAAGGTATAAGCGCACCAGAACCCTCCGAGGACGCCCAGGATCGAGGCCACCTCGCGGATCAGGCCGCGGAAGACCCCCCGGATCAGGCAGTAGGCGCTTACCGAAGCGATCAGGATGTCGAAGGGATTCATCGCGGCTTTCGGCTCGTGGAATCCGGAAGCGGCGGGTGGGGCCGCGACCGAAGAGGACTCTACCGGTCCTCGCCTCCGGCCGTCAAGCCCCGGCGGGCGGGAGCGGGGAATTGCATTCGCCCCCGTTTGCGTGTACCATCGCCCTCGTCCGGGGTAGCTCCCGGCCGCACCGGGATGAGCGAACCGTACCTTCTCACCCTGCCTTTCGCCGACAACGAGCACGCCCGCCAGCTCTTCGGGGAGAGAAACCACAATCTCCAACGGCTGGCCCAGATGCTCGATCTGCGGGTGAACGCCCGTGGCACGGCCGTCTTCCTCGAGGGCGAGCGGGCGCTGGTGGAACTGGCGCAGAACCTGCTGTTGCAGCTCTACGGCCTGATCGAGGCCGGCTATCCCCTGCACCCGAACGACATCGAGTACGCCGCACGCATGCTGAGCGCGGACCCGCGCGTTTCCCTCAAGGACGTCTTCCTCGATACAATCCTCGTGACGGCGAAGAAAAGCGCGATCACGCCCAAGAGCCCCACGCAGAAGGCCTACATCGACGCCATCCGCACCCACGACATCGTCTTCGGCATCGGGCCCGCCGGCACGGGCAAGACCTACCTCGCCATGGCGATGGCGGTCGCGGCCTTCTCGCGCGGCGAGGTGAGCCGGATCATCCTCACGCGGCCGGCGGTCGAGGCCGGGGAAACCCTCGGCTTCCTCCCCGGGGATCTGGCCGAAAAGGTCGATCCCTACCTGCGGCCGCTCTACGACGCGCTCCACGACATGATGCGTTTCGAGAAGGCCTCGGCGCTGATGGAGAAGGGGGTCATCGAGGTCGCCCCCATCGCCTTCATGCGCGGCCGCACGCTCAACGACTCTTTCATTATCCTGGACGAGGCTCAGAACACGACCTCCGAGCAGATGAAAATGTTTCTGACTCGGATCGGCTTCAACTCGAAAGCCGTGATCACCGGGGACATCACGCAGATCGATCTTCCGCCGGAGCGGACCTCGGGGCTGATCGAAACCAAGGAGATCCTGCAGGGGATCGCGGGCATCCGCTTCGTCTTCTTCACGAAGCAGGATGTCGTCCGCCACCGGCTGGTGCAGGAAATCATCCGCGCCTACGAGGAGCTCGACGCCCGCAAGCGCAACGGCCGGCGCCGCGCGACAGAGGGGGAGGACTCCCCGTGAAGGGGGAAAAACCCACGATCGCGTCCCTGCCGCGGCCGGCAGCGCGGGAGGGACGACTTCGTCCTCCGGGAGAGTCCGACGCGCCGGAGATGTTGTTGCTCAACCGTCAGCGGCGGATCCGCCTCCCGCTGCGGCTGCTCGCGCGCCGCGCCCGGATCCTCCTTCAAGCGCTCGGATCACCCAAGGCCGCCGTCGCCGTCGTCTTCGTGAGCGACCGGCGGATCGCGCAACTCAACCGCCGCTTTCTCGACCGCCGGGGGCCGACCAACGTGATCGCCTTTCCGGCCGCCCTTGACGCTCAGCCCGGCGCGGGGGGGGTTCTCGGCGATATCGTCGTCTCGGCGGAAACCGCGCGGCGCGAGGCGCAGGCGGCGGGAATCGCCCTTGCCGAGCGTCTGACCGATCTGCTTCTCCACGGGCTGCTGCACCTCCACGGCTACGACCATGAGGCGGGCGGCCCGGAGGCGCGGCGCATGGCCCGCCGGGCGTGCGCGCTCCGCGCGCGGCTTATCGCCCGCGAAGGTCTCCGGTCTCGTCCGGCGGCCCACACGCGCGGGGAAGCCCGAAAGAGGTGACGATGTACGCGGTCACCGCGGCGGAAATGCAGGCCTTGGACCAGGCGACGATCGAGGAGTTCGGCCTGCCGGGACGACTGCTCATGGAAAACGCCGGCCGGGAAGCGGCCCGCGTCTTTCTCACCCATTTCGGCGACCGCGCCCGCCGGGGCGGCGCGGCCGTAGCCTGC
>CAZQUP010000058.1:0-7059 GCA_964596545.1 uncultured Desulfatibacillum sp. | reverse complement strand
GGGCAACAACGGCGGCGACGGCTTCGTCATCGCCCGCATGCTTTGCCAGGCGGGAATCCCCGTGACCGTCTACCTTTTCGCCGAAGCCTCACGCCTGGAGGGCGAGGCGCTTGCAAATTTCCGGCTCCTCGAAAAACTCCCCCTCCCTGTCCGGGAAGTGCCCGACACGGCGCACCTCGCCGCCCGAAAGGAAGAAATGCACCGCGCCGCCGTCTGGGTGGATGCGCTGCTCGGGACCGGGCTGAAGGACGACCTGCGGGGATTCCTGCGCGAAGTCGTGGAGTTCCTCGACTCCCTGGGGCGCCCCGTTTTCGCCGTCGACCTCCCCTCGGGGCTCGACGCCGACACCGGTCGACCGCGGGGGGCTTGCCTGCGGGCCGAGATCACGGCGACCTTCGGGTTCCCGAAAATCGGCCTCCTCCTCTACCCCGGCGCCTCCTACACGGGCCGCCTGGAGGTTTGCGACATCGGCATCCCCGCCGTCGTGGTCGAGCGCCTCCGCCCGCGCCAGCGGCTGATCACCCCCGAGGCGGTGCGCGAGGCGCTGCCCGCACGGCCTCCCGACGCCCACAAAGGGACGACCGGGCATGTGCTTTTGCTCGCCGGCTCCCCCGGGAAAACCGGTGCGGCGGCGCTCGCCGCCCTGGCCGCCCTGCGCGCGGGGGCGGGCCTCGTGACCGTCGGCTGCCCGTCCTCCCTGAACCCCGTGCTCGAAACGCTGCTGCGCGAGCCCATGACGTTTCCGCTCCCCGAGGAGGAGCCCGGCGTTCTCGGCCCCAGCGCCCTCCAGGCGCTGGCGGGGCTGATCGCCGGCAAAGAATGCCTTGCCGTGGGTCCCGGTCTGGGGACCGATCCACGAACGCGGGCCCTGGTGCGAGGGCTTCTCGCTTGCCCCGTTCCCCTGGTGATCGACGCCGACGGGCTGAACGCCCTGGCGGGCGACCTCGCACCGCTTTCGCGGGCCGCCGCCCCCGTCGTGCTGACCCCCCACCCGGGGGAAATGGCCCGCCTGCTCGGCACCTCGGTCACGGCCGTGCAGCAGGACCGCGTGGCGAGCGCCCGGGCGCTCGCCCAGGTCGCGGGCGCGCACGTCGTGCTCAAGGGGGCGCGCACGGTGATCGCACACCCCGACGGCGGCGTCGAAATCAACCCGACCGGCAACCCCGGAATGGCGGCCGCGGGCATGGGCGATGTGCTGACCGGGGTGGTCGCCGGGTTGCTCGCCCAAGGGGCTTCCCCGCAGGACGCCTGCCGCGCCGCGGTCTGGCTGCATGGCGACGCCGCCGACGAAGCGGCGCGCCGACGCGGTCCGCGCGGGTATCTCGCAGGCGAGGTGATCGACGTCCTGCCGCGGCGGATCGCCCGACGGCTCGCCCCGGGGCCCGTGGAGAACAGGGCGCCGTGAGTCTTTCCCGCCTCCGGTGGCTCAGCCGCAGCCCCGAGGAGACCCGGGAGATCGGGGCACGGCTCGGCCGCAGGCTCGATTCCCCGATCGCTTTCTTTCTCATCGGCGGCTTCGGCAGCGGCAAGACCGTCTTCGTCCAGGGTCTGGCCCGCGGCCTCGGGGTGCCGGAGACGATCCCCGTCACCAGCCCGAGCTATGTTCTGATCCAAGACTACCCCGGCCGAATGACGCTCCGCCACCTTGACCTCTATCGGCTCGAAAGCGAGCGCGAGCAGGAGACGGCGGGGGTGGGGGAAGCGCTCGCCGAGCCGGTGGTGGCGGCCGTCGAGTGGGCCGAGAGGCTTCCGCCGCGGATGCGCCGCGAGGGGCTCACGCTCCGCTTCGCCGCAAGCGCAGAGGCGGAGCGCATCCTGACCGTGGAGGCCGCTGGACAGACCGCGGTCACTCTGCTACAAAGCTTTGGTTTTCCCCGCACGCCGGAAAAAGGGGGGCCGGCGCACGTCCACGTTACCGGCCCCGGGGAGGATGCATGGGAGTGATCGTCCAGAAATACGGCGGAACCTCGGTCGCCGATTTGGATCGCATCCGCCACGTCGCCGACCGCGTGGTCCGCACGGCCCGCGAAGGACACGCCCTCGTCGTGATCGTCTCCGCGATGGCCGGCGTCACCGACGGGCTGATCGAACTCGCCCGCCGCGTCGATCCCCAGCCGGACAAGCGGGAGCTCGACGCGCTGCTCGCCACCGGCGAGCAGACGACGGCCGCCCTGCTGGCGATGACGCTCCGCGCGAAGGGTTATCCCGCCCAATCCCTGCTCGGCTTCCAGGTCGAGGTGCGCACGGACTTCTGCTACGGCAACGCCCGCATTCAGGATATCGGAGTCGAGCGTATGCGGCGCCTGCTCGATCAGGGTCTGATCGTCGTCGTGGCCGGCTTTCAGGGCTGCGACCCCGAGGGCAACATCACCACCCTCGGGCGCGGCGGCTCGGACACCTCGGCGGTGGCGATCGCCGCCGCGCTGGAGGCCGACTGCTGTGAGATCTACACCGACGTCCCGGGCGTCTTCACGGCCGACCCGAACGTCGTGCCGCGCGCGCGCAAGCTCCACCGCATCTCCTACGAGGAGATGCTCGAAATGGCGAGCATCGGCGCGAAGGTCCTGCAGATCCGCTCCGTGGAATTCGCGATGAAATACCGCGTGCCGGTGCACGTGCGCTCCAGCTTTTCGGACGAGGAGGGGACGATGGTCGTTGCCGAGGAAAACGGCATGGAACGCGTGGTGGTCTCGGCGGTCACGATGAGCAAAACCGATGCCCGGATCACCTTGAAAAACGTCCCGGACCGACCCGGGATCGCGGCGCGGATCTTCACGCCCGTCGCCGAGGCCGGCATCTGCGTCGACATGATCATCCAGAACACGCGGGCAAGCGGGGCGACCGATCTCACCTTCACCGTCCCGCGCGCCGACTACCGCACGGCGCTCGAGATCGAGCAGCGCATAGCGCGCGAAATCGGAGCCGAGGAGGTGCTGGGCGACGAACACATCGCCAAGGTGTCGATCACCGGGGTCGGCATGCGCAGTCACCCCGGAGTCGCTGCGCGCATGTTCGCGACCCTGGCGCGCGAGGGGATCAACATCCTGATGATCAGCACCTCGGAAATCCGCATCTCCTGCGTCATCGAGCAGAAATACGCCGAGTTGGCCGTCCAGAGCCTCCACAGTGCCTTCGGGCTGGACGCCCCCGCCGCCTGAGGGAGGCAGCCCCGTGCCCCGCTTCAGCCGCGGGCAGATGCTCTTCGCCGCCCTGTTCGCGGCGGTGCTGCTCGTCCTCGTGATCTGGCGCCGGCTTCAGTCCTGGTGAGGGGGGGGGAGACTCCCGCCCTCGGCGGCGATCTCCCGGGCGAGCCGCCGCGCGGCCTGCCGCGGGTCAGGGGCCTCCCGGATCGGTCGTCCGACGACGACATAATCGGCCCCGGCGGCGATCGCCCCTCCAGCCGTCATCACCCGCACCTGGTCGTCGGGGGAGGACGCGGATCCGGGCGCGCGGATGCCGGGGGTGACGATCAGAAAAGGCCGGGGGATCGCCCGTCGCACGCGGGCCGCCTCCCGGCCGGAGCAGACGACCCCTGCGCAACCCGCATCCCGCGCCTGAAGGGCCCGGGCAAGCACCAGATCTTCGGGGTTCTCGGCCCACAAAGAGCGATAGCCCGCCGCCTGCAGGTGCTCTCCCCCGACGCTCGTCAGGAGCGTGACCGCAAGCACCCCCACCCGACCGGCGGCCGCCTCCACCGCCGTCTTCAGCATCGTGGGGTTTTCCCCGCAGTGCACCGTCGCCCAGCGCGCGCCGGTTGCGGCGATCGCCTCCATGGCCCGGCCCACCGTTTGCGGGATGTCGTGGAGCTTGAGATCGAGGAAAACCCCCCCGGAATGGCGCTCCCGGATCCAGGCGACGATCGCCGGACCGCAGCGGATGAAGAGCTCAAGCCCCACCTTGAACACTCCGACGCAGCCGGAGAGTTCCTCGACCCAACGACGCGCCTCGCCTTCCGAGGCGACGTCCAAGGGGAAGACGATACGTGCGCCCGCCGCCTCCGGGTTCATGACTTTGCCTCGCCGTACTGCCGCTGCATCCAGCGGCGGTACTCGCCGCTCTGGACGCGCTCGACCCAGGGGCGGTGTTCGAGGTACCAGGCGATCGTCTTGCGCAGCCCGCTGTCGAAGGTCTCGCTGGGCCGCCAGCCGAGCTCGCGCTCGATCTTGCCGCAGTCGATCGCGTAGCGCAGGTCGTGGCCCGGCCGATCGGTCACGAAGCGGATGAACTGCCGCCGCGGGGAGAGCCGTGGGTCAGGAACCATCTCGTCCAGAAGATCGCAAATGCGTTCCACGGTCTCGAGGTTCGTCCTCTCGCAGCGGCCGCCCACATTGTAGACTTCGCCTTCCCGGCCGCGTTGCAGAATGAGCCAGATCGCCCGGCAGTGGTCTTCGACGTGGAGCCAGTCGCGTACGTTCACTCCCTGGCCGTAGACCGGAAGCGGTTTTCCGGCCGCCGCGTGCAGGATCATCAAGGGGATGAGCTTTTCCGGAAACTGGTAAGGGCCGTAATTGTTCGAGCAGTTGGAGACCGTGACCGGAAGGCCGTAGGTGCGGTGATAGGCGCGCACGAGGTGGTCGGAAGCGGCTTTGGAGGCCGAATAAGGACTGTTCGGGCGGTAGGGGCTCTCCTCGGTGAAAAGGCCCTCGGGCCCGAGCGAACCGTAGACTTCGTCGGTGCTCACGTGGTGAAAGCGTTGCAGCGCGCTCCTGCGCTCCCGCGCCGCCTCGAGCAGAACGAAGGTCCCCTCCACGTTCGTGCGGATGAAAGCATCCGGGGCGACGATGGAACGGTCGACGTGGGACTCGGCCGCGAAGTGGCAGATCGTGTCTACGGTCCAGCGCTCGAGCGCTTCCTTGACCGCATCACGATCGCAGATGTCGGCTCGGAGGAGGACGTAGCGGTCGGGAAAGTCCCGTGCGATGTCGGCAAGATTCTCGGGATTGCCGGCATAGGTGATCTTGTCGAAGTTGACGACGCGGCCGGCGAAGCCCGCCTCGCGGAAAAGGAAGCGGATGAAATTGGACCCGATGAAGCCGCAGCCGCCGGTGACCAGGAGGCTTTGCATGCCCTGCTCCTCGCGGAGAACGTTTTATCCGGCAATATAGCTCAATTTTCTCCCACCGCCAAAGCGCCCCTGTGTGCATCGTCCCGCGGGGCGACCCGGGGCACGGAAAAAACGGTTGCGGGGGCGGATTTCCCGTGTTATGGAAAATCAATTATTTCCGATGCATCAGACACCGGAGCCACCGGATCGCGCCGGCGGAGCCGCGACACGGAGTTCCTCTTCGATGAGGCGCAATCACGTCAGCGCCGGCTGCTATTTCATCGGGCATACCCAGCCGCTTCTGCTTGAGGCCTATTTGGCCAGCTGCGTCGGGCTCGCCGTTTTCGATCCCCGCTCCGGCACAGGGGGAATGGCGCACTTTCTGCTCCCCGAGCCCGTGGCGGCCGAAGGACTCATCCATCCCGAAAAATACGCCTCCACCGGCGTGCCTCTCTTTCTGCGGCGGCTTGAAGAGTCCGGCGCGCACCGCCGGGGCCTGCGGGCGGCGGTCGCCGGAGGAGCGCTCGTGGGGCCTGTCGAGGAGATCGACCTCAACCTCAACATCGGCGGCCGCACGGCGGAGATCACCGAGCAGCTGCTAGAGGAGGCCGGGGTCCCCGTTGAGCGGGCGGAGACGGGAGGCTATCTCGCGAGCCGTCTTTGCCTGGACATGGAACGCTGGTCTTGGGGGATCGAGCCGACCGGTCTCGAGGCGCCCGCGGCGGAGCGACCTGCACGGCCTCCGGGACCGGAAGAGATCGCGCGATCGATCGAGCGCCTCCAGCCGATCCCGCAGGCCGCGCTGAAGATCCTGCGATTGATCGACGAAGAGGAATACGACATCCGCCTGCTCGCCGCCGAGCTCCGCACCGATCAGGTGCTCTCCGCGCAGACCCTGAAAGTCGCCAACTCGGTCATGTTCGCCAACCGCACCCCGATCGAATCGATCGATCACGCCCTGATGTTTCTCGGCGTCAACCTGCTGGCGCAGTTCGTGATCGCCGCCGCGATCGAGCGGACGTTTTCCCAGCCCTCGGCCGGCTACTCGCTCTGCCGGGGCGGCCTCTACCGTCACGCCGTAGGCACGGCGGCCGTCTGCGAACAGCTGGCGCGAACGATGCGAAACGGCCGTCCGGGATTGGCTTACACGGCGGGGCTGCTGCACGACATCGGCAAGGCCGTCCTCGATCAGTTCGTGGCCGACGCCGCCCCCCTCTTCTACCGACGTCTGATGGAAAAGCGGACGGGCGACTTTCTCTCCGCCGAGCAGGCGGTGCTCGGCACGACCCACTGCGAAGCGGGATACGAGCTCGCCGCGCGCTGGTCTCTGCCGGAGACCCTCGCCGAGGCGATCCGCCGCCATCATGACCCCGCCGCGGCCGCGCGCCGGGAGGAACTCTGCCAGCTCGTCGCCCTCGGCAACCTGATCTTCCACCGCTTTCACGCCGGCCTGCAGAAGGACCGCCCCGAGCTTTCGGCGCTGACCCCCCGGTTTCAGGCGCTCGACATTCCCGCCGAACGGCTTCCGCAGATCCTGGATGCGCTGCCGCTCGGCCTCTTCGCTTCGGGGCCGACCGGGACGGCGGCGGCCTGAAGGCGCACGTGAACGGCAGGAAAGGCGCCACGACCATGAACGCGGATTTTTCTCCGGAGGATCGGCAAGAGCGGCTGCGACGGCTGCCGGCGGTGGACCGCCTCCTCGAAACGGCTCGGGGAAACCCCGACTTCGCGGACGTACCGCCGTCGGTCTTGACGCGCGCGGCCCGCGAAGTGATCGACGCCGAGCGACGCCGCCTGCTGCGTACCGAGGCCCCCGGCGATGAGCCTCCTGCGCCGGCCGTCTGGCCGCAGCGGCTCCGGGAAGCGGTGGGGCGGCTGATGCGCCCCAATCTGCGCCGCGTCGTCAACGCGACGGGGGTCGTAATCCACACGAACCTCGGCCGCTCGCTCCTGGCCGAGGCGGCGCTCGCCCGGGTGCAGGAAGCGGCGCGCCACTACTCGAACCTCGAATACGA
>CAZQUP010000057.1:18665-18889 GCA_964596545.1 uncultured Desulfatibacillum sp. | reverse complement strand
AGGTCGCAGCCCCGCGGATCGTTCTCCGCGGCCCGCAGCACCTCGGCGTAGACGACGTTGCCGCGCGCGAGGTGGGGCTCGTACTCTTCGCGCTCCTCGATGGTGCAGCGGTGGCGCTCGAGGTCGGCGGGGGCGGCGAAACGCTGCACCCGCTGGCGGACGAGATCGCCGTAAGGCATGGGATGGCGCACGGCGACCACCCGAAACCCGCGGGCCAGACCGAT
>CAZQUP010000057.1:10578-18565 GCA_964596545.1 uncultured Desulfatibacillum sp. | reverse complement strand
AAGCTCGCCCCCGCCGCCTGGACGCGTGCGGCCAGATCCATCACGTGCTGGCAGGAGACGTCGCTGTAAGCGAAGACGCACTCGTCGGCCGAAAGGCGGCCGATGAGCTCCTCGAGCTCCTCCTCGGGGAAGACGGGAATGCCCCGCGGGTAAAGTTTCCCCGCGAGGGCGGCGGGGTAGCGCCGGTCGGCGATCTCGGGGATCTGGGCCGCGGTGAAGGCCACGACCTCGTAGGCGGGGTTGTCGCGGAAGCGCACGTTGAAGTTGTGGAAATCGCGCCCTGCGGCCCCCAGAATGATCACCCGTCTGCGGGTCATGGTCTTTGTCCCTTTCAGGCGATGAGGCGGGTTCCGGCTTCGCCCCGGACGGCCTGCTCGATCTCCTCGATGCGGCAGATGACCCCCGGGTTTCCGGTCGCGCGGTGGAATTGCAGGATGGCCTCGACCTTGGGGCCCATGGAGCCCGCGGGAAACTGCCCCCGGGCGTGGTGGCCGGCGAGCTCCTCGGCCCGGACCTCCCCCAGCAGGCAGGCTTGCGGGGTGCCATGGTCGAGGCAGACGCCGGGGACGTCGGTGGCGATCACGAAGAGATCGGCGCGGAGGTCCGCAGCCAGCACGGCGCTGGCCAAGTCCTTGTCGATGACCGCGTCGACTCCGCGGAAGGTGCGCTTGTCGCGGACCACGGGGATGCCGCCCCCGCCGCAGCAGATGACGATGAAACCCATCTCGATCAGTTTTTTGATTTCCCGGTGCTCGACGATTCCCAGCGGCCGCGGGCTGGCGACCACACGGCGGAAGCCCCTGTCCGTCCGCACCGTGGGGTAGGGCAGGCGACGGGCTTCTTGCTCGGTATAGAAGGGCCCGATCGGCTTGGTGGGGTGGCGGAAGGCGGGGTCGGCGGGGTCGACGACCACGTAAGAGATGAGCGAGACGAAGAGCTGCTCGGTCATGACCCCGATTTCCATGAGCGCCTCGTCGAGGGTCGACTCGATCATGTAGCCGATCTGGCCTTGGGTCATAGCGACGATGATCTCGAGCGGCATGCGCGGCACCTCGCGGCAGCTCTCTTGCTGGAGCAGAAGGTTTCCCGCCTGGGGGCCGTTGCCGTGGGTGATCACGATGCGGTGCCCGCGCGAAAGGCGCGCGATTTGCCGCATGGGGATCTTCAAATTGGCGAACTGCTCCTCGGCCGTGCCGCGCTGTCCCTCGCGGATCAGGGCGTTGCCGCCGAGGGCGATCAAGAGGAGCTTCGGGTCCATCGGCTCACGCGCCGCCGGCGAGTGTGGCGACGAGGATCGCCTTGATCGTGTGCAACCGGTTTTCGGCCTGATCGAAAACGATCGAGGCCGGCGATTCGAAGACCTCGTCGGTCACCTCCATCGCCTCCAGGCCGAAGCGCCGATAAATCGCCTCCCCGATTTCCGTGTTGCGGTCGTGGAAAGCGGGCAGGCAGTGGAGGAACTTGCAACGGGGATTGCCCGTTGCGGCAAGCGCGGCCCCATCGACACGGTAGGGGGTGAGCAGCCGGATGCGTTCCTCCCAGACGCTCTCGGGTTCCCCCATCGAGACCCAGACGTCGGTATAGAGAAAATCGCAGCCGCGCACCCCCTCCTCGACCGAGGAGGTCACCCTCAGGCGGGCGCCGCTTTCCTTCACGATCGGCTCGACCGCGCGTCGGAGCGCATCGGCCGGCTGGAGCGCGGGGGGGGCGACCACCCGGAAATCCATGCCCATCTTCGCGGCGGCGACCCAAAGCGAGTTGGCGACGTTGTTGCGGCCGTCGCCCAGGAAGGCGAAGGCGATCTTCGCGAGCGGCCGTCCGGCATGTTCGTGCATCGTGAGAAGGTCGGCGAGCGCCTGCGTGGGGTGGAACTCGTCGGTCAGCCCGTTCCACACCGGCACCCCGGCGTAGCGCGCGAGCTCCTCGACCCGCTCCTGGCTGAAGCCGCGGTACTCGATACCGTCGTACATCCGGCCGAGCACGCGGGCCGTGTCGCGGATCGACTCTTTTTTCCCGAGCTGCGAGCCGGCCGGGTCGAGAGAGGTGACGCGCGCCCCCTGGTCGAAGGCGGCGACCTCGAAGGCGCAACGCGTGCGGGTGGAAGCCTTCTCGAAGATGAGCGCGAGGTTCTTGCCGACGAGCCGCTGCCGCTCCCGGCCGCTTTTCTTCTCTTCCTTGAGGCGGGCGGCGAGATCGAGCAGATCGGCGATTTCTTCGGCAGTGAAATCGAGCAGTTTCAGAAAGTGTCGGTTCTTGAGATCCATGGCCATGGAACAGCCTCCTGCAAAGCGGAGCCGAAACCGGAATAGAGCTTTTCGGGAATAAAGAAACGGCCTGCGGTTTCCAAACGGCCGTCGCCGGTGACGCTACCAGAATCCTTTTATGCTTTCAACCGCTTCCTCCCGCTTTACGGTGCAGGCGGGACAGGCGAAGTTTCTCCAATGTCTCCCGCATCGGAATTGCCCGCCCGATGAATCGCCTCCTGTTCTCTGCCTGCCGCGGCTGCTGTCTCTTCGCTCTGGCGGCTGTCGAAGTTTCCGCCACGCGGCCGACCTCGGAGGCAAACGACGCCGATCCCGCTGCGAGGGAAGCGCCGGTCTTCGCGATAATCGACCGCGGCATGCCACCCGGGCCTTCACGCCGGCCGAAACTGTGGACCGGCGGGATCGCTTTTTCGGGGATCCGCATCGTCGCCACCGGGAAACAGCGAAAGCGGCGAGACATCCAGCGGGGTGGATCAGAGAGCCGATCCGACCGGTGGCAGAAGATTGGCGATCCGAAAAAGGTGATCCGATCGCTCGCTCATTGCAGAAAGGCGATCCGCAAAGAGCTCCGCGAATCCCAAGGGAGGTCAAGGGTGTTTTCCAGACGGGTAAAGCGGATGAGCGAATCGGTGGACGAGCACGCACAGCGATCGCCCGAACGCGGTCGAGCTCCTCGAAGGCCAGACGCACCCGCTCGGCAACGGTTTCCGCCGAGTTCAGGCCGACGCAGACCGAGAGGGAAGAACAAGCTATCCCTCATACGGCGGTCGGTCGGTTTCTATCCGTCGCAAATCGGTTCCTTTCGAGCCCTCGGCCGGTTCACGGCTCGACCGGTTGACTCTTCCGGCGGGATCGGCGTAAGGGGACCCTCAGGATCGCGCTTCGTTTCCGGAAAACGGAGGAGAAAGGACGATGGGCATTCCCCAACCGTTGACGCTTCAGGAGGCGGATGCGGGACTCGCTGGCCTCTACCGCGACCTGCACGCCGCGATCGGCAGGATGCCCAACATCTTCGGCGTCATGGCGCATTTCCCGGCCGCGCTGAAAACCTTCATTCCCTTCTACACGGCGGTCATGACCCAGGGCAAGGTGCCGGCGCGCCTGAAGGAGCTTGCCTACCTCAAGGCGGCGAGCATCAACGCCTGCCGTTACTGTATCCAGGCGCACACCGCCTCCGCCCGGCAGGCGGGGGTGAGCGAGCGGCAGATCGAGGACCTTCGTTTTTACCAGATCAGTCCGGCCTACGACGAAAAGGAGCGGGCGACCATCCGCTTCGCCGATCTCGTCACGCGCGGGGCGGCGGCCGTCGACGCCTCCGTGCTCGACTGGATGGGGAAATACTACGAGGAAGCGGAAATCGTGGAACTCGTTCTCGTGATCGGACTGGCCAATCTCGTCAACCGCTTCAACGACACGCTGCAGATCGAACCCGACCTCGGCTGAAAGCGGCTCCCGCCTCCGGAGGCTAACGGCCCTCGAGTTCCGCGCGGCGCTGCAGGAAAGTCCGCACCCGCCCCTCCTCCACGCGGTGTTCGACCCGACCCCCCATTTTGAAGAAGCTTCCCACGATGAAGCCCTGGGCGTGGGCATGGAAGCGCTCGAGGTTTTCCGCGGTGAGCCCGCTGCCGACGAGAATCGGAAGGCGGCAGTTCGCCCGTGCGGTCAGGAGTTCCGCCGGGTCCGCGGCCTCCCCGGTACGCCGGCCGGTGACGATCAACGCGTCGGCCAGACCCCGTTCTTCCAGCTCGCGCGCTTCCGCGGCGAGATCCCGCGTGACGAGGGGTGCGGCGTGCTTCACGCGCAGATCGGCGAAGATCAGAACCGGAGATTTCAGGGAAGACCGCCTGCGCAGCGTCTCGTGAGCCCGGCCTTCGAGGATGCCCGGATCGCCGACCGCGGCGCCCAGGTGGACGTTCACGCGGATGAAGTGCGCGGCCGCCGCGGTGGCCGCCGCCAGGGCGGCCGCGGCGTCGTTGCGCAGGACGTTCACCCCGACCGGGAGGCCCGAGGCCCGGACCACCTCGCGCGTCACCGCGGCCATGGCGGCCACGGTTTCGGCGGGAACGCGGTCCGGAAAGAAGGGCATGTCGCGGAGATTCTCGACCAGCAGGCCGTCCATGCCGCCGTGGAAACCAGCAGCATACCTGGCCCCTGCAGGGCCGCCTCGTAGACCCGGCCGATCCTTCCCGCGTAGCGCGGGGATCCGGGAAGGGCAGGGAGGTGGATGCAGGCGATCACGGGCTTGCGGCCGCCGAAGAGCTTCCGCCACCTCATCAAGGCCGCCCCCTTTATTGGCAGCGGCCGCGCAGGTCGATCGGCCAGACGTCGATCACCCGGTCGGCCCGCGTCACCAAGAAGTGATCGAAGAGATTCACCGTCGGGTCGCAGTGCGAGACGATGAGTTCGAGCACCGATCCCGGAGCGGGAAGCAGGCAGGCGCGGTCCGGGGCGACAAGCCGCCCGTATTCGTCGCCGAACCATTCGTACTGCAGACGGCCGTAGTCCGGGTGGATCACCCGCGGCCTTCCGCCGTCGCGGTAGATCGCCTTGAGCCCCGCGTCCACGGTGACCTGCCGGCCGTGGGGGCCGCTGACGACCGTGGTGAGCAGGGTGAGGGCCGGAGCGTAGTCGGACTCTTCCGAGCCGTCGGCCGACTCCACGGCGAGGTACTCGGCGTCCATGAGGGCATAAGATCCGGCCTGGAGTTCGGTCAGCTCGGGCACCGCAAGATCGATGCGCGCGGTGCCCGTGCCGGCGCCGCTCAGGATGTCGCAGGAGGGCGTCCGTGCCTGAAGCTCGCGGAACACGGCCGCCGCCTGCCGCAAGGCTTCCCGGGAGGCGAGCTTGCGGTCCGCGTAGCGGGGGATGTGCTGCAGGTGGCCGGCGTAAGCCTGCACGCCGCGCAGCCGCAGGTGGGGGCTTTCGAGGATCTTCTGCGCCAGCGCTGCGGCGCGCGCCGGAGGCACCCCCGTGCGGTGTTGACCGACATCCAGGTCGAGCAGCACGTCGAGGCTGCGCCCCGCCTCCGCCAGGCGCGATTCCAGAAGCTCCACCCCCGCCGGGTCGTCGACGACGGCGACCAGAAAGGGGGCGCGCTCGAGCAAAGCGACCAGCCGGTCGGTTTTGGTGCGGCCGGCCACGGGCCCGGTGAGGAGGATCCCTGAGATGCCGGCCGCGACCAGGGCCTCGGCCTCGGCGATCTTGGCTGCGCAGACGCCGATCGCGCCGTTGGCGATCTGCATCTTGGCCAGCGTCGAGCACTTGTGGGTCTTGGCGTGCGGCCGCAGCGCCTTGCCCGCCGCCTTGACCCGGACCTGCATTTTCTGCAGGTTCTCGTCCAGGCGGTCGAGATCGATGACGAGGCAGGGAGTGTCGAGCTCCGTTTTGCGGCGTCCGAGGGCTTCCCGGAGATGCGGCATCATGGCTCAGAGCCCCTTTTTCTCGAAGAAAACAAAACACAGCAGAAACACGGCGGCCACCGCCGGGATGACCGTCCAGGGGGAGAGACCGAGCACCCCCGGCAGAGTGATCTTGCCGAGGTTTCCCCAGGCCAGAAGCGTCTTTTCCAGCCGCGGGTAGGCTTCGGCGTAAAGGGCCGCTCCGGTCATCATCCCCAAAATGGCGAAGATCGCATGCCAGCGGCCCTCGGCCACCGCGCCGACCGAGGTCCCCGGGCAGAAGCCCATCACCGCCCAGCCCAAGCCGAAGAGGATCCCGCCCAAAAGGTTCGCCCCGAGCTGGGTGGCCTTGGGATTGAGCACCGCGAGCTTGAGATCCACGGCGGCCTGGATCCCGATCATCCCCACGAGAATGGCGGACATCATGAACTTGAGGATGGTCATGTCCTCCAGGCGCATGGCCGCCACCTGCTTCTCGAAGCGCAAGACCCGACCTTGCTGGAGCAATCCTCCGAAAAGGATCCCCGTGATCAGACCCAGCCACTGTTCGCTCATCTCCGGCCTCCTTTCCCGCCGTAGACCCAGGCGGCCATGAGGACCCCGGCTCCGAAGAAGCAGGCCAGGGCGATGAAGCCGCTGACCGAGAGCTGCATCAGCCCGCTCAGGCCGTGGCCGCTCGGGCAGCCGTCGGCCAGACGCGCGCCGAACATGGCGACGATCCCGCCCAGGAAAGCACCCACGGCGCGCAAAGCCACGCTGTCTCCGAAGCGCTCGCGCCAGATCGGCGGCACCGCCTCGAGGCGGAAGCTCCCGTCCAGGATGGAGGCGGCGAGCGCCCCGATGAAAATGCCGGCGATCAGCATGAACTGCCAGTCGATCCGTATTTTTTCCTTGGCGAAGTAAGGGTTCCGCCGCACGTGTTCGGGATCGACCGCCTGTTCCACGAACCCCGCGGCGCGCACGAAGGTGGTCGAAGCCCCCAGGAACTGGGTTCTTCCCAGCACCCGGGTCGTGACCACGACGGATGCGGTCGCCAGCACCCCGACCAGTGCGCCGGCGACATAGGGCCTCCAGTCGACGCCTCGTTTCATGATCCCCTCCCGATTCTCTTGTGGGTTGAATCGCCGCGAATGTCCCTTCACCTTAGACCGATTTTTCGCGGGGCTCAACCGCAAAGCCGGGCCCGGCATTACAGCGATGGATTCGGAGAAAGCCGTGGGATTTCCCCGATATCCGGCTTCGGGCGGCAGGCGGGGCACCGGGGGTCCCGGGGAAGCCCGAATGGTTGCAGGCCGCGGCAGGTTCGACTATGGAACATTCATGGACGGCCCTTCATCGACCGCCGCCGCCGGGAGGGAATCCTTTCCCATGTCCTCCGAGGAGGTGACCGCCGCCCTCGAACGGGCCCGGGTTCCCGAGCATTCGGTCCCCTTCATGGCGGCCGTCTCGGGAGGGGAGCCGTATGCGGTCGGGGGGTTTCTCTTCTACGCCCGCGATGACTGGCTGATCGCCGTGGGCTACCCTCTGGGCGAGCAAGGCGCGGAGGAGGATTTCGAGGAAGCCCTCGCCGAGGCCCTGCGGCGCACGCACGCCCGTGACTGCTGGGCCATCGCCCCGCGGCTTCCGTCGCGGCTGGCCGAGCGGCGCGTGGAGTCGGACCGTTATTATGTGCTTTCCCTTGCGGCACGGGTCCCGCCGCGGCTCGAACGGGCAGCCGAACGGGCGGGGGTGCGGCTTGCGGTCGAGGAAACCGTCGAGTTCAGCGCCGCCCACCGGCGCCTCTGGGCCGAGTTTCTGAGCCGGGTCGCTCTTCCGCCGCGCGTGCGTGAGCTCTACGCGCGCACCCCCGCGCTCTTGGGGCGGACGCCGGGGCTAGCGTTGCTCAGCGCCCGCGACTCCGAGGGGCGCATCGCGGCCTGCCTGCTGATCGACCGCGCCCCACGGCGCTTCACGAGCTACCTTCTCGGCGCCCATTCCCGGGCGCCCTACACCCCCTATGCGACCGATCTTCTCTTTCGGGAGATGATCCGCGGCGCACGGCGCGAAGGAAAGGAATATTTGCATCTCGGACTGGGCGTGAACGAGGGGATCCGTCGTTTCAAGGAGAAGTGGGGGGCCGCACCCGGCCCCGCTTACGAGATGGCCTCCTGGCGTGAGGGCGAAGGGTGGCGGGCGGAGGTGAACGATCTGGCGCGCGTCCTGGCCCGGCTTCCGCGGGAGCCCGTTTCCCGGCAGGAGTTTCTCGCCAGCCTGCCGCGGGAGCGGCGCTATGCCATGCTCTGGGAGCTCGAGCGCGACGGGCGGCGCTCTTTTCTCGGGGGCACG
>CAZQUP010000057.1:0-10565 GCA_964596545.1 uncultured Desulfatibacillum sp. | reverse complement strand
TTTTTTCGGCTTTCGCCTCGAGCGCTCCTCCCGCCGACTCTTCGAAGAGGTGGAAACGGTCCTCTTCGAGGGCCCGCTCGACCCGGAGAGCCTCGAGGCCGTGGCCCGGATCGGCCGCACACCTCCCCCCGGCGGGCCCCGGCTGGCGGCGCACCTCGCGGAAGAGGAGATCGCACGGCTCGAGCGGGTGGTCTGCGGCCCCCGCGGAAGGTGGGCGCGATTTTTCGGTTTCGAGCACCCCGATCCGCCCGACGTACGCGAACGGCTCGCCGGGACCCGACCGTGGTATGCTTTTTTCTCCCTGTGGGCCGCCTTTGTCTCCCGCCGGGGCTGGGAGGAGTCGGTCGATCTCGAGGCCTGGCGGATCGCCCGGGAGATGGGCAGGACCGTGATCGCCCTGGAGACCCTCGAGGAACAGATCGAGACCCTGGAGGGGATTCCGCTTGCCCGCATCGTGAACTTTCTTCGCGGCTGCCGCCGCTGGGGGCGCATGATGCGCCGCTATGAGCGGTTTTACCTCAAGGGCGAACCGGAGCGTCTCTTCGGGACGAGCATCGAGTTTCCGACCCGTACCGAGCTCGTGATTCGCCGCCGCGACGCCCGTTTTCTCGAGCGCATGCGGCCTTACCTCCTGCAGGGAGGATCCGCGGTCTTCGTGGGCTCCGCCCATCTGATCGGGCTGCGGGAGATGCTGGCCGAGGCGGGCTTCCGCGTGCGGAGGAAGCGATGATCGGCCCGGATCGGCTCGAGCGGATTACGGCCGGGGCGGTCGTCCCCGAGCAGGTGGTCGCCTACGTGCGGGCCGTCACCGGGGCCGACCCCGCGCTCTTCGGCTCCTGCATAGGCTACCGCAGCGGGGAGGGGGTCGTCCTGGTCGGCTACCCCTTCGAGGACCCGCGGGACGAAGGCCGCATGTCCGAGGCGGTGGAGGAGGCGCTATCCGCACCGGGAGTCGGCCGGATCACCGTCCTCGGGCCCGCGCGGCCGCGGCAAGCTCCGCCGTCGGCTGAAAGCCGCGAGGATGTCTACTTCGCGCTTCCGCTCCCCGCGCCGCCCCGGGGCGCGAAGCTGCGCCACCTGTTGCGGCGCGCGGCCCGCGAGCTCTACCGGGAAGAAGGAGCCTCCTTGGGCCCTGAACACCGGGAACTGATCGGCCGCTATTTGCGGGAGCGCGCGTTCGCGGAAGGGACGCGGCTCATTTTCGAGCGCATCCCGCAAGTGGTCGCCGCCTGCGCCGAGGTCCGCCTTTTTTCCGTGCGCCTTTCCGACGGGCGCCTCGCCGCCTTCGCCGTGGGCGAGTTTTCGGCGCTTACGACGGCGTTTTTCCTCTTCTGTTTCCGCGATCCGCAGATCGCCCCGCCGGGGAGCGCCGATTTTGCCCTCGCCCAATTCATCGCCGAGGCCGAACGCCGGGGGCATGCGCAGGTGAACCTCGGGCTTGCGGTGAACGAAGGGGTATCGTTTTTCAAGCGCAAATGGGGCGCCCGGCCGTTCCTGCCCTGTGTGGAGACGAGCTGGGTCTTGAGCCCCCGGCCCTCGGGACTCGGGCGCTTCCTCCGCGAGCGTCTCGGGAGGCGGCGATGAAACCCAAGGACGGCGATCCCTTTCTCACCCGCTTTGCGGCGCCCGGCCTAAGGGAGACCCTGAAAGAGGCGCTCCTGGGGTTCCGGCGGCCGCTCGCCTGCGTCCAGGTCGAGGTGACTTCGCGTTGCCCCGGCCGCTGCCGCTACTGTCCCCGCACGGTGCTCCAGGACACCTGGCGGGGAGGCGATCTCGACCGGGAGACCTTCGCCCGCCTCTGGCCGCTTCTACGCCGAAGCCTGCGCGTGCACCTGCAAGGCTGGGGAGAGCCGCTGTTGCACCCGGAGTTCTTCACCCTCGCCGCGCTCGCACGCCGTGCGGGCTGCCAGGTGTCGACCACGACCTGCGGCCTGCACCTGGACGGGAACCAGGCCCGCCGGATCGTCGAAAGCGGGATCGATATCGTCGCCTTTTCGCTGGCCGGAAGCGATGCGGCGACCCATGAGGCGGCGCGCTGCGGGGTCGGCTTCGAGCGGGTGCTCGCGGCGGTCGAAACCCTGCAGGCGGAGCGGAGAAGAAGGCAGGCCGTGCACCTGGAGGTCCATTTCGCCTATCTCCTGCTCTACTCCGCGCTCGATTCCGTCGCGGGGCTCCCCGCACTCATGGAGCGGCTCGGCGTGCATGCGGCCGTCGTCTCCACCCTGGATTTTCTCCCCGACGCCTCGCTTGCCGCGGAGGCGATCCGGCCGGGGGAGGAGGAAAAAATCGCCCGCGCGGCCGATGTCCTCTCTCGGGCGGCCGCGGCCGCCCGCGCCCGCGGGCTCGCCTTCGACTACGCGCTCCCCGCCTGCGAGATCCGCGGCGCCCCCTGCTCCGCCACGAAGCCGACGAGCGCCAGCCCGGCGAAGCCGGCCCCTGCCGCGAGCATGTCGACCGGACCGTGTTTGTGGCCGCCGACGGGACGGTCTCGCCCTGCGTCTACCGCAACATCCCGGCCGACGCCCTCGCGGAGCGGCGGCTCGTCTTTGGGGAGATCCCCGCCGAGGAACCGCTGGCGATCTGGGAAAAAGAGAGCTTCCGACGTTTCCGGGAACGCCTTGCGGCGGGGGACCCCGACCCGGTCTGCCGCAGCTGTTCCAAGCGTTTCGGCAACACCGCAGCGGGAGTCTGAGCGCGGCCGGGGGTTTTGGCAACGTTCACCGAAAGGAAGGATGCGATGCACTATGACACCGCGCTTCGCGGTTACACCGCAAAGCGGATCGAGGAGATCGACTCCGCCGACATTCTGGTCGGAATCCCCTGTTACAACAACGAGACGACCATCGCCCACGTGATTCAGATGGTGAGCCACGGGCTCGCCCGCCATTACGGGGGCAGGCGCGGTGTGATCTTCGTGGCCGACGGCGGCTCGACCGACGATACCCGCGAAGCGGCCAAGGAATTCCAGCTCAAGCCCTGGCAGGAGAAGATCGTCTCCATCTACCGCGGGCCGGCGGGCAAAGGGACCGCCCTGCGTTCGGTGTTCGAAGCCGCCTGCCGGCTCAAAGTCCAGGTCTGCGCCATGGTGGATTCGGACCTGCGCAGCATCACCCCGGACTGGGTGAAGTACCTGCTCGACCCGGTGCTCGAGGGCGGCTTCCAGTTCGTCGCTCCGGTTTACCTCCGGCACAAGTACGACGGGACGATTACGAACAACATCGTCTACAACCTCACCCGCGCCCTTTACGGCAAGCGCATCCGCCAGCCGATCGGAGGCGATTTTGCCATCTCGCGCGAGGTGGCGCGTTTCTACATCGACCAGGACGTGTGGCTGACCGATGTCGCACGCTTCGGGATCGACATCTGGATGACGACGACCGCGGTCACTCAGGGCTTCCGCATCTGCCAGTCGAACCTCGGGGTGAAGATCCACGATGTGAAGGACCCCGGCCAGCATCTCGGCCCCATGTTCCGGCAGGTGCTCTCGGCGCTCTTCTCGCTCATGGAACGCTACGAGAGCCACTGGCGGAACGTGCGCGGCAGCGAGCCGGTCCCGACCTTCGGCTTCGCGGGATCGATCGAGCCCGAGCCGGTCAAGGTGAACCTGGATCTCCTCGTCGAGCTCTTCAAGACCGGCTATCAGCAGTTCTCGCCCCTCTGGCGGGAGATCTTCGATCCGGAGAGCTTCCAGGAGATCACCGCCGCGGCCTGCCGCACGGTGCAGGACTTTCACCTGCCGACCGAAGCCTGGGTGCGGATTCTCTACGAGATCGCCGCCACCTTCCGTTCCTGGACCGTGAACCGCGGCAAACTCCTCGACATGCTTACCCCGCTCTACTTCGCGCGCGTCGCCTCGTTCGTGCGCGAAAGCTGGAACCTCTCCTCCGAGGAGGCCGAGGCCCTGGTCGAGGAGCAGGCGCTGCTCTTCGAGGCGCAAAAAGACGAGCTGGTCCGCCTCTGGGATGCAAAGGCCGCGGCGGCGAAGAAGGATCTTGAGCCGGAATCCTGCCCGACTTCGGCCTGAGCGGCTTCCCCTCAGTTGCGGCGGCGGACGAGTCCGCGGCAGGCCTGGGCGATGTGGCGCGGTCCGAAGCCGTGTTTTTCGAAGAGGTAGTCCGGGTCGGCCACCTCCCCGAAGCGGTCGGGAACGCCGAGACGGCGCACGCGCACGGGGTGGTGCTCGCTCAGGATCTCGCACACCGCGCCGCCCAGTCCCCCCAGGATGCTCTGGTTCTCGACGGTGACGACCGCCCCGGTCCGACGGGCCGAGGCGAGCAGGCTTTCCCGGTCGAAGGGCTTGACCGAGGGGTAATGCAGCAGGTCGACGCCGATCCCCTCGGCGGCGAGACTGCGGGCGGCATCGAGGGCGAAGCGGGTCATGTAGCCCGTCGCCACCAGGGTCACATCGTCGCCTTCGTGCAGGCGGCGGGCGCACTGCGGGTCGAAGGCCACCTCTTCGGGGAAAAGCTGCGGCACCTTGAGCCGGATCAGCTGCAGGTAGGTCGGCTGGCGGGTCGCGGCCATGTGGAACAGGACCGCGCGCAGCTCGTGGGCGTCCGCGGGGCTGTAGACGTGCATGTTGGGCATCGCCCGCATGATCGCAAGATCCTGGAAACACATGTGGGTCCCGCCGTTCGGGCCCTGAGTGATGCCGGGGGAGGTGCCGACGATCTTCACGTTGTTGTTCGCGTAGGCCACGCTGATCGTGATCTGGTCGTAACAGCGCCGGGTGGCGAAGGCGGTGAAGCTGGAGCAGAAGGGGATCTTGCCTTCACGCGCCAGCCCCGCGGCGACCCCGATCATGTTCGCCTCCTGGACCCCGCAGTTGATGAAGTTCGCGGGGTGACGAGTGGAGACGATCGGGATCGAGGCGTCGGCTTTGCCGAGGTCGGCCTCGAGGCAGTAGACGTCCGGGTTGCGCGCGATCAGCTCGTTTAGCGTGTGCGCGTAAACGAGACGCAGTTCCATGTCGGCGAAGTTCGCGGGGACGGGCGGCGTCATGATTCTCCGGCGGATGCGCTGGATTTTCCGGGCGCTTTCCGGGGTGTCAGTAGGGCAGATCGAAGCGGCACTCGAGCCCTTCCATCAGGCGGCGGTAGGTCGCCTCGTCGGGGATTTTGACGTTGTGGCAATCGACCAGGCCTTCGGTTTCGCGGTTCCCCTTGCCCTTGACCGTGTGGGCGATGATCATCGCCGGCCGCCCGGTGACCTCGCGGGCCCGAAGCAGGGTCGCGTAGATGTCGTCCCAGTCGTGGCCGTCGATCTCGAAGGTCTCCCAGCCGAAGGCGCGCCACTTGTCGACAAGCGGTTCGAGCTCGAGCACCTCCGCGGTGCGGCCGTCGATCTGCATTTTGTTGTAATCGCAGATGGCGGTCAGGTTGTCGAGGCGCTGGTGGGCGGCGAACAGCGCGGCTTCCCAGATCTGGCCTTCGTTGCTCTCGCCGTCGCCGATGATGCAGTAGACGCGGTGCGCTTTTCCGTCGCGTTTGGCGGCGAGGGCCATGCCGCAGGCGCAGGAGAGGCCCTGACCCAGGGATCCGGCCGTCATCTCGACCCCCGGGGTGAGGATCTGGTCCATGTGGCTGGGAAGTCGGGTGCCGTTGCGGTTGATCGTGCAGAGCCAGGACTTGGGGAAGAACCCCTTGTAGGCGAGCGCCGTGTAGACGATCGGCCCGGCATGCCCCTTGGAGAGGATCAGCCGGTCGCGGTCCGGCCATTCGGGCTCCTCCGGCCGCACGTTCATGACGCGGAAGTAGAGGGTGATCACGATCTCGACGAGACTCATCACCCCGCCGATATGCCCGACGCCGGAGCGGCAGATGGCGTCGGTCACGACGTAACGGAATTCGGCCGCGAGGCGATCCAGCCGCTCGCGGGTCCAGGCTTCGTTTTCCATGCACACCTTCCGCCGCTCGCTAGGTTTTCGCCAAAGGCTTAGGGGAGGCGCGGCCGGCTTGAGTAACAGAAATCGCACGTTCTTTCAAGGACAGCCGCCTCCGGGTCCCTTCAGCGGGCGGAGGCGATTTCACGCAGCAGATCGTAGAGCGCATCGGGCGCCATGCCGTTCGCGCCGGCGGTCGCCTTCAGGGTTTCGTCGGGGCGGGCTTGAAGGCCGCGGGCGGAGAGCAAGGCGATCACCCGTTCGACCTCCAGGCCGTAGCGCCGGCAGAGCTCGGCGATCGTCTGCTGGCCGGTGCCGGGGGGAGGCAGGGGCGGCAGGTCCGCGGCTCCCGCCGCGGGCCTTTTTTCGGCCGGCTGCACGATTCGGTAGACGGCCTGGGGGGAGATCCGGTTTTTGCGGGCGATCTCGAGGAGGGTTTCCTTCTCCTCGAACGCGACACCCGCCTCGCGCAGGAGTACCCGGGCCTTCGCCTCGTCGAGGTTCGCCTTGGCGAGAAAGGAGGCGAGCGGCGAAAGCTCGGCATGCCCGTAGGGCGGCTCGCCGTGAATAAGGGCCGCCCGGTCTTTGAGGGCCTCGTTGAGGTCGATCAACCAGCGAAACGGGGGCACCTCGGCCCAGGTTCCCAGAATGGTGACGCCGGTCAGGGCGAGGGCGAAGCCGAACTCGGCAGTGAGGATGCGGAGGCGGCGGTTCTTTTTCAGGTAGGCGAGGATCGCGCTCCAGTTGTAGTAGACGTGCAGGAAGATGCTCAGAAGAAAAAGCGTCCCCCCCGTGATGTGCAGGTTTCCCCACAGGGTCTTCGAGAGCCCCCAGAGCCGCCAGTCGGCCCAATAGGCGACCCGCCCCTGGGGGGCGATGTAGACCACAAGGCTTGTGATCAGCAGCAGAACAAAGGAGGTGAGCGCGGTAAGCGAGGTGATTTTGCGCAGATTCACGATCTTCTCCTCGGGGAAGAGAAATACGACGCGGAAACGTTAATGCTCTCGCCTTGGATTTCAAGACGGCGGCCTTCGCTGCAGCCGAGGGCGGCCCATCGCGGCAAGAGCGCTGAGCAGGCATCCGGCGCCGAGGCTCCCGAAGGCGAGCCCCCAGGCGGCGGGCGCCTCTTTTCCTCCGGCCGCGTCGAGAACCGCTCCGAAGGCGATCGGCGCAAGAAAGCCGGCCCCGAAACCGGCGAAGGAGTAAAAGGCCATGACGGCCCCGCGCACGTGTGCAGGGGTCGCCTCGACCAAGCCCGCCGTCAAGGCGGCGGATTCGGACATTACGGCGATGTAGTAAAGCGCCAGCACCGCGAGCATGGCCCCGGCGGAGAGGAGGGCCGAAAAACCGGCGCCCCAGGCGAGCAGACCGGATGCCCCCATGGCGATCGCAATGAAGCGGGCTCGCCCCACGCGCATCGCCGTCTCGTTTCCGAGAATGCTCGCGGGAATCCCCAGAAGGTTGATCAGGGCCGCGGCCTCCGTCGCCGCCAGCCCGGGAGGGGCGGCCGCGGCGAGGCCGTAGCCGAAGAGGAGGAAGGCGACCATCCAGGACCGCAGGCCGAAGAGCTCCCAACAATGCGCCGCATAGCGGACGAGGAAGGCCGAAACGCCGGGCAAGCGGAGGACCGCGGGGCGGGGGAAAAGGGCGGGGAGCTCGTCGGTGGTCGCGGGCGGGGGGTAGGCCGCGAGGGTTCCCCATACCAGCGCCGCCGCCGCAAGCGGCCCGGCGGCGAGGAGCGCGAACACGCCGGGCCAGGGAAGGATGCGGCCGAGCCACCCGGCGAGCAGCAACGACAGGCTCGTTCCGATGCCGAAGGCCGAGGTGTAAAAGGAGATGTAACGACTTTGCCGCGGTCCGTCCACGAGGTCGGTGAGCGCCTTCAGCCCCGGCATGTAGGTGCCGGCGAGGCCGGCTCCGCTCAGAACTTGGAAGAAGGCCGCACTCGCCAGCCCCGAGGCCAGCACGGCGAAACCGACGAGGCTTCCCGCGGAAAGCAGACAGGAACCGATGTGGACCCGCCGGGCGTCGACGCGGTCGGTTGCGGCCGAGAGAAAGAAGACCGCCGTCATGTAGCCGGCGAAGAAGGCCCCGCCGATCAGCCCTGCCGCGGAACTCGAAAGGCCCCAAAGATCGCGAAGTTCGGCGAGATAGGCGGGGTAGGCGGCGAAGCCGGTCATGCTGAGCACTTCGGCCAGGCATAGCCCGATGACCGTGCGTCCGGGTTTCGTACCTGTCTTATCCGCGCTGTTGCGAGGGCCGATGGTCATGATCCGGCCGAATCCTAGCGGAAGCGCCGCTGAAAGAAAAGCATCGACCGCCTCCTTGCCGGAACGGCCCGGGATCGGCTATACCCGGGACATGGAGATTCTGGGGTGGGGGGTCGGGGGACTTCTGGTCGCCGTCGGCCTCGCGGGGGTGGTGGTGCCGGGCCTTCCGGGAACCCCGCTCGTCTTCGGCGGGCTCCTGCTTGCCGCCTGGGCGGACGGCTTCCGCCACGTGGGAACGGGGACGATCCTTGTTCTGGCGGCGATGACCGCATTCTCGTTTCTGGTCGACGTTCTCGCCGCGGGCTGGGGCGTGAAGCGTGCGGGGGGCGGCCGTGCGGCCGTGGTCGGGGCCGTGCTCGGCATGCTCGCCGGCCTTTTCTTCGGCCTGCCGGGCATCCTGATCGGGCCCTTTGTAGGTGCGGTCGTGGGCGAGTTCATCGCCCACCGCGATCCGGCACGGGCGGGGCGGGCCGGAGCCGCGGCGTGGATGGGGTTCGTGTTGGCGATCGGCATCAAGGCCGGGCTCGTTTGCGCCATGATCGGAGTCTTCGCCGCTGCCTTCATCGGCTGAAGGAGGCCACCTCGGGGTCGCGTTCCACGAAAGCGAGCGCCTCCTCGAGGATCGACAGCAGCTGGTCGACCTCTTGCTCTTCGATGATGAGCGGCGGACCGAGAAGCAGGTGGTCCCCGGCGACTCCTTCCACGGTCCCGTGGCCGGGGAAGACGACGAGGCCGCGCTCGAGGCAAGCGTCCATCACCCGCTCCGCGAAACGAAGCCCGGGGGGATAAGGCTCACGGGTTTCCCGGTTGCGCACGAACTCCACCCCCGCCATCAAACCCACCCCGCGCACATCACCGATCGAGGCTCGGCGGCGGGCGATCTCCCTCAGCCCCGCGAGCAGCCGCTCCCCCTGCCGGGCCGCGTTTTCGGCAAGCCGTTCCTCCTCCAGCCGCTCGAGCATCAGGCAGCCCACGCGGCTTCCGAGCAGGTGGCCGCAGCAGGTGTGGACTCCTTCGAAAGCGGCCCCGCGGCTCTCCACGGCCGCGGCGAGCGCCTCGGCGATCAGGCAAGCGGCCATGGGGAAATAGCCGGCCCCCAGACCCTTTCCGGTGGCGATCAGATCCGGCGAGATCCCCCAGTGATCGATCGCGAAGGGCCGTCCCGTGCGCCCCAGCCCGCACATTACCTCGTCGGCGATCAGGTGCACGCCGTTACGCGTGCAGATCTCGCGCACGAGCTCGAAGTACCCTGCTGGGGCGGGCACAGCGCCGAGAGCCACCCCGACCACCGGCTCGGCGATGAAGGCGGCTACGTTTTCGGGCCCGAGCTGCCGGATCGTGGTTTCGAGGGCCCGGGCGCAGAGAAGCCCGCAGGAGGGGGGGGTCTTTTCGAAGGGGCAGCGGTAGCAGAAGGCGGGCGGGATATGCACTGCAGCCGCGAGTTGCGGCAAGTGTTTCCTTCGCCTGCCGGTGTGGCCGCCGCAGGCGAGCGCGCCCAGGGTGTTTCCGTGGTAGGACTGCCAGCGGCCGATCACCAGGTGGCGGCCCGGCTCCCCGCAGGCGAGATGCGCTTGGCGGCTGAACTTGAGGCAGTTTTCCACGGCCTCGGAGCCCGAGCTCACGGCGAAGACCCGCCCGAACCCGGGCGGGGCGATGCGCACGAGCCTCTCGGCGAGCTCGAGGTAGGCCTCGGAGCGCGAGCAGTGGAAGGGGTTGTAGGCCAGGGTGCCCGCCTGGCGGGCGATCGCCTCGGCCACGGCGGCCTCCCCGTGGCCGAGGTTGCAGACGAGCGAGGAGCCGCTTGCACCGTCGAGGTAGCGCTTGCCTTCGGCGTCGAAGAGATAGACCCCGTGCCCCCGTACCATGCAGGGGTTGCTCTGCGTGAGATGACGCAAGACGGCCTTCGGCATGGCTTCAGCCCTCCTCGGGGAAGATCTTCCCCGGGTTGAGGATCCCCCGGGGGTCGAAGAGCTCCTTCACGCGCCGCATCCAGGCGAGGCTCGTTCCGTGTTGGAGGGGCATGTAACGACATTTTCCCAGCCCGACGCCGTGCTCGCCGGTGGCCGTTCCCCCCAGCGCGATCGCCCGCTCCACGATGCGGCTCGAGACCTGCTGCACGAGCTCCCACTCCGCAGGGTCGTCCCGGCGGCCGGCGATGTTCAGGTGGACGTTCCCGTTTCCGGCGTGGCTGAGGGTGTAGGCCGTGAGTCCGTGGGCGCGGACCTCGGCTTCCATCGTCGAAAGCAGTTCCCCGTAGGCCGTGAGCGGGACGGCGACGTCCATGACGAGGATGCGGTGCTCGGGGTGGTGACGCTGGATCATCTCCCCCAACCCGTGGCGCGCCTTGAAGATGCGGTCGCGCTCGGCGCGGCCGAGGCCGGGGCGGAAATCGAGACCTCCGGCCGCGGCGCAGA
>CAZQUP010000056.1:0-19035 GCA_964596545.1 uncultured Desulfatibacillum sp. | reverse complement strand
AGCACCCGGCGCATGATCTTCCCCGAGCGCGTCTTGGGCATGTCGCGCACGATCCACACCTTCCGCGGTTTGGCGATCTTGCCGATCTCGCGGACGATCGCCTCGCCGATCCGCGCCTCGAGTTCCTCGCTCGCTCGGAAGCCCGGCTTGATGGAAACGTAGAGATCCGGCTCCTTGCCCTTGATCTCGTGGGCCACCGGGACGACCGCGGCTTCGGCCACCTCCGGCACGGTGAGGGCGGCGGACTCGATCTCCTTGGTCCCCAGCCGGTGTCCGGAAACGTTGATCACGTCGTCCACGCGGCCGAGGATGCGGAAGTAACCGTCCGAGGCCTCGACCGCCGCATCGCCGGTCATGTAGGGCCAGTCGCGCCAGTCCTTGCTCTTCGGGTCGCGGCAGTAGCGTGCATAGTACTGGCGCACGTACCGCTCGCGGTCGCCCCAGATCGTCTGGAAGGCGCCGGGCCACGGATTGCGGATGCAGATGTTCCCCGCCCGGCCCGTGCCGCCGGGAATCGGGTTCCCCTCCTCGTCGAGGATCACGGGGTGGATGCCCGGGACCCCGGGCCCGGCGGAACCGGGCTTCATGGGCTTGAGCGCAGGCACCGTGCTGCAGAGAAAGCCTCCGGTTTCGGTCTGCCACCAGGTGTCCACGATCACCGCCTCGCCTTTTCCGACCACAGCATGGTACCAGCGCCAGACCTCGGGCTCGATCGGCTCGCCCACGGTCACCATGAGCTTGAAGCGATAGCGGTACTTGGCGGGCTCCTCGGGTCCCAGCTTGCGCAGCGCGCGGATGGCCGTCGGAGCGGTGTGGAAAATGTTGACCCCGAGATCCTGGGAGATCCTCCAGGCGCGGCCGGTGTCGGGAAACGTCGGAACCCCCTCGTAGATCACCGTCGAGGCCCCCAGCGCGAGCGGCCCGTAGACGATGTAGGAATGGCCGGTGATCCAGCCGATGTCGGCCATGCACCAGTAGACATCCTCGGGGTGGATGTCGAGTATGATCTTCGAGGTGCCCGCCACGTAGGCGAGGTAACCGCCGGTGCTGTGCTGGCAGCCCTTCGGTTTTCCCGTGGTCCCGCTCGTGTACATGAGAAAGAGGGGATCCTCGGCGGGCATCTTTTCCGGCTCGACGTGCGCCCCGTAGAATTCGCGCAAAAGATCGTTCACGTAGAAATCGCGGTCTTTCACCATCGGGGTCGGGCTGGAGGCCTTGCCCGGATAGCGCTGCCAGACGAGCACCTTGTCCACCTTCTGGCCGTCCTTCGCGGCGAGCTCGCAGGCGACGTCGGCGTTCTTCTTGTGATCGATCAGGCTGCCGTTTCGCCAATAGGCGTCCATGGTGATCAGCACCCGGCTCTGCGAGTCGACGATGCGATCGGCGCAGGCGCGGCCGGAGAACCCGCCGAACACCTGCGAGTGGATGACCCCCAGCCGCGCGCAGGCGAGCATGGCGATCGGCAACTCCGGCACCATGGGCATGTGGAGGGTCACACGATCGCCCTTTTTCAGCCCGGCGAAATCTCGCAGCAGCGCGGCGAACTCGTTTACCCGCACCCAAAGCTCCTGGTAGGTCACATGCTCGGTTTTCTCTTCCATCGGCTCAGGGACGAAGTGGATGGCGGTCTTGTTGCGGTGCCGGGCGAGGTGCCGGTCGACACAGTTGTGCGCAGCGTTGATCCGGCCGCCGACGAACCACCTCCAGCAGGGGGCGTCGCTCGTGTCGAGGGTCGTGTGCCAGTACTCGTACCAGTCGAGCAGGTCGGCGTATTCCTTGAAGCAGTTGGGGAAGTTTTCCAGGCTGAAGCGCTTGTAGATGTTGGGGTCGGTCAGGTTCGCCTGGGCGACAAACTCCGTGGTTGGGTGGACGTAAGGCTCCTCCCCCCACAGGACGGCGATCTCGGCCTCGGAGGCCCCGGTGATGGTTTTCTCCCCCATAGAATTCCTCCTTCTTCTTCGAACGGCGGATCTCCGGGCGGGAAACCCGGTCGCTTCACTCGCGGAACATCCGGATGGCACGGGCGAACGCGGGCAACGCGTTTTCGATCACGGCGTCCTCCACGCAAAAGGCGATGCGGAAGTGGCCGGGGCCGAAAAAACCTCTACCCGGCACGACGAGCACCCGCTCCTCCTTCAGTTGCTGGACAAAGGCGACGTCGTCGGCCAAGGGGGAACGAGGAAAGACGTAGAACGTCCCCTGGGGCCGGATGAACTCGTAGCCGGCGGCCGCAAGGCCGTCGCAGAGCAGATCCCGCTTGCGCCGGTACGCCGCGACGTCGCAGCGCTCGCCCTGCAGGCGCGCGACCGCCCGCTGCATGAGCGCCGGCGCATTCACGAACCCGAGAATACGGTTGGCGAGCGCCATCCCGGCGAGAAGCGCTTTCTTGTGCTCGGCCTCGGGGTGGACGGCCGCGTAGCCGATCCGCTCGCCGGGGATGGAGAGGTCCTTCGAATAGGAAGAGCAAACGATGCTCTGCCGGTAGCAGGAGAACAGCGGGGGAACGTCCACCCCGTCGAAGACCACCTGCCGGTAAGGTTCGTCGGCCACCAGATACAGAGTGCGGGAGAGCGCGCGGGATTTCTCCTCGAGCAGCCCTCCCAACTCGCGCAGCGAGGCCTCGGGGTAGACGACCCCCGTCGGGTTGTTCGGCGAGTTGAGCAGCACGATCCGGGTGCGGGGGCCGATGGCCGCCTCGATCGCCGTGAGATCCAGCTGGAAGTCGAGCCGGCTGGGCACGGTCTTCAGCACCCCGCCGTGGTTGTCGGCGTAGAAGCCGTATTCCACGAAGCAGGGCGCCGGAACCAGGATCTCGTCGCCGGGGTCGAGAAGAGCCTTGAAGGCGATGTTCAGCGCCCCGGCCGCACCGCAGGTCATGATGACCTCGGAGGCCGAGAGGCGCACGCCCTGCTCGGCTGAGAGCCGTTCGGCGACCGCCGCACAGGTTTCGGGGAGACCCGTGTTCGGCATGTAGGCGTGGGCGCTTTCGGGTGCCTGATCCAGGATCTCCCGCAGCACCCGACGGAAAGAAGGCGGCGGCGGCAGGTTGGGGTTTCCGAGGCTGAAATCGTAGACGTTACCGACGCCGTATCTCTTTTTGAGTTCCGCACCTTCTTCGAACATGCGCCGAATCCAGGAGGAAGCCTGGATGAAACCCTCGATCTTCCGCGCCACGGTCATGGGAAGGAGTGTCCTTTCGGGAGAATCGCCGGCGGCCCGACGTCATCGGGCGCGCCTCCGCCATGGCGGTCTGATATCCCGAAGGGCTGCGGCGATGTCAAGGGCAAAAAGAGATCCGGGCGAGCGCCCCTCATCCCCGCGCGAAACCGCGCAGGACGCGGCGCACGTAGTCGCGGGTCTCGGCGAAGGGAACCTCGCCCTCGTGGCGCTCGACCGCGGCCGGGCCGGCATTATAGGCCGCGAGCGCAAGACGCAGATCGCCGCCGAAACGGTCGAGCATCTGCCGCAGGTAACGCGCTCCGCCGTTCAGGTTCTGATGGATGTCAAAGGGACGGCTGACCCCGAGTTCGCGGGCCGTCTCGGGCATGAGCTGCATCAGTCCCATGGCCCCCTTGGCCGAAACCGCGCGCGGATCGAAGTTGGACTCGACCCGGACGACGGCCCGAAGCAGATCGGGGGCAAGGCCGTGGCGTTCGGCCGCCGCACGGATGGCGCGCTCGATTTGCTCCGCGGTCTCTCCCCCGCCGGGCACCGTTTTGCCCTTCGCGGAAGGAGGGGGTCCGCCGGAGAGGGTTTCCCGCACGGCGGTGGCGTCGGCCTGCGTCGGTGCCGGCGGGCGGACCACCGCCCCGCCGACGGGTGCGCCATCGGCCGCCGGAACCGCATCCCGTGAAGAAGCAGACCCCTCCGCCGTGCGCCGGAGGGGGGTCCGAAAATAGTCTTGGACGCTTAGGGCGGCGGCTGGCGGCCGCTCGGCGGCGGTTCCGCCGCTTGTCAGCCAGTCGCGAAAGGAACGCGCCGCTTCCGGCGCTTCACGGGAGATGACGCGCCGTCTGGGGCCCGACTCGAGATAATCGCGAATGGTTTTCGGGGGCGCTTCCGTTTTCATAGCCTCCTCGCGGAATAAGCGAATGACAGGGACATTAGCGGCCCTGCGCCGGAATCGCATTTTGCAAGTTCCGTTCCTGCTTCTCCAAACTCGATCAAGGATTCCCGAAGTTTTCGATAGTCTATTGATTTTTCGAGAGATCCGAGAATTTCGGAATCAAACTGAAAACCGCGTGCAAATCAAGTGCAAATCAAAAAAAGCGGCATTTTCTGCCGCCGGGGTTGACGGATTGCCGCGCACGCGCAACCTCGGTATAGTGATTCGGGTATCAAAAAAAACAGTGCAGCGGGATTTCCGCATGATTGAGGATCCCCAGATTTCGACACCATCCGAGACAAAGCTCCGTGAGGATGCGCTTCGGATTTTCCAGGCCGCCCTGGCCGCGGTCGATCCCGAGGAGGCCGTAAAACGCCACCTGCGGCTGCTGCCCGGCGGGCGGCTGGAGCTGCACGGCGAAATCTGGGATCTGGACCGTTTCCGTAGGATTTCCGTGGTCGGTGCCGGCAAAGCGACGGCCCCCATGGCCAAGGCCCTTGAGGATCTTCTCGGCAATCGCCTGGAGGGCGGAACGATCGTGGTCAAGGACGGCCACGGAATTCCCCTTCAGCGGATCACCGTGCGCGAGGCCGCGCACCCGGTGCCCGACCGCAGGGGCGAGCGGGGAACCGCGGAAATTCTCGAACGGCTTTCCGGCTGCGGGCCCGAGGATCTCGTCATCGTCCTCATCTCGGGCGGGGCCTCGGCGCTGCTTACCGCACCGGTTGCAGGGGTGAGCCTCGAGGAAAAACAAGCGACCACCCGGTTTTTGCTTGCCTGCGGCGCGACCATCCACGAAATGAACACCGTGCGCAAGCACCTCTCCCGCGCCAAGGGGGGCGGGCTCGCCCGTGCAGCCCATCCCGCACGACTGATCACGCTGATCCTTTCCGATGTCGTCGGAGACGATCTCGACGTCATCGGCTCGGGCCCCACCGTCCCCGACGCGAGCCGCTACGAGGAGGCCGTGGCGGTCTTCCGCCGTTACCGGCTCTGGGAGCGCATCCCCGAAAGCGTGCGCCGGCACCTCACGGAGGGAGCCCGGGGAAAAATTCCCGAGACCCCCAAGCCCGGGGACGAGGTCTTTGCGGGATCGAGGGCTGTGATCGTGGGTTCCTGCCTTCAAGCTCTCGAAGCCGCCCTCCGGGCGGCCGAAACGCGGGGCTATCGCAGCCTGATTCTTTCCTCGAAGATCGAGGGCGAGGCGCGCGAGATCGCACGCGCCTTCGTCGCCGTCGGCAAGGAGGCGCTCCACTCCGGAAACCCCCTTCCCCCGCCCGCCTGCATCCTTGCCGGAGGCGAAACCACGGTCACGCTGCGGGGGGAAGGCCGAGGCGGCCGCAACCAGGAACTCGCTCTCGCCGGAGCGATCGCGCTGGAGGGCACCGGTCGCGTTCTGCTGCTCTGTGCCGGCACCGACGGCACCGACGGCCCGACCGATGCGGCCGGCGCCGTCGCCGACGGAGGGACGGTCGCACGCGCCGGCAGGCTCGGTCTCGATCCGCGGGACTTCCTCGAACGCAACGATTCCTATGCCTTCTTCGACCGGCTGGGCGACCTGATCCGCACCGGGCCGACACGGACGAACGTGATGGACGTCTACCTGCTGCTTGTGGGAGGCGAAGCGCCATGAGGCTCAGCCGTGTCCGCTCCCTGTCCGCTTCGGCGGCGCTGCTTCTGCTGCTCGCCGGCTGTGCGGGCCTGTCGCGCCCCCCTGCACCGCCGCGCGATCCCTCGCTGCCCGCCCGCGTCCGCATCGAGGGGGTCCCTTTTTTCCCCCAACGGGAAGACCAGTGCGGACCGGCCGCGCTCGCCATGGCGCTCGCCTGGAGCGGAGTCGAGGTCGATCCCGAGGCCCTTCGGCCGTGGGTCTACACGGAGAGCCTGAGAGGCTCGCTTCAGCCCGCCCTGACCGCGGCCGCGCGCCGTTCCGGCCGGGTGGCCTTCGAGATCTTCGGAGCGGAAGCCCTCCTGCGGGAGCTCGCCGCCGGCCACCCCGTGATCGTGCTTCAAAACCTCGGGCTCGCGTGGATACCGCGGTGGCATTATGCCGTGGTCACCGGCTACGACCTCGAGCGAGACGATTACTTCCTGCACAGCGGCACGGAAGCCGACCGCCGCGAGGACGGGGAATTCTTCCGCAGGAGCTGGAGCCGCGCCGACAACTGGGGGTTGGTGGTTCTCCCCCCGGGGCGGCCGCCGGAGACGGCAGGGGAAAACGCGTGGATCGAAGCGCTCTCCGCCCTGGAAAGGGTCGGCCGGCCGAAGGAGGCGCTGGAAGGCTACCGTGCCGTTCTGGCGCGTTTCCCGCAGAGCCTCCGTGCGCTTCTCGGCCTGGGAAACAGCGCTTACGCCGTGGGCGATCTTGCGCTTTCCGAGGAGGCCTTTCGGCATGCGGCGCGGCTCGATCCCGGCTCGGGCGTCGCCTTCAACAACCTGGCCCACGTCCTGCTCGCACGCGGGCGGACCGACGAGGCGCTCGACGCCGCCCGCCGGGCCGTCGCCCTCGGCGGCCCCCACCTGTCGGTCTTCCGCCGGACCTTGGAAGAGGCGCTAGCCGCGCCGTCCGGGGAGACGGACGCGGGGCCGGCAATGGAACACAAAGGCATTGACGGGACGCAAGGTGATTGATATAGGTACGGCTTTGTCGCCGGCTTCCATCCTTGCTCCGGGCCTCAGGTCCCGGGGCTTGACATCCGCGAGGAGGAAACCATGAGACGCTATGAAACCATTCTCATCCTCGATCCCGAGCTGTCCGCCGAACAGCGGGCGCCGGTCGTCGAGCGCATCCGGGAGACGCTTTCGCGCGAAGGCGGAACCCTGGTGCGGATTGAAGAGTGGGGCACGCGGCGCCTGGCTTACGCCATCCGCAAAAAGGAGCGCGGCTGGTACGCGCGCTTCGATTACTGCTCCGGCCGCGCTGCGGTCAACGAGATCGAGCGCTTCTGCCGCATCGACGAGCGGGTGCTCCGTTTCCTGACCGTGCTCCTCGACACCCGGCCCGACGTGGAGCGCATCCTGGAGGAGGCCTCCCGGGCCGAAACCCAGGCGGCCGCCGCGGTGCAGGCTTCCGCGCCGACGGAAGACCTCGGCGGGACCGCACCGGCGGCGGAACCCGCCGCCGCTGAACCCACCGGGGCGGAGGCCGCCGCGGTGGAGAACACCGGGCCTGCTGCATCGGCTGAGGAGGCATGACCCATGAGCGCACCTGCCGCCCGCAGTTCCAAGCCGGCCGGGGGACCGGCCAAGCGCAAACGACGGGTTTATCACCGCCGCAAGGTGTGCCGTTTTTGCGCGGACAAGACCCTGAAAATCGACTACAAGGACCCGCGCACGCTCAAATATTTCATCACCGAGCGTGGCAAGATCATCCCCAAGCGCATCTCCGGATGTTGCGCCAAGCACCAGCGGTCCGTCAGCCAGGCCATCAAGCGCGCCCGCACGATCGCCCTGCTGCCTTTCGTGGGCAGCCTGGAGCAGAGCTGAGCGGGAACGGTTCGGGAACTCCACACCCGCCGCCAAAGCGGGAAACGCCACAGCGATGAACCGCGATCTGGTCGCCGGCTCCGCCGTCCTCTGTGCGGCGATCCTCCTTTGTGCCCGGATCCCGGTGGCCGGATGGCTGGGGTCGGCGCTCCTTCCCGTCCCGCTGCTGGTGTTCGGGATGAAGGCCGGACCGGCCACGGCCCGCGGCATGGCGGCGACGGCGCTGCTCTTCACCGGTCTGTTCGGCGGACGGGTGGAGCTGTTCTTTTTCGGCGGCCTGATTCTGGCCGGTCTGGCGGCGGTCGAGGGCATGGTACGGGGCGGCGCGATCGAGAAGACGGTGCTCGCCGGCTGCGGCGCCGCCGCGGCCGGGCTTTTCGGCGGGCTCTGGACGATGGCCCTGCTCGAGGGGCGGGATCCTCTCGCCTTGCTCCTCGAAGGGGTGCAACGCCAGGTCGAAGTCGCCCTCGAGGCCTATCGCGCCGCGGGGATCGCCGAGGAGCAAATCCGTTTCCTCGAGGAGTCCGCGCCGCTTTTGACTCGGCTCATGCTCGGGATCCTGCCGGCGTTGGTCGTGAGCGCGAACCTGTTCGCGCTCTGGATTTCGCTCCTCGTCGCCCGGAGCATCCTCGTCGCCCGACGCCTGCCGGCTCCCGCCTGGGGGCGGCTCGACCGTTGGAAGGCGCCGGAGGCTCTCGTCTGGGCGGTGATCGCCAGCGGAGTCCTGCTGCTCGTCCCCTCGCTTCCGGCGAAAGCCGTGGGGCTGAACGGCGTGCTCATCCTCGGGGTCGTCTACTTTTTCCAGGGGATCGCCGTCGTCGCCTTCACCCTCCGGCGCAAGGGGGTGCCCCGGATGCTTCGGGCCGTGCTCTATGCGCTGATCGGTCTGCAACAGCTGGTGACGCTTGGCGTGGCCGTGCTGGGCTTGTTCGACACCTGGTTCGATTTTCGTAAACTCGGCCGGAATCGGGCGGCCTCCGCTCCTCCGGGAGGAGGCGAAGCCTGAGCGGCCGACCCGTGGAGGATGACCCATGAAAGTGATTCTCACCCAGACCATCGAATCCCTCGGCATCATCGGCAGCGAAGTCGAGGTGAAGCCGGGATACGCCCGTAATTACCTCCTGCCCCAGAAAAAAGCCGTCCCGGCCACCCCCCAGAACCGCCAGCGCCTGGAACAGGAACGAGCCAAGTTCGAGCTGCAGATCGCCCGGGAGCGCAAACTCGCCGAAGAGATGGCCAAGCGCCTCGAAGGCGTGGCCTGCCGCATCCCCGCCAAGGTGGCCGAGGAAGACCGGCTCTACGGCTCGGTGACGGGACGCGACATCCTCGATGCGCTCGCCGCCCAAGGGATCACGATCGAAAAGCGCATGCTGCTTCTCTCCGAGCCGATCAAGAAGCTGGGCACTTACAGCGTTCCGATCCGCGTCTACAAGGGCGTCGAGCCGACCATCACGGTCGAGGTCGTGGCCGAAGGCTGAAAGAAAGCGCCCGCCGATGGCCGAAAGGTCCGCAGTCCCCCCGCGGGCGGCCGACCCGCTGCGGCTCCCGCCCCAGAACGTGGAGGCCGAGCAGGCGCTGCTCAGCGCCATCCTCGGGGACAACACCACGCTGCTGGAGGTCGTCGATCTCCTGGGGCCGGCGGATTTCTACCGCTCGGCCCACGGGGTGATCTTCGCCGCCATGATCGACCTCTTCAACCGCGGCGAACCGATCGACCTGGTGACCGTGACCAATGCCCTCAAGGAAAAGGGCCGCCTCGAGGACGTCGGAGGGGCTTCCTTCGTCGCCCGGCTGCTCGACGAGGTGCTCCCGGCGGCGAACGCTCAACATTATGCCCGCATCGTCCACGACAAGGCCGTGCTGCGGCGGCTGATCGAGCAGGCGAACGCCATCGCCAAGCGTTGCTACGGGGAGCAAGGGCCGGCCGAGGAGATCGTCGATTTCGCCGAGGCCGCCATTTTCGAGGTGACGGAGAAAAAGGCCCGCCAGGCTTTTTATCCCCTCTCCAAGCTGATCGACCGCAGCATCGACTTCCTCGAGGAAAAGCAGAAGAACAAGAGCCTGGTGACGGGGGTGCCGACCGGGTTCCTCGAGATCGACCGCTTGACCAGCGGCCTGCAGAACGCGGATCTGATCATCCTCGCCGCACGGCCCAGCATGGGCAAGACCGCACTGGCGCTCAACATCGCCCGCAACGCGGCGGTGGAGGCGGGCGTCCCCGTGGCGATCTTTTCGCTCGAAATGTCCAAGGAGCAGATCACGTTGCGGCTGCTCTGCGCCGAAGCGCGGATCGACTCCTCCAAGCTGCGCAGCGGCTTTCTGACGGCGGAGGACTGGGAGCGGGTGACCGACGCCGCCAGCACGCTCCAGAACGCCCCGATCTTCATCGACGACTCCCCCGGCCTGACGGCTCTCGAGGTCCGGGCCAAGGCGCGGCGGCTGAAGATGGACAAGAACGTCGGCCTGATCGTGATCGACTACCTGCAGCTGATGCAGGGGCGTCCCAATGCCGAACGGCGCGAGCTCGAAATCTCCGAAATCAGCCGCGCCCTCAAATCCCTCGCCAAGGAGCTCGACCTCCCCGTGCTCGCCCTTTCCCAGCTCAACCGCATGCTCGAGCAGCGGACCGACAAGCGGCCGCGCCTTTCGGACCTGCGGGAATCCGGGGCCCTCGAGCAGGACGCCGATGTCGTGGCCTTCATTTACCGCGACGAGGTCTACAACCCGGAAGAAAACAACCCGAACCGCGGCACAGCCGAGATTCTCTTGGCCAAGCAGCGCAACGGCCCCACCGGGGATGTGCGGCTCACGTTCCTTTCCTCCTGCACGCGGTTTGAAAACATGGCTGCGGAAGCCATGCGTCCATGAAGCGGATCTTCGGCAATCTGACCGGCCTCAAGCCTTCCCAGCTGCGACGCATCGAATCCCTCACCCGCCGGCGCACCTCGCCCCGCGAACTGCTCTCCCCGGAGCTCGCCGCCGAGGCGGCGCGGATCTCGCGGGAGATCCGCCGCCAGATCGGGCTGCTCCTCGACCGCCAGGGCCGCATTCAAGCCTTGACCGTGGGCGACAGTCGCCGCATCGTCATCCCCGCCAGCGAGGACGACCGCCCGGCTCCGGGACGTCTGCGGGGTCTGCGTTGCATCCACACCCACCTGGATGCCGAGCCGCTCAGCCGCGAGGACCTGACGGATCTGGCCCTCCTGCGGCTCGATCTCATGGCGGCGATCGCCGTGACCCCGCAAGGGGAGCCGGCCGAGGTATTCGCCGCCCATCTTCTGCCGGCGAACGCCGAGCGCCTGCCCCACCGGCTGCTAGACCCGCTTCCTCCGGAGCGTCTGGACATCGACTGCGCGGCGATGATCGCCGCCCTCGAGGGGGAGCTGGAACGCGTCGTCCGCGGCCGGGCGGCCGCGGCGTCCCCTGAGCGGGCGTTGCTCGTCAGCGTTTCGAACGCTCCGCGCCGCGAGGGCGAAGAGTCTCTGCGCGAGCTCGAGGCCCTCACCCGCTCCTGCGGCCTCGAAATCGCCGGCGCGATGCTGCAGCAGCGTGAGGCGCCCGACGCCCGGACGGTCGTGGGCAGCGGCAAGCTCCAAGACCTGGCCATCCAGGCCCTGCAGGAGGGAGCGACGCTGCTGATCTTCGACCAAGAGCTCAGCCCATCGCAGATCCGCTCGATCACCGATCGGGTGGCGTTGAAAGTGATCGACCGCACCCAGCTCATTCTCGATCTCTTCGCCCAACGCGCCCGCAGCCGCGAGGGAAAGCTCCAGGTGGAACTCGCCCAGTTGCGTTATCTCCTGCCGCGGCTCACGGGACGGGGGACGGCCATGTCCCGGTTGGCCGGAGGCATCGGCGGCCGGGGGCCGGGAGAAACCCAGCTCGAACTCGACCGCCGCAAGGTCCGCCGGCGCATTCAGCTCCTGGAGGAGGCGCTCGAGGAGGTCCGCCGCCACCGCTCTCAGCTGCGCATGCGGCGCGCCCGGCGTCGGCTGCCGATCGTATCGATCATCGGCTACACCAACGCCGGCAAAAGCACGCTTCTCAACACGATCACCCACAGCCGGGTGCTCGCCGAAAGCCGCCTCTTTGCGACCCTGGATCCGACCAGCCGTCGCGTGCGTTTCCCTCAGGATCTCGAGGTGATCCTCACGGACACCGTGGGCTTCATCCGCAACTTGCCCGAGGAGCTGCGCGTGGCCTTTCGGGCGACCCTCGAGGAACTGGAGAGCGCGGATCTGCTCCTCCACGTGGTGGACATGAGCCACCCGCGCTTCGAGGAGCAGATGAACGCCGTGGAAGACATCCTCGCGGGCCTCGGTCTGGAGGGCAAACCGACGGTGCGCGTCTTCAACAAAGCCGACCGGGTCGATCCCGAGGAAGCCCGCGCTCTCTCCAGGCGCCATGGGGCGATCGCCGTCTCCGCGCTCGAGCCGCAGACCCTGCGGCCGCTGATCGCGGAAATCCTCCGCCGCCTGCCGCGACCGCAACCGGTAGTGGTTGACACCCCCTCCTGAGGCGATAGAATGGGATCGGGATGGAAAGCGAACCGCTTTTGCGCCTCGCCCTGCGCGCGGCCTACCGCGGGGGGGATGTTCTGCGCGAGCGTTTCCGCCGGGTGCAGGGGATTCACCGGAAGGGGCCGAACGATCTCGTCACCGACGCGGATCTCGCCGCCGAGGAGGCGATCGTCCGGACGCTGCGTCGAGAGGCCCCCGGCCACGCGGTCATCGCCGAGGAGGGAGGAACCTACACCGAGGGCGACGAATATCGCTGGCTGGTCGACCCTCTCGACGGCACGGTCAACTTCGCTCATGGGGTGCCGTTGTTCGCCGTCTCGATCGCCTGCCTGCGCGGGGAAGAGCCCCTGGTCGCGGTCGTGCTCCAGCCCCTGACCGGCGAGCTCTTCAGCGCCCGCGCCGGAGCGGGAGCCTTCCGCAACGGCGAGCCGGTCCAGGTCTCGTGCGAGGAGAAGGTCGGCGACGGACTCCTGGCGACGGGCTTTCCCTACGACCGGGAAGCGGAGTGGGGACCGCTCACCTCCCGGTTTCTGCGCTGCCTGCGCGCGGCACGCGGCATCCGCCGCCTCGGCTCCGCGGCGATCGATCTCTGCCTCGTCGCCTGCGGCTGTTTCGCCGGCTACTGGGAGCGGTCGCTCAAACCCTGGGACACGGCGGCCGGAATGCTGATCGTGCGCGAGGCCGGGGGTCGGGTGACCGATTTCCAGGGCCGGCCGTTTTCCCCCGCCGGAGGCGAAATCGCGGCGACCAACGGCCGCATCCATGAAGAGCTTCTGCAACTGCTTCAGGAGGAATCGGGCCATGTCTGAACGGACCGCCTCCGGCGGCCGGCGCGCTTTTCGGCTCCGGGCCGGATGTTTCGGCGATTTCCAGGCCCTCGATACGGTCTGCCGCCGTCACTGCGCCATCCGCATCCGCTGCCTGATCGCCCGCGAGGAGCGGCGCGAGCAGGAGCGGACGGCCGAAGTCGAAGGCGGGTCCCTGTGGGCCCGCATTCAGTGAAGCGACGAGGGGGGCGAGGATTCGAGGCGGCCCTGGAAAAATTCGACCTGTTGGCGTAGGGCGGGGTCGGTCTTGATCCCTTTTTCGATCGCCTGAATCGAATGGATCACGGTCGCGTGGTAGCGGTTGAAGCTCCTGCCGATCGCCTGCAGCGGCGTGTCCGTGAAGCGGCGCGCCAGAAAGATGGCCATCTGCCGCGGCCGGACAAGCTGCTGCCGCCGTGAAGGCGAAACGAGTTCCTCCTCCGAAACCCGGTAGTGCTCGCAGACGAGCTTTTTGATCAGCTCGAGGGTGATCCGGCGGCGGCCGCTGATCATCTGCCTAACGACGTTTTCGGCCAGCTTGAGATCGATCGGTATCCCCAAAAGCGAGGAGCGCGCGGCGACGCCGTTCAAGCCGCTCTCGAGCTGCCGGATGTCGCCCACGAGCTCGGCGGCGAGGTAGTCGAAAACCTCCGCGGGGATCTCGTAGCCGTGCAGCCGGGCCTTGTGCTGCAGGATCCGCAGCCGCGTACGGTGATTGGGCGGGTCGATGGCCGTGATCAGACTGCAGGAGAAACGCGAGCGCAGGGATTCGTGCAGCCGAGGGATCTCGGAAGGCCGGCAGATGCTGGAAAAGAGGATCCGCTTGCCCGATTCGAGGAGGCTGTCCAGGGTGGCGGCGAGCTCCACCTGTGTGCGCTCCTTTCCGCCCAGGCCGTGAACGTCCTCAAGAAGGAGCACATCGCAGCGGCTGCGGTATTTGGCCTTGAACTGATCCAAAGCGTCGCGGCGGAAGGCCTGAACCATCTCGTTGCTGAAATCCTCGGCGGTCATGTAGTAAACGCGCTCGCGCGGGCTGTGGTTGAGCACGTGGTGGCCGATCGCCTGGGAAAGGTGGCTTTTCCCCAAGCCGGTCCCGGAATAGAGGAACACCGCCGGCTGGGTCCCGCTTTTGCGGCTGGCGAGGGAGAGGGAGGCCGAGTAGGCGAAGTCGTTGTTGGCGCCGACCACGAAATGCTCGAAGGTGAAATCCCGGCGCAGGAAACGACCGTTGTGCGGACGGACGGCCTCGCTCGGCAGGGGAAGCTGGGCTCCGCCGCCTTCGATCTGAGCGCCGCGGGGCAAACGGCGGCCGGCGACCTGAAAGTCGACCTTGACCTCCTCCCCGCAGATCCGGGCGAGCTCGCCGCGGATCGTGGGGCCGAAATGCTCCTGCACCCGTTTGCGCGAAAAAGCGTTAGGACAGACGATGACCCACTCGCCGCCCTCGGATCGCTCCAGACCCAAGGGATCGATCCACATGCGGTAGCTGTGAGCGGCGATGCGCTTTTTCAACGCTGCGCGCAGATCTTTCCAGATCTTTTCCATACCGTAAGGAGATGCTTTCTGCGGTGAAAAGGGCCTATTGGAGTTCGCTCAGGCGGTGATTTCCGCGCTGTGCCGCAGGTGGTTGGGGAGAGCAAGTGCCTCCTGCCGTCGGCCCCGCGGGACGAGGCTGCCTTTTAGGCCAGCGGCCTCAGGGAGTCAAATCGGAATTCCCAAGATTCCCGGGAACAGGTCGAACGTTTTGAACAAATTATATTCCTTTGTTATCATGAATAATCCGAGCTCGGATCCTCCTCCGCGGGCTTCCGCCGTCATTCCGGGCGATTGTTAGATTTCCAAACAATATCAGCGGATCTTTCTCCGCGGCAGGCGCCGGTTGAAATCGATATCTTCGAAAAACATTTCTTTTTGCCTTTTTTCATTTAATTTCATGTTTTCGGTTTCTGAATCGGGGGTGTGCAGGATGGACTTTCAGGCCGTAGGGGCAACGCGGCCGAAAACGAAATAGAGGAGCGAAAGATGCGGGGGAAATGGGGATAATATTCTAACTATCTGATTCGATATCTATTAAATTTTTTTAGGATGACTGTACATCCTTTCCGACAACCGATGCGAGGGGGGGACGAAATCCGGTCCGGCTGACTCCAGAACGGAAAAGGAATCTTAAAATTTTCCAATTTCAGGCTTTATTTGTGTTGAAGGATCATTTCCGGGACGTGCCGTAGCCCGTCTCCGCCAGCGCCGAGGATCGCCGCCGATGGCCGTAAACCAGATCGTTGTCCGCGGAGCCCGACAGCACAACCTCAAAAATATCGACGTCCGCCTGCCCTGCCTCAGCCTGACGGTGATTTCCGGGCTTTCCGGATCGGGAAAATCCTCCCTCGCCTTCGACACGCTCTATGCCGAGGGCCAGCGGCGCTACGTGGAATCCCTTTCCCCCAATGCGCGGCAAGTCCTCGAACGGCTGGAAAAGCCCGATGTGGACCTGATCGAAGGCCTTTGCCCGGCAATCGCGATCGAGCCCCGCCTTGGCGCCTATCCCCCGCGTTCCACCGTGGGGACGGTCACCGAAATCTACGATTTCCTGCGCCTGCTCTTCGCCCGCGCCGGCGTCCTCTCTTGCCCCTCCTGCGGCCGGGAGATCGCCGGGATCCCCCTCGACCGCATGGTCGAGCGCGTGGAAGCGCTGCCCGCGGGATCCCGCCTCACGGTGCTGGCGCCGCTCTCCTTCAAGCGCCGTCAGGATCTGCGGGAGTCGCTGCAACGGCTGCGCCGCGAAGGCTTCGCCCGCATCCGCATCAACGGCCGGATCGAGGAACTCGACTCGGCCATCCGCCTGCCTCAGGCCGCGGCCTTCAACGTGGATCTCGTCGTCGACCGGCTAATCGCCGGCCCGACCGCCCGCAAGCGGCTGGCCGACTCGCTGGAGATCGCTCTCGCCCGCGGCGGCGGCCGCGCCCTCGTTCAGGTCGAAGGGGGAGAGACGTTATCCTTCGCCGCCGCCGCCATCTGCGGCGACTGCGGCTTCACCGCCCCCGAGCTCACGCCCGCCCGCTTTTCCTTCCATTCGCCCCTCGGCGCCTGCAGCGTCTGCGGCGGGCTGGGCGTTCTCGAAGAGATTGAGCCGGAGCGCGTGGTTCCGGATCCGCGGCTTTCCCTGCGCGAGGGGGCGGTCCTTGCCTGGTCGAACCGCCGCGGGGATCGGTTCTGGGACTACCTTGAATCCCTCACCGCCCACTACGGGACTTCGGTCCATACGCCATTCCGGGATCTGCCCGAAACCTTTCGCCGGGTGCTCTGGCACGGATCGGGTGAGGAGGCCATCGCCTTCGCCTTCGACCGCGGCACGACCCGCATCCAGTTCCGCAGACCTTTCGAGGGCATCCTGCCCTCCCTGGAGCGGCGCTACCGTGAAACCGATTCCCCGGCCGTCCGCGAGGAAATCCGACGCTTCATGAAAACCGCCCCCTGTTCCGCCTGCGGGGGAAGCCGCCTGAACGCGCTGGCGCGCGCGGTACGAATCTCCGGGCGCACCCTACCCGAAATCTGCGCCCTGCCGTTGCCGGCGGCCCGGGCGTTCTTTGAGGGCCTCAAGTTTTCCGGCACGCGCCGGGCCGTCGCCCGGCGCCTGCTTTCCGAAATCGTTCCCCGGCTGCAATGCCTGATCGATCTCGGCCTCTCTTACCTCACGCTCGACCGCCCGGCCCCGACCCTGTCGAGCGGGGAAGGGCAGCGCGTTCGGCTGGCCGCCCAGCTCGGATCGCGACTGAGCGGGGTCCTCTACGTACTCGATGAGCCGAGCATCGGGCTCCATCCCCGGGACACCGAACGCCTGCGGCGGATCCTGTTCTCCCTGCGCGATCTGGGCAACACCGTCCTTGTGGTCGAGCACGACGAGGAGATCCTGCGCTCCGCCGACCACGTGATCGACCTCGGGCCGGGCGCGGGGGACGAGGGCGGCCACCTGATCTATTCCGGGCCTCTCGAAGGCCTGCTGCGGGAGCCGCGTTCCCTGACCGGTTCCTTCCTTTCCGGCAGGCGCACGATCGAGCGCCCCGAGAGGGTGCGCGGACCCGCGGGCTCGAAACTTCTTCTCTGCGGCGCCCGGCACAACAATCTCAAGGGCATCACGGTCGCCTTCCCCCTCGGCCGTCTCGTGGCCGTGACCGGGGTTTCGGGATCCGGCAAGTCCTCGCTCGTCGTGGACACCCTTTACCCCGCCCTGCTCCGGGCGCTCGGCCGCACGGGACCCGAGCCCGGAACCTACGAGCGGCTCGAAGGTCTCGAAGCCGTCGACCGCACGGTCCTGGTCGACCCGAGCCCGATAGGCCGCACCGTGCGCTCCAACCCCGCCACGGTGCTCGGAATCTTCGACGTGATCCGCGGGCTCTTCGCGCGCACACCGGAGGCCCGCATGCGCGGCTTCGGTCCCCAGCGCTTCAGTTTCAACCTGCCGGGCGGACGCTGCGAGGTTTGTGCCGGCGAAGGGATTCAGCGCATTCCCATGCAGTTTCTGCCCGATGTCGCTGTGACCTGCGATGCCTGCGGCGGCAGGCGTTACAACCGCGAGACCCTCGAGATCCGCTACCGGGGGAAATCGATCGCCGAGGTCCTGGAGATGACGGCCACGGAGGCCTTGGACCATTTCGGGCGCGTTCCGGCGGTGCACGAGCGGCTCCTGCCCCTGGTCGAAGTCGGCCTGGGCTACCTTCGCCTGGGCCAGGCCGCCCCGACCCTCTCCGGGGGGGAGGCTCAGCGGCTCAAGCTCGCGCGTGAGCTCGGCCGCGGCTCAAGCGGCGGCCGGGTCCTTTATGTGCTCGACGAGCCCACGGTCGGACTGCATCCCGAGGACATCCGCCGGCTGTTGCTCGTGCTCCATCGCCTGGTCGACTCCGGCCACACGGTCGTCGTGATCGAACACCACCTTGACGTGATCGCCTCGGCCGACTGGGTGATCGACCTCGGGCCGGAAGGGGGGGAGGGAGGCGGCGAGCTCGTCGCCGAAGGCTGCCCCGAGGAAATCGCCGCCTGCACGGCCTCGGCGACGGGCGTCTTTCTCCGCCGGCGTCTCTCCGGGGCGGGGGGGGCTCGGTCTCCTGAACGCGCGGAAAGCCGTGAAGCAACGGGTCAGCCGGCGACGGAAGACGGCAGGAAAAAGGAATAGGCGCTCTCGATCTCCTCGGCGAGCGCGGCATAAAAATCTCCTGCCCGCTGCAAGGTGCCCAGGATGAACTTGCGTGCGTCGGGGTGCAGCGCGGAGAGGTCGATCACGCAGTCCGGGTTCCGGTCGTAGCTGTTCACGAGAAGGTTCGCCACGTGGATGATCAGGCAGAACTCGGCATTCTCGAGATCCGGGCGGTAGCCGTGGTGAAAACGGATCGCATCGACCAGTCCCTGGGGCAGCTGCCACCGCGCCGCCAGGTGGGCTCCGATCGCGGCGTGGCCTGCGGGGCTTTTTCCGCGTTCGGCCTCATGGAAGGGGCAGCCCTCCTCGCGCGAGGCCTGCCAGACGGCCGCGAAGACTTCCGCGAAATACTGGGCGAGAATCACCTTGCCGACGTCGTGCAGGAGTCCGCCCACGAAGCAGTTGTCCGGAGAGTTGATCCGCGTTCGGGCCGACAGCGCCTTGCTGGTCACGGCCACGGCCAGGGAATGCTTCCAAAAATCGGTGACGTCGAAGCCCTCGAGTCGGATGCGGCGGGAGAGGGTCTCGATCACCGAGACCGAGACGATCGCGTTGCGCACGGCGTTGAATCCCAGCATGATCACCGCGCTGCGGATGTCGGCGACCTTGGATCGCACGCCGTAGAAGGCCGAGTTGACCAGCTTCAGAATCTTCAGCGCCGTCGCCTGATCGCGCTCGATGATCTGGCTGACCCGCGCAACGGGGGTCTCCGGGTCCTGCAGCAGGCGGTTCAACTCGAGCACGATGCTGGGCAGGGTCGGGATGTCCCGGATGCGGTCCAGCCTTTTCAGAAACTCGGCTTCGTCCATGGCTTCTCACCCCTCGGCGTTCGGTCTGTCGCGCAAGAAGACCCGGCGCTCACGGGTAATATCGGTCGGATTGGGTGGTGCTTTAGACGAATCGGCCTAAGGGGGCCGTGAGGATCTCACG
>CAZQUP010000055.1:0-19280 GCA_964596545.1 uncultured Desulfatibacillum sp. | reverse complement strand
GGCTCAACGGTCGCCCCCGGCGCGGGGGCGGGGATTGAAACCCAAAACGCGCACGCGGCTCGGCCCTGGGTCCACGTCGCCCCCCGCGCGGGGCGTGGATTGAAACCGGCGCGCCAGGCGCAGGCAGCCGGGCGTATGGCCTGTTGCCCCCCTCATTGGTACTCACCAAAATTAACCTTCCATCAAGGTCGATTTCAGGCTATCTTCTCCTTCCAAGAAGGAGAAATCTGGTTCGTGGTCGATCCGCAGCTCCATCGCTTTCGCGCCCTTCTGGCCGAAAAGCTCTCCGATTCCCTGAGCGCTCCGCTTCCCGAGGGGACTTCCCGGCGGGTGTACGGCGCGCTCAAGCTTCGCGGCAAGGTGACGGCGGTTGTCGGCATGCGGCGCACCGGAAAGACGATGTTCCTGCACCAGATCCAGCGGGAGCGGCGGGAGGCGGGGGTCGATCGGGAGCGGCTGCCGTACCTCAACTTCGAGGATGAACGGCTTGCGGGGATTACGGCCGAGGAGCTCCATCCGCTCGTGGAGGAGTACTTCCGGCGTTTCCCCGGTTTTCGGGGCCGGAAAGTCGTGACCTGGTGTTTCGATGAGATCCAGAACGTTCCCGGTTGGGAACGTTTCATCCGCCGGATGCTCGACTCCGAGAAGGTCGAGCTTTTCGTCACGGGATCTTCCACGGCGCTTCTCTCCCGGGAAATCGCGACGGCTCTGCGGGGCCGGGCCTGGGAAGTGGTGATCCACCCCTTCAGCTTCGAAGAAGCCCTGCGGCACAAAGGGCTCGCTGTGCCCGTTCGCCCGGATGCCCTGGGGGCGCGGGAGCGCTCGACACTCGAGCGGGCTTTTCTCGACTACCTGGAGACGGGAGGATTTCCGGAAGCGCAGGGGCTGCATAGGGACTTGCGCCACAGGCTTCTTCGGGACTACGTGGATGTGGCCATGCTGCGCGATGTGGTGGAGCGGCACGGCGTCAGCAACATCACGGGGTTGCGCTGGCTGGTGCGTCACCTGCTGGCCAATGCGGCGGGGCTGTTCAGCGTCGAAAAATTCTACGCCGCGCTCAAGTCGCAGGGGCTTTCCATCTCCAAAGACACGGTGCACCAGCTCATGGGGCACCTCCAGGATTGTTTTCTGGTGCGCACCGTCTGGATGGAGGCCGCCTCCGAACGCCAGCGCATGGTGAACCCCCGGAAGGCCTATCCGGTCGACCCGGGTCTGATCCCGGTGTTTGACCGCACAGGCCGCTCCAACATCGGGCATGCCCTGGAGACGGCGGTCTTGATCGAGCTCGAGCGCCGCGGCGCCGAGGTGAGCTATGTCCGGACCCCGGAGGGCCACGAGGTGGATTTTCTGGCGCGATATCCCTCCGGCGATCAGGAGCTGATCCAGGTGTGCGCCGACGCAAGCCCTTCGGAAACCGCGGCGCATGAGCTGCGCGGCCTCCTTGAGGCGGGAAAGGCCTACCCGCGGGCACGCAAACGGCTTTTGACCCTCCACCAGGTGGGGCTCCCCCGCGAATCGCCGGCAACCGTCTCCGCCCAGCCGGCCTATGTCTGGCTGCTTGCATCGCCGGCGGCGGAATGAAAACGCAAAGCGAGCGCTCTGACCGGCGGTGAGGTTCGCCTCGGGCGCTTGGGGGGAGGGCTCGCGCACTCCGGGGTGCTCGCACGGTATCGTCGGCGTTCGGGGAGAAGCGTTGTGCAAGGAGGGGATTAAATCGGGAAATGGGCGCAACCCAGAGGATGGAAGCCGCCAAAATCGGCATTCTGAAGATGGACGCCGCGATCCGACGGATCGCAGGCGACGGCGGAAACCCCGCGAGCTACCCTTTTCCCGTGCTCTTCGAGACCGTGCGCGGGGCGACGCTGGCGCGGCTGATCCGGCAGCGGGACCCGGGATTGGTGGAGCTTTTCGTCGAGGCGGGGCTGAGGCTGGTGCGGCGGGGTGTGCAGGCGCTTGGGACCACCTGCGGCTTCATGATTCTCTTTCAGCGCGAGCTCGCCCGGGCCTTTCCGGTGCCGGTTTTCACCTCGAGCCTGCTGCAGTTGCCGACGATCGAGCGCGCGCTGGGAGAGCGCGGCCGCATCGGCGTGCTCACGGCCGATGCCGGAAATTTAGGCGAAGATCACATCCGCATCGCGGGGGGCAGCCCCGGGCGCCTCGCGATCCGCGGCCTCGAGGATGCGCCCTGTTTTCACGAGGCGATCTTCTCGGGCTCCGGCCGGATCGACCCCGAAGGGGTGCGCCGCGAGGTCGTGGAGCGCAGCCGGGAGCTTTGCGCTGCGGACCCGGAGATCCGCGCCATCCTCTTCGAGTGCGCGAACCTTCCTCCCTACGCCGCGGCCGTGCGCCAGGCCACGGGACGGCCCGTCTATGACCTGCTCACGCTTCTCCACTGGGTGCACGCCGGGCTTGTGCCGCATGTCTCGGCAGCCGCCGATTTCGGTGATGCGAGTTGATTTTCGCGCGAGGATGGGTAGTCTATTCGAGAAAGCCGTTGCCGGACGGCCCGCGCGAAAGGCCGGTCGATGAGACTGCACAACGTCCGCACCTACCGCAAGATCCTCTTCTCGACCGGGTTCGCCCGGACCCTGTGGGGCTCGTGCCGTAACCTGCGGGCGGACTCCCGCGGGGAGAGGCTTCCCGCCGGGCCCTACCTCGCCGAACTCGATGTCACCTACCGCTGCAACCTGGAATGCCGCATGTGCCAGCGCTGGCGGGATCCGCGGCGGGCGGAGATGACGCTTGCGGAATACCAGGCCCTCGCCGCGGAGCTTGCCGATCTGGGAACGCACCAGATCTCGATTGCCGGCGGCGAACCCCTGGTGCGGTCCGATGTCTTCCGCATCCTCGAGGCCTTCGCCGCAAAAGGGCTTTCGGTCAACCTCTGCACCAACGGCCTTCTGCTGCGCAAATACCGCCGCGAGGTCGCCGCCAGCGGCGCCCGCTGCGTCACCGTGAGCCTGGACGGGGCGAGCCCCGAATGCCACGACCGGCTGCGGGGAAGGCCGGGCGCCTTTGCCGAGGTGGAAAAGGGAATCGAAGCCCTTCTGTCCTCCCGTGGCCCGGGCTCTTCTCCGATCCTGCGGGTGCGCATGACCGTATCCGGGGTGAACGCAAGCGAGGTGGGCGCCTTCTACCGCCGCTGGGCGGCGGTGGCTGACGACGTTCTCTTCCAGCCGCTTCACCATTGCGCCGATGCCTTCTACACGGGGATGGAGCCGGAGGCCGTGAGCCCGGATCCCGGGATCCTGGAGCGTGAGATCGAAGGGACCCCGCTTGCGGGGGACCCCTACCTCCGGTGCTGGATCGAGGCGCTCCAAGACGGAAGAGGCGTTCCCGAAAGGCCCTGCTACGCCGGGGTGCTGATGGCGCGCATCGACCCCTGGGGGAACCTCTACCCTTGCCTGGAACAGCACGTGCGGGTGGGTACGATCCGCGAGAGCGGCTTTTCCGAGGTGTGGAACGCCGAGGCTTTCCGGCGCGAGCGAAGACGGCTGGCGAACGGCCGCGGCTGCCGTTGCTGGTACAACAACACCGCCTTGATCGGGCACTACGGCGGCCTGCTGGCCGCGGGACTGAGAGCGCTCGGGATGGTGAACGGCAGGCTCCTGCCTCGGGCCGCGCTTTCCGCCGCCCCCGAGGGGGACCGCCCCATGCGGGGCTGAAAGCGCGGCGGTCGGCTCAGCGGTCGAAAAAGATGTTCTTTCCTTCGGCCGCGAGCGGAATGCCCATCACGAAATCCCAGTCCACGAGTTTCATGTCGCGGGCGACCGCGCCGATGCGGTACATGATGCGGTTGTCGGCGTTGAAGAGGCTTGCGGTCTTGGCCGCCGAGCCGAGCGCGATGCCCATGTCGAGCAGGCGGAAGGCGCAGGCCGGGCCGGAAAACTCCTTTTCCCGTTTGGCCTGGGCCTCGAAGCTTTTGCAGTCCGGATGTCCGCAGGCACCGCAGTCCAGGCCGACCGGCTTGGCGTCTTTCAGGCCGATCAGCACCACGGCGCCGGAGCGGGAGACGCCGCGGGCGTCGCGGTCGAAGTCCTTCTTGCCGGTGCGCTCCCCGAAGCGTACCATGGCCGCGGCGAGCTCCTGGAGCGCGTTTCCGGTGAGGACCCGCGTCCGGACGAAGTTCACCCCCTTGCTTTTCGGGGCGGTGACCGCCGAGAGCTCCATCAGCCGGGCGACGATCTCGAGCGCTTCCATTTGCATTCCTCCGTAGGATTCCCTTCCGGGTCTCAGCCCAGCCGTTCCCGCAGGCGTTTCAACTGCTCGGCGAGCCTCGCGGGCAGGCGGTCGCCGAACTGGGCGAAGTGCTTTTCGATGTCGGGCAGCTCGGCCTTCCAGGCGGCCGTGTCCACGCGCAAAAGCTCCTGCAGATCGTCGTGCGGAAGCGAGAGTCCCCGCATGTCGAGCTCCTCCTGCCGGGGCAGGATCCCGATCGGGGTGCGGTGCCCTTCCACCCCTCCGGCCACCCGGTCGCACATCCACTTGAGGGCGCGGCTGTTCTCTCCGAAGCCCGGCCAGAGAAACTTCCCCGCCGGGCTCTTGCGGAACCAGTTCACGTAGAAGATGCGCGGGGCGTTCTTGCCCAACCGGTCCCCCATCTCGAGCCAGTGGCCGAAGTAATCCCCCATGTTGTAGCCGCAGAAGGGCTTCATGGCGAAGGGGTCGTAGCGGAGGTTGCCGACCGCGCCGATGTTGGCGGCCGTGGTCTCCGAGGCCGCGGTCGCCCCCAGGAAGACCCCGTGGTCCCAGTCGTAGGCCTCGTAGACGAGCGGGGCGACGGAGGCTCTCCTGCCCCCGAAGATGAAGATGTCGATCGGCACGCCCTCGGGCTTCTCCCAGTCGGGGGAGATCACCGGGCACTGGGCCGCGGGGGCGGTGAAGCGCGCGTTCGGGTGGGCGGCCTCGGTCGGGCTGGCCGGCGTCCAGTCGCGCCCCTTCCAGTCGATCGCGTGTGCCGGCGGCGCTCCGTCCATGCCTTCCCACCAGATGTCGCCCTCGTCGGTCAAAGCGCAGTTGGTGAAAATGATGTTTTCCTTGAGCGTGTCCATCGCCGCCGGGTTGGACTCGTAGGAGGTTCCCGGGGCGACCCCGAAGAAGCCGCTTTCGGGGTTGATGGCGTAGAGGCGGCCGTCGGGGCCAATCTTCATCCAGGCGATGTCGTCTCCCAGACACTCGGCCTTCCAACCCGGAATGGTGGGATGGATCATGGCGAGGTTGGTCTTGCCGCAGGCCGAGGGGAAGGCCCCCGTGATGTGGAACCGGCGGCCCTCGGGGCTGGTCAGGCGCAGAATCAGCATGTGCTCGGCCATCCAGCCCTCGCGGCGGGCGATCGCCGAGGCGATCCGCAGGGCGAGGCATTTTTTGCCGAGCAGCGCGTTTCCTCCGTAGCCGGACCCGTAAGACCAGATGAGGTTTTCTTCCGGAAAATGCGAGATGTATTTCTGCTCCATCGGCGCGCAGGGCCAGGGCACGTCCTTTTGCCCCTGCTTCAGCGGGGCGCCGATCGAGTGCAGGCAAGGGATGAATTCCCCGTCCGTTCCCAGGGCATCGAGGACGCGGTTTCCCACCCGGGTCATGATGTGCATGTTGCAGACCACGTAGGGGCTGTCGGTGATCTCGACACCGATCTTGGAAAGCGGGGAGCCGATCGGCCCCATGGAGAAGGGGATCACGAACATCGTGCGGCCCGCCATGCAGCCGCGGTAGAGGCCGGTCATCGTTTTCTTGAGCTCGTCGGGGGCGATCCAGTTGTTGGTCGGTCCGGCCTCGATCTTCGAGGGTGTGCTGATGTAAGTGCGGTCCTCGACGCGGGCGACGTCGCTCGGGTCGGAGCGGAAGAGATGGCTCCGCGGCCTTTTCTTGAGAGGAATCGCCGCTCCGGCGGCGCTCATGCCCTCCATCAGACGGTCGTATTCTTCACGGGATCCGTCGCACCAGATCACGCTCGCGGGCTGGCAGAGCTTCGCGCAGTCTTCGACCCATCGGCGGAGGGCGGCGTTGCGGCAGAGTGTAGTCATCGGAGGATTCCTTTCGGCCGGGGAAAATTTGAGCGGGGCCTAAATCACAAGTTCGCTTGCATATCGCCCCTGCTGACCCGTATGCGGCGTGAAAAAGAACGTATCGGCGCCGCCATTTTGATCCTTCGACCCTAGCCTGTCAAGACGCGGCTCCGGAAGCGGTGAGGAGCTCGCTTGAAATTCCTCCGACGGCCATCAGAGGAGGGGAAGTGTGCGGCGCCGCGCCCAGCTCCACCGGGGCAACCGCTTTTTAACCCGTGCCTCACAATCCGCCAACACAAAGAAGGCCAAAAAGCCGCGCTCGGCCGGTGTTCCCGTCCCTTTGCTTCAAGGAAACGCAACAGCCGGACAAGCCAACAACCGACAGGAGGGTCCCCATGAAAAGAGGCTTAAAGGCGATGGTTCTGATCGGAATCCTGGCCTGCGCACTCCCCGCGGCGGGGTGGGCTGCAGGAAAAGCGATTTGTTACAACTGCCCCCCGGAGTGGGCCGACTGGGCGAGCCAGCTCAAGGCGATCAAGGACAACCTGGGGATCGACATTCCCCACGACAACAAGAACTCCGGACAAACCCTTTCCCAGCTGATCGCTGAAAAAAACAACCCCGTGGCCGATTTCGCTTATTTCGGTGTCACCTTCGGCATTTTGGCCAAGGAGGCGGGGGTGTTGGCGCCCTACAAGCCCGCCTTGTGGGATCAGATCCCGGATGGGCTGAAGGATCCCCAAGGGCACTGGTTCACGATCCACTCCGGGACACTCGGTTTCTTCGTGAACAAGGACGCCTTGGGCGGCAAGCCCGTGCCGATGTCTTGGAAGGATTTGTTGAAGCCGGAGTACAAAGGAATGGTGGGCTATCTGGACCCGACGTCCGCCGCGGTCGGCTATTCGTCGGCGGAGGCGGTGACCAACGCTCTCGACGGCAGCTTGGACAATTTCGACCCGGCCATTCACTTTTTCAAAGAGCTGAAAAAAAACGAGCCCATCGTGCCCAAGCAGACCTCCTACGCGCGAGTGCTCTCGGGGGAAATCCCGATCCTTTTCGACTACGATTTCAACGCCTACCGGGGCAAGTACAAGGACAAGGCCAACGTGGAGTTCGTGATTCCCGCCGAAGGGACCCTCGTGGCCCCTTATGTCGTGGGCCTGGTGAAGAACGGTCCAAACGCGGCCAACGGCAAGAAGGCTCTCGACTTCACCCTTTCCGACAAGGGACAGGGAGTCTGGGCGAACGCCTTCCTGCGGCCGGTGCGGGCCACGGCTTTAAGCCCGGAGGTCGCCTCCAAGTTCTTGCCCGCCTCCGAGTATGCGCGGGCCAAGTCCGTCGATTGGAAGAAGATGGCCGATGTCCAGGACAAGTTCCGCGAGCGCTACCTGAACGAGGTCCGTTGAATCCGCCCGGCCCTTCAGCGCAAACCTTCGCTCACGGCCGGGTGCGGCAAACGGAAGCATCGGGCCGTGAGCCTTGACCCAGGCGCCGCCCGGCAAGTGGTCTGCGCCTGAAACCCCATCGGGATGGAGAAGACCGGAATGAAGAACCACAGCCGGCTGCTTCTGCCAGCCCTGTTCATCCCGGCGTTCACCGTGTTCGTGGCGTTTTTCTTGTTGCCGCTCGCCCGGCTGGCCGTGGAATCGAGCCTGGGGCCTGCCGGGGTCGGCATCTATCTTGCGGCCATCACCACCCCCCGCTATTTCGAAACCCTCGTATACACCGTTTTGCTCTCGACTTCCGTGACCCTGGTGACGCTCTTCGTTTCGGGGGCGAGCGGGGTCTTTTTGACGCGCAACGACTTCCGGGGCAAGAGCTTGCTTGTCTCCCTGCTGACTTTTCCGCTGGCGTTCCCGGGAGTGGTGGTCGGTTTCATGATCATTCTGCTGGCCGGGCGCCAAGGCCTGGTCGGCGATATCACGCAGCAGCTCTTCGGCGAGAAAATCGTGGTGGCCTATTCGATGACCGGCCTGTTTCTCGGCTATCTATATTTTTCCATTCCGCGGACGATCACGACCCTTATGGCTTCGGCCGAAAAGCTGGATCGCAGCCTCGAAGAGGCCGCGCGCTCTCTGGGAGCCTCGTCCTGGCGGGTGATCCGCGATGTCCTCATCCCGGGGCTCCTTCCCGGCTTCATCTCTTCGGGGGCGATCTGCTTTGCGACCTCGATGGGCGCTTTCGGCACCGCCTTCACCCTGGCCACAAACATCGACGTGTTGCCGATCCTCATCTACACCGAGTTCACCTTGATGGCCAACATCGCGATGGCCGCCGCCTTGTCGATCGTTCTGGGGGCGATCACTTGGGTGGCGCTTTCTTTGGCCCGGGCCGCCGCCGGAAACACGGTCGCCGCGGCAGGCTGAGATGAAGCGCAGATCCTCTCCCGCTTTCGTCGTCCAGCTCGCCCTCACCCTCACGGTATGCGGTTTTCTGCTCGTGCCCGTGATCCAGTCCATCGTGGCCGGGCTGACCGAGAATTTCATGGTGGGGGTAAGAAGCGGGCTGACCCTGCGATGGTTCGCCAAGGTCTGGGGCCTCTACCGGGACACGATCTTTCTCTCTCTCCTGATCGGGCTGAGCTGCCTGGCGGCGGCCCTGGCGCTGGGGGTGCCGGCGGCCTATGTCATGGTCAAACGGCAAAACCGTTGGACCCGGCTTTTCGAGGAGTTGCTGGTCACCCCCCTCGCCGTCCCGGGCTTGGCCGTCGCCTTGGCCATGATCATCCAATACGGCGGCTTCACCGGCTTCCGCCGGAGCTGGACTTTCATCCTGGCGGGCCATGTGATCTTCACCTTGCCCTTCATGGTGCGCTCCGTCATCGCGATCCTGCATTCGATCCGTCTGCAGGACCTCGAGGAGGGGGCCGCAAGCCTGGGGGCGGACTTCGGGCAGCGGTTTTTTTCCGTCGTCATCCCGAACGCGGCGCCGGGAATCCTGGCGGGCGCGTTGATGGTGTTCACGCTCTCGATCGGCGAGTTCAACCTGACATGGATGCTGCACACGCCGCAGACCAAAACCCTGCCGGTGGGGCTTGCCGACAGCTATGCGTCCATGCGACTGGAAATCGGATCGGCCTACACGATCATCTTTTTCCTGATGATCATTCCGCTTCTGGTCGTCATGCAACGGGTCGCCAAGCCCCCTCGAAGGATCTTCGTCATGGAAACGATCGATTCGATCCCCGCGCAGGGCTTCCGCCGAGAGGCTTTTTCGATCCCGGCCGATCGAGCCGACGATGCGCGCCTGGCCTCCGGCGTCGCGCTTCGCCTCGAGGGCTGCGCCAAGACCTTCGCCGACGGCACCCGCGCGCTCGAGCCTTTCGACTTGAGCGTCGATGCCGGAGAAACCGTCGTGATCCTCGGCCCCTCCGGCTGCGGCAAGACGACCCTCTTGCGCATCATCGCCGGACTCGAAAGCCCGGACCCGGGGGGGAGGGTCTTTTTCGGCGACGAGGACGTCACCCACGTTCCGATCGAGAAGCGCAATGTCGGCATGGTCTTCCAGAGCTACGCCCTCTTCCCCAACATGAGCGTGGCGGAAAACATCGCTTACGGCTTGAAGGTGCGCGGTGTGGACGAACACCGCCGCAATCGGCGAGTCTCACAGATGCTGGACATGATGAAGATCGGCGAGCTGCGCAACCGGCGCATCGACCAGCTCTCGGGCGGCCAGAAACAGCGCGTGGCCCTCGCACGGGCGATCGCGATCCGGCCCCGGGTTCTGCTACTCGACGAACCGCTGACCGCCCTGGATGCCAAACTGCGGGATGGGCTGCGGGTGGAAATCGACGGGCTGCTGCGGTCGCTCCACATCACGGCCATCTATGTGACCCACGATCAGTCCGAGGCCATGGCGCTGGGCGACCGCATCGTCGTCATGAACACGGCGCGCGTCTCCCAGGTGGGAACCCCGCGCGAGGTCTACTTCGCCCCCGGCAACCGTTTTGTGGCCGAGTTCATCGGGACGATCAACCGGGTGAAGGGGCGGATTTCCGACGGCCGCTTGATCCTGCCGGGAGGAAGCCTCCCGGTGCCGGAGCGTTTTCGCGTCCCCCCGGGCGGGGAAATCGAGCTTTTCTTCCGGCCCGAGCATGCGAAGCTGGTCGACCTCGGCCAAGCGGACTTTCAGGTCAGCGTCGCGGCCTCGTTTTTCATGGGCGACCGCACGCGGCTCCTCGTGGAAGGACCGACGGAAGCATTTCTGACCATCGAGACCGCCGGCAAAAGCTCCTTCCACAAGGGACAGCGGGTCGGGCTCCGGGTGGACCCCGAGGCGCTGCTGCATCTGGACACCTGAGAGAGAGGCCGACATGAGACCATCGGCGATCGCTCAGATATCGGACCTCCACCTCAAACCGCCCGGCTCTTTGGCCTACGATGTGGCCGACACGGCCGCTGCACTCCGGCGAACGGTCGATCACCTGAATCGCCGAAAACCGCTGCCGGATGCGGTGCTGATCACCGGAGACCTTGCCGACGAGGGAGCCGCCGCCTCCTACCGGGTGCTGCGGGAGATCCTGGCGGAGCTGGCATGCCCCTTTTTTCTCCTGCCGGGAAATCATGACCGGAAGGATCCTCTGCGCGCGGCGTTTCCCGATCACGGCTATCTCGAAGGGTTCCTCGAGCCGGGCGGTCGGCGGGCGATGTGCTACGCCATCGAGGATTTCGCCCTGCGCCTGATCGGCCTGGACACGGTGATTCCCGGCGAACATGGCGGGGGGATTACGGTGGAGCGTCTCCGCTGGCTCGATCGCACGCTCTCCGAGCGGCCCTCCGCGCCAACGCTCCTCTTCATGCATCATCCCCCCTTTGCCTCCGGGATCGGACACATGGACACCGAGCCCTTTGTCCTGCGGCAGGAATTGGCCGCGCTGATCCGCCGTCATCCGCAGGTGGAACGCATCGCCTGCGGGCACATCCACCGGGCCGTCCACCGGCGCTTTGGCGGAACGATTGCCGCGGTGGCTCCGGGGATCGGCATGCAACTGGACCTCGACCTGCGACTGGAAGCTCCGTCGGTCTTCGTCATGGAACCGGCAGGCTTTCTGATCCATTTCTGGACCGAGCTCTGGGGGGAGCCGACGTTGCTTACCCATGTCGGGACGGTCCCCGAGCAGCCGGGACGGTACGGCGGACCCTATCCCTTTTTCGATGTTGCCTCTCCGGAGGAATTGCCGCCGGGTGCTGTCCCGGAAAGGGGTGACAGAGTTTGAAACGGGATTATTTTTCGATCACCGGATGGGATCCGAATCCGGACCCCCAAATCCGAGCGGAAACCCCAACGCGAAAACCGGCCGTCGGCCCCCGGCCCGGAGCGGGGAGGGCGAGATCAACGGATGGGGACTCTGACCGATCATCGCCGCCCTGCGGTCCGACGGCCGCATGAAGGAGAGGTACCATGAAACACGATTCCTCGGATCGCCGTGACTGCCGCGAGCGCTGCGAGTCCCGGTTCATCGAGTGTGTGGAGGGCTCCTCCAGCCCCCGGCGCTGTCTGAAAAGCTATAAATCCTGCAGTTCCGCCTGCGTGCGGGAGAGCTGAACGGCTTTTCCGCAACCGGTGCAGCCAGGCCAAGAATCCCAGACGGCGGGTTCTGCTTCCGAGAAAGCGGCCCGCCGCTTTTCTTTTTCCCCTTCAAAGGATTTTTCCGGAGCGAGGCTGGCGGTTTGACATCGCGCGGCCCTTTTCTTACTTTGTTCCCAATTTTGCTGTCCGTGCATTAAACCTCAACATTCAGGAAGACCGCATGTTCGAAAGTCGTGAAGAAGTTCTCCAGAAAGTCCTCCGCATGCCCCGCCCGAAATGCCCGCACTGCGGAGAGGAAATGAGCGTGTGGGAAGAGCCGCCGATCCGCTTTGGAGACGGCCTCGGCTGGGGCACGCCCTATCTGTTCGTCTGTTTCAACGACCAGTGCGAGCTCTATCGCTCGGGGTGGAAACACATCGAAGAGTCTTACGCCCACCACGCCTCCTACCGTTGCATGAACTACCCCGGGACCGACGTCTTCGAGTGCGTGCCCGTCTTCAGCGAAAACGGCATGAAGGGCCAGATCGTGGACGAAACGGCCCTCGCCCGGCAGGAGGCCGAGAAGGAAGCGATCATCCGCGGGTTCAACCTGCTTGCCGAATATTACACCACGAAGGACGGGCCGGGGGTGTTGAAGCTGCTTCTCGACTCCTCCGAGCCCGCCCGCGTGCGCCTGAAGGCGGCGGAGATGATCGGCGACATCGGCGAGGTGGAGGCGATCGAGCCGCTGCGCAACCTGCGCTTTCCGTCCGAAGCCATCCAGAGGCAGGTGGATGCGGCCGTGGCCCGCATCCACGAGCGGCATTTCACCCGCGAATGCCCCTTCTGCGCCGAGGTCATCAAGCGCCGCGCCAAAGTGTGCAAACACTGCGGCAAAGACGTGACCGGCGCCTGAAGGCGATGAACGGGGTTTCCAGACGGCCCGCCCTCCGATGATTCCCGCTCACGGGGGAAAACCCCCCTTCCTTTCTTTCCACCCGTCCTCCGGGTTTCGGCCGGCGACCCGGAGGGCAGGCGTGCTCTTTCGCCTCGCGGTCGCCCTTGCCGCCCTCATGCTCGCCGCGTTGCCTTCCATCGCGGCCGCGGCGCATCCCCTGGCATCCGAGATGCGCCGGCGGGTCGAATCCGCCGTGGCGGCGGGGAGTCTCCATTGCCGCGGCGAGAGGATCTGCGGTCTGTCGCTCCTTCCGGCCTTCTACACCCGCCGGGATTTTGCGCCGGCCTGGAGCGATACACGGGGGCCTCTTCCTGCGGCGCACTCGCTGGTCGCCTTCCTCGAGGAGGTCGAGGGGGACGGCCTCGATCCCCAGGCTTACCGCCTCGGGCTCCTGCGGGAGCTTCTGCGGCAGACGGAGGCCGGCGGTCCGTCTTCGGAAGCAGGGCTCGTCACGGATCTCGATTTTCTGCTGACCGACGCCTTCTTGCTCCTGGCCTCCCACCTGCGCGCAGGACGGGTGAACCCGGCGACCCTCCACGGCGAATGGGTGGTCGGCTTCGAGCATGCCGGGGATTTCCTGCCCGCGCTCGAGCAGGCGATCGCCACCGGCGAGGTCGCGACCCGCTTGGCAGGGTTTCGGCCGCCGCACCCCGAGTACGCGCGGTTGCGTGCGGCGCTATCGCGCTACCGCGGGTTCGAGCGCGAAGGCCCTTTCCCGGTGCTTCCGGAGCCGACCCTCCGGCGGGAAGTCGAAGAAGAGGCGATCGCCGGGCTTCTGCGCGCGCGGCTGCGCCGCGAAGGCGACCTGCCTGCCGACTCCGGGGAGGATGACCAGGCGTTCGGGGAGGCGTTGCGGCGATTCCAAGAGCGCCACGGCCTGGAAGTCGACGGACGCCTCGGCCGCCGCACCCTCCAAGCCTTGAACTTCCCGCTCGCCGCTCGCATCCGCGCCCTCGAGCTCAACCTGGAGCGCTGGCGGTGGCTGCCGCGCGAGTTGGGGGATCCCCACCTGCGGGTCAACATCCCCGGCTTCGACCTCACGGGCTTCACCGGGGGAGCGGCCGGGCTGCACATGAGGGTCGTGGCCGGCCGGGAGGTGCGCCGCACGCCGGTCTTCTCAAGCGGCCTCGACCGTATCGTCTTCAACCCCGACTGGAACATCCCGCGGCGGATCGCCGTGGAGGACATTCTCCCCAAGGTGCGCCGGGATCCCGGCTATCTGCAGCGCGAAAAGATCCGCGTCTTCGAACACTGGGGTCCCGAGGCGGTCGAACTCGATCCGGCGCGAATCGACTGGCCGAACCTTTCCCCCCGGGATTTCCGCTTTCGGCTGATGAAAGAGTCCGGTCCCCAGAACGATCTGGGGCGGATGAAATTCCTGTTTCCCAACCCGTTCGCCGTCTACCTGCACGACACCCCCTCGCGCGCCCTCTTTTCCCGGGCCCGGCGAGGGTTCAGCTCCGGCTGCATCCGGATTGAAAAGCCGCTCGCGCTCGCCGCCTGGCTGCTCGCGGAGGACCCCCGCGGCAGCCCGGAGGCGATCGAGGCGCTTGTTGCCTCCGGGCGGACGCACACGATGCGGCTGAAAGCCCCCGTGCCCATCCACCTGCTCTACATGACGGCCGCGGTTGACCCCGACGGTACGGTGCGCTTCTTCGAGGACCTCTACGGCCGGGACCCGGTTCTCGACCGGGCCCTGAGGCAGACGCCCCCGCGCCTTCCCTGAGCCCGGCCGCGCCGGCTTACCAGCAACGGACGCGGCCGACATCCAGGTGGACGAAATCGGAGGCGGGATAGTATCCGACGCCGCCGGCGGCGAGCGCCGCGGCCTCTTTCTGCAGCGCGCGGCAGGAGAGTCCGACCACGCGGACATCGATCGCCTTGCCGACCGTGTGCAGGCTGCCGGAGGCGACCCCGCGGCTTCGGGCGCGCAGGAGGGCGTTGGTTTCCGGAGAACGGTAACCGGAAATCACATCGAAACGGCGCGGGCCGCCCAGGCGGCGGCCGAGGACGAAAAGAAGATCGAGCAGCGCGGGATCGATCGGGTGAAGGCCTCCCGAGCGGTGGTCCCGGAGGATGTGGTTGATCGCCTTCAGAGAAGCGGGATCGTAGCTCCCGGAGCGGAAGTAGACCGTCTCCAGGGTCTCGCCGGTGTGGGTGTTGAAGAAGGCGAGGCGACGCTCGCCCCCCGCGCCGGGAAAACGGCCGGCGTGGGTTACGGCCGGAAAAAGGCAAACGCCCGCCGCGAAGAATCCCAGCTTGCAAAAGCGCCTGCGCCCGCGGTCCGGCAACGGAGGATCCTCTGCGCGCTCGCCTCCGCCCAAGGTGATCCGACCTCCCGATAGGAATCAGAAATCATTCTTATCCGGAGCTTTCCCCTTGGTCAAGGCGGACGCCGCCTCTTTCGTCCCTCTCCGGGTCCGCCGGAGGCAGGTTCACGCGGTCGGAGTCGTAGGAGCGGAAAATCAGCGCCTCCCGCTCGCGCCGCTCGGGGGCGAGACGGACCGGCGCCGCGCCCGCGAAGCGCGAAAGCCAGTCTTCCCGCGAAGGAACGGCCTCGAGCCCCTCGCCCAGGCGTTTTCCGCTTGCGGCCTCGAGCACCAGGGCCGTTCGGCCGTCGGAGACCACGGCGAGGGGGACGATGGGGTCCGCCGCCAGTCGGGCGGCGGCGAGCGCCAGGCGCTCCCAGGAGACGGGCGAGCCGGCCACACAGCACACGGCGAGAGCGGGGCGGCCTTCCGCGTGCACGAGGAGGTGAAGTTGCGAGCGGTAGGGGACGCCCCGCACGGTGATCGCGATCGGGTGGTCGACCGCGATCTCCCCGCGGAGGTAGCCCTTGCGTTCGATCAGAAAGCGCTCGACGCGCTGACGGTTTTCCTCGGGACCGACGTTGGGGACGACACGGCCGGTCACGGCGTCGACGAGGGTCGTCAACGGTTTCGAGGGGGTTCCCATCGCTTCACTCCTCCTCCACCGGCTCCACCGGAGCGGCGGGGGTCCGCCGGGTGGCGGCACGGCGGCGGCGCGGCGGCGTCAACGGCAGGCGGGGGGCGTCGCTCCAGAGGCCTTCCAGGTCGTAGAGGCGGCGTACGCTTTCGAAGAAAACGTGGATGACGACGTCGCCGTAGTCGAGCAGCACCCATTGGCCCTCAGAGGCGCCCTCGACGCTCAAGGGCCGGATGCGGCGCTTGCGCAGCTCGCGCTCGACGTGGTCGGCGATGGCGTTGACCTGGCGGTTCGAGGTCCCGTGACAGAGAATGAAACAGTCGGCGATCGAGGTCAAGCCGCGCACGTCGAGGGCGACGACGTCTTCGGCTTTTTTCGCCGTGACCGCGCGAAGAAAGAGCGCCATCCGCTCAGCGAAATCTTCCTTCATCGGTACAACCCCTTGCGTTCGATGTAGCGCCCCACGGCATCGGGGGCGAGGTAGCGGATCGAGCGGCCCGCGGCGGCGAGCTCCCGGATGCGGCGGCTGGAAATTTCGAGCGGGGTGACGGGGAAGAGATGGATGCCGCGGATTCCCGGGGCCTGAAATGTTGATTCATCCGGGTTTTCGATCGCTTGCCGAGAAATCCGACGGCGCAGGAAGCGCCCCAGGGCGCGCCGGTCCTCGGAGCCCTCCGCAGCGCCCGGCCGCGGGATGACGATCGCGGGGACGAGGGCGAGAAGTTCGCGGAAGCCCTTCCAGGTGTCGATCTCGAGGAAGGCGTCCAGGCCGACGAGGAGAAAGAGCTCCGTACCGGGGAGGGCGGCAAGAAAACGCCGCACGGTGTCGATGGTATAGGAAGGGCCGCCGCGGCGGATCTCCGCATCGGAGACGCAAAGGCCGGGGGCCCTGCGGACCGCGAGCCGGACCATGGCAAGCCGGTCCTCCGCCGGGGCGAGACCGGCGGCGGGCTTGTGCGGGGGGGTGGCGGCCGGAACGAGGATCACGCGCTCGAGGCCGAAGCCTTCCCGCACTTCGATCGCCGTGCGCAGGTGACCGAAGTGGATGGGGTTGAAGGTGCCTCCGAACAGCGCGATGCGCATCCCGGACCCCGGCGGACGGCCGAGGTCGCCACACCTGCGGGGGCGCACGGCGGCGTGCGGAGGGGATGCGATCACGAGCGGACCTGGCCCTCCCCGTAGACCACGAACTTGCTCGTCGTCAATTCGTCGACCCCCATCGGCCCATAGGCATGGAGTTTGGAGGTGCTGATCCCGATTTCGGCGCCGAGGCCCAGCTCGCCGCCGTCGTTGAAGCGGGTCGAGGCGTTCACCAGAACGACCGAGGCGTCCACTTCGCGCAAAAAGCGTCGCGCGCGATCGGAGTCGCGCGTGAGGATCGCTTCGGTGTGGTGCGAGCCGTAGGCGGCGATGTGGGCCATCGCCTCCTCCAGGCCGCCGACGACCTTCACTGCGAGGATGAGATCGAGGTACTCGGCCGGCCAGTCTTCCTCCGTCGCCGGCACAGCCCGGGGGACGAAGCGGAGCGTCTCCGGGCAGCCCCGCAGCTCGACCCCCGCCGCGGCGAAGCGCTCGGCCATCCGCGGCAAAAACCGGGGCGCTTCGGCGCGGTGGACGAGGAGCGTCTCCATGGCGTTGCACACCCCCGGCCGCTGGACCTTGGCGTTCAGGCAGATCGCCTCGGCCTGCTCCAGGTCGGCCCCCTCGTCCACGAAGACGTGGCAGACCCCGCGGTCGTGCTTGAGGATCGGGATGCGCGAGTGCGCGACGACGAAGCCAATGAGATCCTCCCCCCCGCGCGGGATGATGAGGTCGATCGCGCGCTCCTGTTGCAGAAGCGCCAGGACCGCGGCCCGGTCCCGCATCGGCACCACCTGCACGGCCTCGGGCGGCAGGCCGCTCGCCGCGAGCACCTCGGCGATGACCGCGGCGAGGGCCCGGTTGGAGTGCAGCGCCTCGGATCCCCCGCGCAGGATCACGGCGTTTCCCGCCTTGAGGCACAGGCCGGCGGCGTCGACGGTGACGTTGGGGCGCGATTCGTAGATCATCCCGATGACCCCCAAGGGGATGCGCATGCGGCGCACGCGCAGGCCGTTCGGCCGGACGACCTCGGGACCCAGACGGCCGACGGGGTCGGGGGCGCGGGCGACCTCGCGCAGGCCCCGGGCCATGGAGGAAAAGACGGCCTCCGACAGGGTGAGCCGGTCGATCATCGCGGCGGGGAGGCCGGCTCCCCGCGCGGCCTCCAGATCCTTGCGGTTCTCCTCCTGGATCTCCGCGCGGCGGACGAGCAGGGATTCGGCCAGCCGCTCGAGAAGCTCGGTCTTGAGCGCGGCCTCGGCGCGGGCGACGGCGGCGGAGGCCTTCTTGGCGGCCCGGGCCATGGCGGCGATGGTTTCGGCGATCGTCTCGGACATGGGCGGCCCTCAGGGTTGCGTCTCGCCGTCGGCGAGCACGGCCAGGTTGTCGCGGTGAATGACCTCGTCGTAGGGCTTTTCCCCCAGCACCTGGCGGATGTGCCGCGAATGCAGCCCCAGGATGCGGCGGATGTCGGCGGAGCTGTAGTTGACGAGCCCGACCCCGATCTCCTCGCCGTCGGGGCCGGTGAGCGCGACCGGGGCGCCGACGGCGAATTCGCCCCGAACGGCGGTGATGCCGCTGGCGAGCAGGCTTTTCCCCCGGCGTACGAGAGCGTTCACGGCCCCGGCGTCGATGCCGAGGCTTCCGCGCGGTTTGAGCGAAAAGGCGATCCAGCACTTGCGGCGCGCGAGGCGTCCGGACCGGGGGGCGAAATAGGTTCCCAGCGGTTCGCCCGCGAGGATCCGGGTGAGCACGCTTTCCTCCGTCCCCCGGGCGAGGACGAAAGGCACCCCCGCCGTGTTCACCTTGCGGGCGGCGGAGAGCTTGCTGCGCATGCCGCCGGTGCCGAGTTCGCCGGGAAGATCGGCTGCGGCCTTTTCGAGCTGCCGGTGGCCGGCCCTCACCTCCGGAATGAGCCGGGCCGCGGGGTTGCGGCGCGGGTCCTGGTCGTAGAGCCCGTCGATGTCGCTCAAGACGATCAAGAGATCCGCGTCCATGAGCAGCGAGATCATGGCGGCGAGGTTGTCGTTGTCGCCGAGACGGATCTCCTCCACGGAAACGGTGTCGTTTTCGTTGATCACCGGAACGATGCCCCACTCGAGAAGGGTGTTCAGCGTGTTGCGGGCGTTCAGGTACCGCTTCCGGCTGCTCAGATCCTCGCTGGTGAGAAGAATCTGCGCGACGAGCCGGCCGTAGCGCTCGAAGGCCTTCTCGTATTCCATGATCAGCCCCGCCTGGCCGACCGCGGCCGCGGCCTGGCGGCGGGGCAGCTCCTCGGGCCGACCGGAAAGGCCGATCTTGCGTACCCCGGAGGCCACCGCCCCCGAGGAGACGAGAATCACCTGAGTGCCCCGGCCGATGATGTCCTCGATCTGCCGAGCCAGGGCGGCGATGACCTCGAGGTTCAACCCGCCGGGGGCCGTCAGCACCTGGCTGCCGACCTTGACGACCAGGCGGCGGATGCGCTGCTCAGCGAGATTCGTTCTCCGGTGCATGCAGTTCCTCGAGTCGGCGGCGGGTTTCGTGGATGAGACGGTCGATCCCTTGGCCGGTCGCGGCGGAGATGAGGAAGACGCCGCGACGGCCCCGAAGGGCGGCCCGGAAGGCGCGCGCGCCCTCCTTCGCCGTGGGGAGGTCCATTTTGTTGAGCGCGATCAGCTGGGGCTTGCGCCCGAGATCCGGATGAAAGAGCGCCATCTCGGTCTGCACGGTTTCGAAACCGGAAAGCGGCGCTTGCGGGTCGATGGCGGCGGCGTCGATGACATGGAGCAGCAGCCGCGTGCGCT
>CAZQUP010000054.1:15546-19786 GCA_964596545.1 uncultured Desulfatibacillum sp. | reverse complement strand
GTCGGCTTCACGCGGGTGTCCTGCACCGCCGCGCCTTTCTTGCCGAAAATCGCGGCTTTCACCCGGGCGACGGCTTCATCGTCGAGCGAGCTCATGTGGCTGCCGACGCGGATGCCCAGGTGTTCCAGTTTGTCCATCAGCGATTTGTTGGTCAGGCTGAGTTCTCGCGCCAGCTCGTAGACCCGGATTTTCGCCATGTTTCCCCCTCATTCGTCCCGGCCGCCGATTTCCACCCCCGCGCATTTCAGGCCTCGGCCGGCGAAGCCTTTTCAGAGCCCTCGGTCGCAGGCGGCGCCACCGGCTCGGCGGGCTGTTCCGCCGTCGGGCCGGCTTCCGGCTCCGCCGCGGCGGACGCGACGGGTTCCGAAGACGCTTCCGTCTCCGCGGTTTCCTCCGCCGTCCCCTGGGCCTCCTCCGTTTCGGCCGTCGCCGGCGCGGCTTCTTCCTGCTGCTTCCGGGCGGCTTCGATCAAGCCGCGGGCCGTTTCCTCTTCCATACCCCGGATCTGCAAGAGGTCCTCCACCGCGGCCTGGGCGATCTCGCCGGCGGAGTAGAAGCCCTTTTCGTAGAGCGCGTCGGCCAGGCTGATCGTCATGCCGGGAAGGGCCATGAGCGAGTTGTAGCCGGATTGCATGGCCTGGTTGTAAGCGCTTTCGCTCTTCACATCGAGATGCCAGCCGGTCAACTTGGAGGCAAGCCGCACGTTCTGCCCCTTCTTGCCGATGGCGATCGAGAGGTACTCGTCGGGGACGATGACTTCCATCGACTTGTTTTCCTCGTCGATGATCACCCGTGAGATTTCCGCCGGCGAGAGGGCGTTGCAGACGAACTTGGCGGGGTCCAGATGCCAGGGGATGATGTCGATCTTTTCCCCGCGCAGCTCCTGGACCACGTTCTGGACGCGGCTGCCCTTCATGCCGACACAGGCCCCGACGGGGTCGATGTCGGAATTGTTCGAGGCGACGGCGATCTTGGACCGCACCCCCGGCTCCCGGGCGGCGCCCATGATGGTCACGATCCCCTCGCTGATCTCGGGGACTTCGGTGCGGAACAGCACGGTGAGAAACTGAGGATGGGTCCGCGAGAGCACCACCTGGGGCCCGCGCGCGTCGGGCAGCACATCGAGGATCAACGCCCGGATGCGGTCGCCGCGCCGGTAGGTTTCCCGCGGCGCCTGTTCGCGCACCGGCAGCACCCCCTCGGTCTGGCCTAAGTTGACGATGATGTCCCCCCGGTCGATCCGCTGAACGATGCCGTTGATGATTTCGCCCTTGCGGTCGATGAAGTTGCGGTAGACCGCCTCTTTCTCCGCATCCTTGAGCTTCTGGATGATCACCTGCTTGGCGGACTGGGCGGCGATGCGGCCGAAGGTCGCCGTATCCATCTTCGTTCCCAGGCTGTCGCCGATTTCGCACTCCTCGTCGAGCAGGCGCCCTTCCTCGAGGCTGATCTGCAGCATGGGGTTTTCGACGGTCTCGGTGACTTCCTTGAACTGGAAGACCTCCAGTTCGCCGCTCTCCTCGTTGTAGCGGACCTCGATGTCGATCTGCGGCCCGTATTTCTTGCGCGCGGCGGACTTGAGGGCTTCTTCGAGCGCCTCGATCAGCACCTTGCGGTCGATGCCCTTGTCGCGACTGACCTGGTCGATGACCCGTTTGATTTCCGTCATCAGCATGGAGCGTCTCCTCGGTGAGTGCGGAGTGCGCCGCCGGCGGGGGCGGAGGGCTCCGAATCGACGAGATGGGCCTTGGCGATGGCCTCGAGCGGAAATGCCCTTGTCCCGCCGTCGGCCTCCAGGCGGACGGTCCCCTCGGCGGAGAGGCCGGCGAGGACGCCGCTGAACGTGCGCCGGCCGTCGACGGGCCGGCGCAGCTGGATGCGGATCCGCCGTCCCCGGAAGCGTTCAAAGTCTCCGGCCCGGCTCAGACGGCGCTGCGGCCCGGGAGAAGAGACTTCCAGGCGGTAGGCGGGCAGCTCGGGGAGCGAGGCGTCGAGCAGGTCGCCCAGCTCACGGCTCACGGCGGCGCAGTCCTCGAGGGTGATCCCGCCCGGCTTGTCGAGGATGACGCGCAGCAGGCGGCCTCCCGGAGCACGCAGGCATTCGACATGGACGAGCTCGACGCCTTGGGTTTCGCAGAGCGGCTCGGCAACGGCCCACACCTGACCGGCGAGGGCTTCCCCCCAGGGGAGAAGCCTCCTCCCGCCCGGCCCCCCGGAGAGGCGGAAGGCCACATTTTCGGAAGCTTCTTGGTGCACGGCGTTGCGTTTTTTATCCTTCATGGAAATAAAAAACGGGCACGATGCCCGTTTTCTCCCGTCTGGGTGGAACGCCTGCGCTGGATCGGAAAAGTTATCCGGTCATGAAGTCATTGGGGTTCCCTGACATCCGCGTCGCACCACGCCCCTACCCAAACCGCTCGAGCAAACGGCGAAAAGAATGGAGCGGGCAACGAGATTCGAACTCGCGACACCAAGCTTGGGAAGCTTGTACTCTACCAGCTGAGCTATGCCCGCTCATCCAAGCTCGTTTTTTACGTCAAGCGCCGCGTCTTGTCAACAGGATTTTGCGGGGAGAACCCCTTTTCCCGGCTCCGACGGAGGGGGATCCTCGAGCAGACGACGCAGGCCGAGCAGCTCGGCGCGGATTTCTTCGAGGAGGGGGCGCGGAGCTCCGGTGGACGCGAAGGGCTCCTCCTCCCGTCGGCCGCGAAGAGCGCGCCGCGCCCCCTCGAGCGTGTAGCGCCGGCGGTAGAGCAGGTCCTTGAGCTCGAGGATCCGCTCCAGATCGCGGCGGCTGTAGCGCCGACGGCCGGAGGGGGTGCGTTGCGGAGCGATTTGGGGGATCGCGGTTTCCCAGAAACGCAGCACATGGGGCGGCACCCGGGCGATGCGGCTCGCCTCGCCGATGCCGAAGTAGAGCTTCTCGGGGATTTCCACGTCCGATGCGGGCGACCGTGGCTTCATCCGCCCCTTCCCCAACGGCCCGCGCCGCGCGGCGCTCAGCCCGGCAACCGGCCTCCGAAGCGCGCGAGCACGCGGGCGGTCATCTCCGCATGGGCCGCGTTGACGGCCGCATCCTCCAGGGTCCGTTCCCCGGAACGGTAGGTGATGCGGAAGGTGAGGCTGCGCTCCCCCGGCGGGATCGGAGGGCCGCTGAAGACGTCGATCAGCCCCGCCTGTTCCATCCAGGAGGGGCCTTCCTGGAGGAGGGCATCGCGGACCGCCTGGGATTCGATGTCCGCATCCAGGATCACCGTCAGGTCGCGCACCGCGGCCGGGAAGCGCGTCACCCGCTGGCGGTGCCGGAGCGCGCCGAGGTGCCGTTCGAGAATCTCGAGATCGATTTCGAAGACGTAGGCCTCCTGTTTCAGATCGAAGGCCGAGCGGACCCGGGGATGAATCTCGCCCACGATGCCGAGCCCCTCACCGGCGGCCAGGATCGCGGCCGATCGTCCCGGCCGCGTGACATCGCAGACGGCGTCGGCGAGCACGGCGAAGCGGACCTCCGGGACGTGGAGCGCATCCAGCAGGGCCTCGAGCGCCCCCTTGAGATCGAAGAAGTCACAGGGGGTTTCCCGCTCGTGCCAGGAGAGGATCGCGCGCGGCCCGCTCCACAGACCGGCCAGACGCTCGGGCTCGGAGGGAAGCTCGGCCCCCGGCCGGGGCAGAAAGACCTTGCCCACTTCGAAGATCTTGACCCGCCGGTTCTGCTGGTCGAGGTTGAAACGCAGCGTGTGGAGCAGCCCCGGCAGCAGGCTTGTCCGCAGGACCGACTGGTCCTCGGCGATCGGGTTGAGCAGCGCGACGGGGCGGCGGCGCGGGTCCTCCGCAGACAGCCCCAGGCGCTCGCCGTCGCGGGCATCGATGAAACTGTAGGTGATCACCTCGGAGAAGCCCAGCCCGTTCAGAACCTCGCGCAGCCGCCGCCGCAGCTCTTCGCGCGCAAACGGCCGCACCCCGGCGGCGGAAAGGACAGGAAAGGTAACCGGGATTTCGTCGAAACCGGCCAGACGGGCGATTTCCTCGGCCAGATCCTCGGAGCGGACGATATCGGGCCGGAAGGGCGGCGGAGTCACCCGCAGCTCCCGGCGGGAGGCCCCGGGGACGACCTCGAAGCCGATGGCCCGCAGCAGACGGCGGATGCGCGATTTGGGGAACGCGACGCCGAGAAAGCGCGCCGTGCGTTCGAGATCGAGCCGGATCGGCTGCGGCGTCCAGGGTCGGGGATGGACGTCGATCA
>CAZQUP010000054.1:0-15441 GCA_964596545.1 uncultured Desulfatibacillum sp. | reverse complement strand
GCTTCGGTCGGAAGGCCCAGTCGCTTGGAAGTGCGGCGCACGCTTCCCGGCTCGAAACAGGCGCTCTCGATCAGCACGCGGGTCGTCTCGCCCCGGATCTCGGAGTCGAGACCGCCCATGACGCCGGCCACGGCCACCGGAGCTTGCCCGTCGCAGATGAGCAACATGCCCTCTTCGAGCGTGCGTTGCTTGCCGTCGAGCGTGACGAAGCGCTCGCCGGCCCGCGCCGTGCGCACGACGATGCGGTTCTCGGCGAGTCGGTCGAGATCGAACGCGTGCAGCGGCTGACCGCATTCGAGCATCACGAAGTTGGTCACGTCGACGATGTTGTTGATCGGTCGCATGCCGACCGAAAGCAGCCGTTCCTGCAACCAGAACGGCGAGGGGCCCACCGTCACCCCCTCGACCACCCGGGCGACGTAGCGCGGACAGGCTTCCGGGGCCTCGACGGCGACCGCGGCCCGCTCCGTGACCGGCGGGCCGGTTTCGGTGAGGCGCACCCGGGGGATGCGCAGGCGGGTCCCCTGGAGAGCCGCCACTTCGCGCGCGACTCCGATCAGGCTCAAGCAGTCCCCCCGGTTCGGGGTGAGGTCGAGCTCGAAAACGGGGTCCGAAAGTCCGAGCGCCCGGTGAAGCGCCTCCCCCACGGGCAGGCTCTCGGGCAACTCGAGCAGGCCGTCGCGTTCGGCGCCGAGGCCGAGTTCGTCCGCGCTGCAGAGCATGCCCTCGGAGGGCACCCCGCGCACGGAGGTCTCCGCGATACAGGTGCCGTCGGGGAGAGAGGTGCCCGGCAGGGCCGCGGGGGCGAGCAGACCGATGCGGAGGCGAGGGGCGCCGCAGACGATGGTGCGCGGCCGGCCCTCGCCGGTTTCGACCCGGCAGACGGTGAGCCGCGGGGCGTTCGGGTGCGGGGAAAGCTCCACGATCCGGCCGACGCGGACGTTCTCCAGATAGCGGAAACGGTCGACGACCGCATCCACGGCGATCCCCGCACGGGTCAACCCCTCGGCGATCTCCGGCGGAGACATGCGGATCGCGGTGTATTCCGAAAGCCAGCTCAGGCTGATTTTCATGTCGCGTTCGCCTGCGCCCTCAGAACTGCGCGAGAAAGCGGAGGTCGTTTTCGAAGAACCGGCGCAGATCGTCGATGCCGTATTTGAGCATCGCCACCCGCTCCACCCCCAACCCGAAGGCGAACCCGGAGTAGCGGCCCGATTCGTAGCCCACGTTTTCGAAGACCGCCGGATGGACCATTCCCGATCCCAGGATCTCCAGCCAGCCCGTTTCCTTGCAGACCCGGCAGCCCGCTCCGCGGCAGATCACGCAGCGGATGTCCACCTCGGCGCTCGGCTCGGTGAAGGGGAAAAAGCTCGGCCGGAAGCGCAGGGCCGTCTCCTCGTCGAACATGCGCCGGACAAAGGCCGTGAGGGTCCCTTTGAGGTCGCCGAAGGAGACCGATTCGTCCACCCAGAGTCCCTCGACCTGGTGGAACATGGGGGTGTGCGTCTGATCGGAATCGCGGCGGAAGACCCGGCCCGGGGCGATCACCCGCACGGGAGGGCGGCGCTGTTCCATCGTGCGGACCTGGAGCGGCGAGGTGTGGGTGCGCAGGACGACGTCGGCGGAGACGAAGAAAGTATCCTGCATGTCGCGCGCGGGGTGGTTCTTGGGGATGTTCAGGGCCTCGAAGTTGTAATAATCCTGCTCCACCTCGGGCCCCTCGACGCGCTCGAAGCCCATCTGGGAGAAGATGGCGCAGATCTCCTCCGTGACGCGGGTGATGGGGTGCAGCCGCCCGCGAGGCTCCATGCGTCCCGGCAGCGTGACGTCGATCCGATCCGAAGGCCGGGCCGCCGCTTCGCAATCGCGCAGCGCGGCTTCAAGCGCGGAGGCGAGGCGCTCCTTGACGCGGTTCGCCTCCCGTCCCGCCTCGGGACGCTTTTCCGTCGGGAGCGCGGCGATCGAACGCAAAAGCTGGGTGAGCAGGCCCTTTCTTCCCAGCACACGGACCTGAAGCGCCAGCAGCGCTTCCCGGTCGCCGCGGGCGGCCTCGATCTCCCTCAGGGTTTCCTGCTCGATCCCTCGCAGCTCGGTGTCCAACCGCTCTTCTCCTCGCGGGGTCCGTTGCGGCTCCCCAATCCGCACGCCGGTGGGGAGAGGATCAGGCCTGCGGTGCCGCGATCCGGACCAGCTGGGCGAACCCGGCGGGGTCGGAGACCGCCAGTTCGGCCAGAACCTTGCGGTCGAGGGCGACGCCGGCCTGCTTCAAGCCGTGGATGAAGCGGCTGTAAGAGAGGTCGTGCATCCGTACGGCCGCGTTGAGACGGATGATCCACAACGACCGGAGGTCGCGCTTGCGCACCTTGCGGTCCCGGTAGGCGTAGCGCAGGGCGCGATCGACGGTTCCGGCCGCCGTGCGGAACAGCTTGCTGCGCGCGCCGCGGTAGCCCTTGGCGAGCTGGAGAACCTTCCGGCGCCGGTGTCTGGCCTTGAACCCGCGTTTGACTCGCATGACCCATTTCCTTTCCCGAAATTGACGCTCCGTCCGCGAAGCGGCCTGCGCTTCATCCGTTCGGAAGCAGCAGCCGCAGGGTGCGCAGGTTGCTGCGGTGCACCACGGGGTTCTTGCGCAAAGCGCGCTTGCGCTTGCGGCTTTTCGTGCTCAGGATGTGGCTGCCGAACGACTTGTGGTAGCGGTACTGGCCCGTTCCCGTGCGCTTGAAACGTTTGGCCGCGGAGCGGTTGGTCTTGATTTTCAACTTGGGCATCGCTCGTTCTCCCTCGATTTGAAAGTCGAAAGGGTGAAGGTCGGTTCGGTCACGTCAAAACAGATGGCGCGGGCACGGCAAGCGGCCCACGCCATCCGGGCTTCTCCCTGGAATCGGGTGTCGTGTTCGGCCTACATGCCCAGCGGTCCTTGCCGCCGCGGGACGCCGCCGGCCCTCATTTCGGGGCGAGCACCATGAAAAGCGTGCGGTTGTCGAACTTCGGCGTCTGCTCGACCGCGGCCACGTCTTCGAGAGAGGCGGCGATCTTCTGCAGGAGGTCCATCCCCATCTGGGTAAGCGAGATCTCCCGGCCGCGGAACATCACCGTGACCTTGACCTTGTCCTTCTTCGCCAGGAATTCCCGGATGCGCCCCGTCTTGACCTCCAGGTCGTGCGGGCCGGTCTTGGGCCGCACCTTGATTTCCTTGACCTTGAAGGACGACTGTTTCTTTTTGGCTTCCTGCTTCTTCTTGGTCTGCTCGTAGCGGTACCGGCCGTAGTCCATGATCTTGCAGACCGGAGGGTCCGCGTTGGGGGAAACCTCCACCAGGTCGAGACCGAATTCGGCTGCCGCCGCGAGCGCCTGCTCGATCGGCAGAATGCCGAGCTGGCGACCTTCCGGATCGATGGTCCGCACCTGCCGCGCCCGGATCTCCTGGTTGATGTGGGTCCTGTCCCCCGTTCGGGTCGGCCGCATGGGTCGATGGATGAGTGCTATGCCGGCACCTCCTCGTGGATTCGTTTTTCGCCCCTGACCGCCGGACGTTTTGCCCCCGCCCCGAAGGTTCGCGGGGAGGGTGCCCGTCGGTCGTGCCCGTTTAACGAGCGCCTTCTATCCGACAACGCAAGGAAATGCAAGTAGAAAATGCGGGGCGGGCGGCGGCTATTCGGGCTGGGACAGAATGTGCGCCGCAAGCAGGCTTCCCCGCCAGTAGGCGTGGGCCGGATTGCGGTAGAACGACTGCAGGAGCCGCAGGCTTTCGGCCCGCCTCAGCCCCCCTTGTACCCGGACCGGCCGTTCGCGGTAGAGCGGGGCAAGGCGCGAGCGGTCGATCCGCGCCGCTCCCCCCATCACGTCTTCGAAAGCGAAAACGATCTCGCTTACGCCATGGAGGAGAAGGGCCGCAAAGCACATGAGGCAGGGCTCCAGGGTGACAAAGGCCCGAAGCGGCGCCGAAGCCTCTTCCCCTTCGGGGAGCGCCTGCAGGGCGACCATCTCGGCGTGCCCGAGTTCGCCCCCGCCCGGTGCGCGGCTTCCCCGGCGGGCGCCCGCGGCGACGATGCGCTCGTTGCGGACCAGAACGCAGCCCACGGGGAATTCCCCTCCGGCGAGCGCTTCGGCGGCGTGCCGCAAGGCCTCGTCCATGAAACGCTCCTCGGGCGTCACGACGGATCTCCCGAACGGCACTCCGCTTCCGGCGCGGGATCCAGGCGGCAAATCGTCTCGTCGCAAGGGCAGGCGCCGTCGACCTCATAGCAGTAGGCGATCCGCGCTTCGCGCTCGGCCCGCTCCGGGGGGATCGGCACGGGGGGGGCGGCCGCGAGGATCCGGGCGAGCTCGCCGCGCGAAGGGATGGCCGCAAGGCCGCGGCCGAGAAGCCGTCCGGTCGCGCCGTCCAGGATCGAAGCGTCTTCGCCGTTGGTGGCGACCGCAACCGGCGCCTGAACGGAGGCGACGAGCCGGGAGAAAGAAAGCGCCGGCCGCTCGCGGGAGACGATCGATCCCGGTCCGAAGCGGATCACCATGGCGGGTCGGCCCGCCAGCACGATCAAGAAGTCGAGCCGCACGACCGCGCGGCGGTCTCCGGCGCGCAGAAGGACCGCGACGCGGGGCCGGATCTCCTCCGGGCGGAACCCGAGACCGTCGATCAAAAGATCGGCGAGGCGCTGCCGGTAGCGCTCGTCGAGGGTGTCCTCGAGCGTCTCGCCGGTGATGCGGTCAGTGAGGGTTCCCAGAACCAGGTGGTGGCCGGCCATACGGCTACTCTACATTAAGGAGAGGGCTTGCGGCAACCGCGCCGCGGCGGCGCGCTTTACAAAAGCCGGACGCAGCCGTTAAGATTGCCGACGCTTGCTCCCCGTCGAACGGCCGGGAACGCCTAAGGGGGCGCCGAGGAGGCGAGGATCGCCTTGTCCATCCGCGAAGAGTTCGAACAACGCGAACTCTCCTTTCTCTCTCCGTTTGCCTGTCCGAGTTCGCGCTCGCGGGGAAGGAGTCGGGCCGAGAACCTCTGTCCCGTGCGCACGGCGTTCCAGGTCGATCGCGACCGCATCGTTTACAGCAACGCCTTCCGCCGTCTCAAGCACAAAACCCAGGTCTTTCTCTCGCCCTTGATCGACGAGACCCGCACCCGGCTCACACACACCCTGGAGGTGTCCCAGATGGCGCGGGCCATCGCCCGGGCTTTGCGACTGAACGAGGATTTGACCGAGGCGATCGCCCTGGGGCACGACCTGGGCCACACCCCTTTCGGGCACAGCGGCGAGGCCGTGCTCCAGGAGATCTACTCCGCCGATTTCACCCACAGCGAGCAGAGCCTGCGGGTGGTGACCCGGCTCGAAAACCGGGGGCGGGGCTTGAATCTGACGCAGGAGGTGCTGGATGGGATTCTCAAGCATTCGAAGGGCTACGGCCGGGTGTTGCCCGACGACCCCGCGGAGCTCGCCTCGACCTACGAAGGGCGCGTCGTGCGCATCGCGGATTTCATGGCTTACCTGAACCACGATCTCGAAGACGCGATCCGCAGCGGGATCGTCCGCGCCTCCGAGGTGCCCCGCGGCTGTCTGCGGGTCCTGGGCGATACCCATTCCGAGCGCGCCACGACGATGATCCGCGATCTCATCGCCTCGAGCCGGGTCGAGGACGGAAAGCTTTTGCTTTCACCCAGCCCCGAAGTCCGGGAGGCCATGGCGGATCTGCGCCGCTTCCTCTTCGAGCGGGTCTACCGCTCGCCCCGGCTCGAGTGCGACTTCGAGAAGTCGAAAAAGATCCTCTCCGAACTCTTCGGCCGTCTCCTGGAGGACCCGTCTCTTCTCGAGCGCGGCCTGGCCGATCTCCAGATGGCCGAGACGTCCCGCGACGGCGAGCCCCGGGAGCGGCAGGTCTGCGATTTCATCGCCAGCATGACCGACCGCTACGCGCTCGACCTGTATGCGACCTTGTTTTTTCCTTCCCCCTTCGCCCGGAAAATCGCCTGATGACCGTAAGGCTGCCGCCCGAGCTCGCCGCCGCCCTGGAGAAGCTCTATACCGCAATGGATGCGGATTATGCCGCGACCGCCGCCGCCGCGGGCTTCGTCTGCCGGGGATGCGCCGACACCTGCTGTCGCTCGCGCTTCGAGCACCGCACCTGGATCGAGTTTCTCTACCTGCGCCAGGCCTTCGAGAAGCTGCCCGCCGAGCGGATCGTCGCGCTCGAGGTGCGGGCCCGGGACGCGCTCGCCGCCCGCCGACGCGCCACGGATCCCGCTCCGGCCTGTCCGCTGCTGGAAGGGGACCGCTGCGCCCTTTATGCCGCCCGTCCCATGCTCTGCCGGTTGCACGGCGTTCCCCATCGCTTCCGGCTGCCGGACGGAACCTGGCGGGAGGGGCCGGGCTGCGCCGCGTTCGACCGCCGCCATCCCGCCCTCGGCGGAGCGCCGCTCGACCGCACCCCGCATTACGACCGGCTTGCCCGCCTCGAGGCCGCCTGCCGCCTAGCGCTCGGCATCCGCGGCGGCCTCCGGCGGACGATCGCCGCCATGCTCGTCGCCGGGCCGGACGAGGAGGCGTGAGAGGCGTGAGATGAAACTCTGCGACCCCGCAGAAGCCCGCCGTTTGCCGGGAAGGCGCCTTTTGCCCGGCGAGCGCTTCCGTTTCCGCTGTCACCCGCAGATCGATTGCTTCAACCGCTGCTGCCGGAACCTCAGGCTGCTTCTCTACCCCTACGACGTCCTGCGCCTGAAACGTGCGCTCGCAATCCCCTCCGCGGAGTTTCTCGAACGCCATGCGGAGATCGAGCTCGCACCGGGGGGGCTTTTCCCCGAGGTGCGGCTGCGGATGGCGGAAAACGAGGAGCGGACCTGCCCTTTCCTCGGCGAGGGGGGCTGCCGGGTCTATCGCGACCGGCCGGACACCTGCCGCAGCTTCCCTCTGGAGCAGGGGTTGCTCTACGACGCGGCGACGGGACGCGACGAGCCGGTCTTCTTCTTTCGCCCTCCCGCGTTCTGCCGGGGGCCGGGCGAGCCCGCCGAGTGGACGGTCGAAACCTGGCGGGCCGACCAACAGGCGGGGGCGTACCACCGCATGACGGTGCGCTGGGCGCGGCTGTGGCGCCGCTTCCAGGAAAACCCTTGGGGGCGGGAAGGGCCCGGCGGCCGTCGCGGCCGCATGGCCTTCATGGCCGCCTACAACCTGGACCGTTTCCGCGAGTTCGTCTTCGAGAGCAGCTTTCTGGAGCGTTTCCGGTTGCCGCCCTTTGTGCGCGAGGCGATCCGCGAAGACGACGAGGCTTTGCTTTCCCTCGGCTTCGCGTGGATCGAATTCTATCTCTGGGGGGAGAGAAAAGGCGCCTTCCGCGCCGCCGGACCCCGCACCTGAACGGGTTCAGGAGGCGGCGTCGAGCACCCCTTTGGGCATCGGCGGGACCCTCTCGCCGCCCAGCACGTAGCCGCCGTCCAGGCGCAGCACCGCGCCGGTCATGAAAGGCGCATCCCGCAGCAGAAAGACCGCTGCGGCCGCGACTTCCTCGGGCTTCCCCGTGCGGCCGAGAAGGGTGTGGTCGACAATGGCGCGCCGCTCCTCCGCGGAGAGCACCCCCCAACCCCGGGTGCCGGGGCCGTGGCGCGTGTCGATGAAGCCGACCATGATTTCGTTCACCCGCACTTCGGGGGCCGCCTCGCGCGCCCAGGTCTCCGTGAGCAGAGAGACGGCGCGGTTGGCCGCCGCGTAGCCGTCGTTGAAGACCGGGGCCGCCGGCCCCGCGCGGCCGATGAGCCCGGCGATCGAGGAGAGGTTGATCACCGCGCCGTCGCCCGTCGCCTTGAGGTGGGGCAGGGCGGCGGCGAAGAGCCAGCGCTTGGCGCGAAGCGTGGTTTCCAGCTCCAGATCCCATTGGCTCGGGATGTAGGGACCGTGGACCGCGGGCCACCCCCCGCGCTCGATGTTGTTGACGAGGATGTCGAGGCGGCCGAAGGCTTCGACCGCCGCGGCGACGAGCCGCGGGCCCTCCTGCACCTGCCGCAGGTCGGCGCGGAGGATGAGATGAGGGCGGTCCTGCCGGCGGAGATCGGCTTCCAGCCGGGAGAACTCCCCTTCGTCGCCGTCGAACACGCCGGCCGCGACGGCGACATCTTCGCGGCGGAGGCGCAGGGCGATCGCCCGGCCGATTCCCCGGCTGGCCCCGAGAACGAGCGCCGCTTTGCCTTCCAGCTTCACGGGGTGCCCTCCTGCAACAGCGCTTCCGCGGCCGCGATGCCGGCTCGAAGCAGGGGGAGCCCCTCGCCGGCCCGCGCCCCGGGGTGCCGATTGAGAATCTCCGCCGCGCCGGGCATGCGGCCGGCTTCCAGCTCCCGGCGCAGGGCGGCCGGTTCGTAGAGCGCCACGGCGATCCGTGCCGCAAGCCCGCGCGGCAGGGGACCGGGGTGAAGGCGCCGCTTCATCCGCAGGAGCGGGAGCAGGCGGTCGTTTTCGCGGTTGAACTCGGTCAGCCCCTGGGCTTCGGCCCAGGACGCCGCGGTCCAGCGCCGAGGGGACCGGAAGCCCAGGCAGTGGGGTTCGTGCAGGAGAAACCAGGCTTGGCGCACCGGACCGCCTTCCTCGGGGAGGCCGGCCGCGCGCAGCAGGGGATAGGCGCGGCAGGAGGAGGGGCGGTCGGCGTAGACCCGGCAGCCCGCCTCCGTGACGAAGGGACAGCGTCCGTCCTGCGGGGCGAGGGTGAGCACGGGCAGCCCCGTAGCGGGGCCGGGGTGCAGCCGGGTGTAGCGCTCCCGGAAGCTTTCGACCGACAGACCCAGGCCCTGGGCCAACCGTAGGGCGTCGTAAGGGGTCACGGCCTGCACAAGATCGCGGCAGCAACGGTTGAAGCAGGGGGTCTCGGGCGAACAGGCGAAGAAGAAACCCTCGCCGTCGCCGAGGGCGGTGATTTCGGCTTCCATGCCTCTTTTCTCTACAGGACAAGACGGCCCAGGGGTAACCGTGGCCGGATTGCAGCAGGGTGGGCGATTTTCCCGCCGCTGTCAACGGCGCTTCGCGCTTGTGCCGGAGGGCCGCTAAAATTATTGACAAGCCGGGAGCCGCTTTGATAGAGGGAAACTTCCTCAACTTTGGATCCTCTCTTGATTTCTCGTGTCGCGTGTCAGGATGGTCTTTCCCGGGGCGGGTTGCGCCCCGTCCCAAAGGTGCGTGAAGGGCACGAGGTCTCGTTTGTGGACGTCCCGCTGCGGCGTGGTTTCAGATTTCCCACGAAGGGAGGTGCATGCGTCGATAGCGACCGGCAATGAGTCCAGATTCCGTTGAAACATCCGATTTCCCCATTCTCCCAAGGAGGTACCCACATGCCGAGTTTCGTCATTCAGGAAAAATGTGATGGCTGCAAGGGCGGCGAGAAGACCGCCTGCATGTACATCTGCCCGAACGACCTGATGGTCCTCGACGCCGTGGCGATGAAGGCCTACAACCAGGAACCCGATCAGTGCTGGGAGTGCTTCTCCTGCGTGAAGATCTGCCCCACCCAGGCGATCGAGGTCCGCGGGTACGCCGACTTCGTGCCCCTCGGAAGCAGCATCATGCCGATGCTCGGCACCGAGGACATCATGTGGACCTGCAAATTCCGCAACGGGCTGATCAAGCGCTTCAAGTTCCCCATCCGGACCACCCCCGAGGGCGCGGCCAACGCTTATGAGTCGCTGAAGGGCAAGGACCTCGAAAGCCCGATGCTGGCGACCGAAGAAGCTGAAAACCGCGTTATTCCGAGGCCCAAGGAGCTCGTGAAGTAAGACGGGAACCGGCGCGCCGCGGCGTGCCGCGAAGCCAAACGCAGCCAACCCCATCCGAAATTCCGAAGGAGGAGATCATATGGCATTGCCGAACAAACCGAAGGGCGAGCTGAAGGCCGTCAAGGACCCCGAAGTGGTCGAGAAGGAAGTCGACATCCTCATCATCGGCGGCGGCATGGCCGCTTGCGGCGCGGCCTTCGAAGTGCGCAAGTGGATGGAGCCGAACCAGACGGTGCTCCTGGTGGACAAGGCCGCCTTGGAGCGCTCCGGCGCGGTGGCGCAGGGCCTCTCGGCGATCAACACCTACATCGGCGAGAACACCCCCGACGACTACGTGCGCATGGTCCGCAACGACCTCATGGGCATCGTGCGCGAGGACCTCATCTTCGATCTGGGCTGCCACGTCGACGACTCCGTGTGGCTCTTCGAGGAATGGGGGCTGCCCATCTGGAAGAAGGACGAAGCGGGCAAGACCCTCGACGGCAAGAAGGGGCTCAAGATGGGCACCCTGAAGCAGGGGGCCAAGCCGGTGCGCACCGGCAAGTGGCAGATCATGATCAACGGCGAGTCCTACAAGCGGATCGTCGCCGAGGCCGCCAAGAAGGCGATCGGGGACACGAACATCCTCGAGCGCGTCTTCGTGGTCGAGCTCTTCCTGGACAAGAACAAGCCCAATCAGATCGCCGGCGCGGCCGGGTTCTCGGTGCGCGAAAACAAGGTTTACATCTTCAAGTGCAAGAGCTGCCTGATCGCCTGCGGCGGCGCGGTCAACATCTACCAGCCGCGTTCGGTCGGTGAGGGCAAGGGCCGCGCTTGGTACCCGGTGTGGAACTCGGGCTCCACCTACTACCTCGGCATGAAGGTCGGCGCCGAGCTCTCCATGATGGAAAACCGCTTCACGCCGGCGCGCTTCAAGGACGGCTACGGCCCGGTTGGTGCCTGGTATCTGCTCTTCAAGGCGAAGTCCCTGAACGGTCTGGGCGAGAACTACGCGGCCTCCGAAGCGGCGAAGAAGGAGCTGCAAAAGTACGCCCCCTACGGCACGGCGGCCATTACCCCGACCTGCCTCCGCAACCACCTCATGCTCTTCGAGATGAAGGAAGGCCGCGGGCCGATCATCATGGACACCGTGACCGCGCTCGCCGAGCTGGCCAAGACCATGGACAAGAAAGACCTCAAGCACCTCGAGTCCGAGGCGTGGGAGGACTTCCTCGACATGACCTGCGGCCAGGCGAACCTCTGGTGCGCCACCAACACCGAGCCCGAGAAGAAGAATTCCGAGATCATGCCGACCGAGCCTTACCTCCTCGGCTCGCACTCCGGTTGCTGCGGCTTCTGGGTCTCGGGTCCGGACTTCGACTGGGTGCCCGACGCTTACAAGATCAAGGCCGACAACGGCAAGGTCTACAACCGCATGACCACCGTCTTCGGCCTCTTCACGGCGGGCGACGGGGTCGGCTGCTCCGGCCACAAGTTCTCCTCCGGCTCGCATGCCGAGGGGCGGATCGCGGCCAAGCAGCTCGTGCGTTACGCGAAAGACCACGCGGACTTCAAGCCCGAGCTGCCCCTGACCAAGGAGCAGATCGTGGACATGGTCTACAAGCCGGTCCGCACCTACCTGCAGTTCGCCGGTTACACCACGGCCGACGACGTCAACCCCAACTACATCAAGCCGAACGGCATGATGTACCGCATGATGAAGGCGACCCACGAGTACGGCGCCGGGACGGCCACTTTCTACACCACCAACAACAAGAACCTCGAAATCGTCATGGAGATGCTCCAGATGATGCGCGAGGACTGCGAGAAGCTCGCCGCCGGCGACCTGCACGAGCTGATGCGCGCCTGGGAGATCATCCACCGCATCTGGACCGTCGAGTCGCACCTGCGCCACATCCAGTTCCGCAAGGAGACCCGCTACCCGGGCTTCTACTATCAGATGGATTATCCGGGCCAGGACGACGCGAACTGGTTCTGCTTCGTGAACTCGAAGTACGATCCGAAGGCGGGCAAGTGGGACATCTTCAAGAAGGACTACATCAAGCTCATCCCGTAAGCGATGGACCGCACCGTGAGTCGGACAAGCGGCAGTTGACGCCCCACAGCCTCCAGGTGCCGCAAGGCACCTGGAGGTTTTTTCTTTTCGAGCGCATGCGAAAGGGCTCTGTCCTCCGGGAGAAAGCCTTTTCGCATGCGATCGGCGCAATTCCCCGGGACCCCGCCCGCGGGGCGGGCCGGCAGATGATACGTTAGGATCCCAACCCAGCACGTGACGGAGGGACGGCATGACCGAAGAAAAGGCAACCCCTGTGAGCGGAAGCATCCTGGTGGTCGGCGGCGGCATCAGCGGGCTCACCACGGCCCTCGAGGCGGCCGAGGTCGGCACCGAGGTCTTCCTGGTCGAGAAGAACCCCTACCTCGGCGGCCGCGTCGCCCAGTTGAACCAGTACTTCCCCAAGCTCTGCCCGCCGACCTGCGGGTTGGAGATCAACTTCCGCCGCATCAAGGACAACCCGCGGGTGAAGGTCTTCACCCTGGCCGAGGTCGAAAAGGTCGAGGGCGCGCCGGGAAACTATACGGTGACGATCAAGCTCGCCCCGCGCTTCGTGAACGAAAACTGCACCTGCTGCGGCGCCTGCGCCGAGGCCTGCCAGACCGAGATCCCGAGCGACTACGACTTCGGCATGAAGAAGATCAAAGCGGCCTACCTCCCCTTCGCCATGGCCTTCCCGGCGCGCTACGTGATCGACCCGCGGATCCTCGGCACCGAGGACGCCGCGCGCGTCCAGGCCGCCTGCAAGTACGACGCGGTCGCGCTCGACATGGCGCCGAAGACGATCACCCTGAACGTCGGAGCGATCGTCTGGGCGACCGGCTGGGTACCCTACGACGCGAAGAAGATGGATAACCTGGGCTTCGGGACCCATCCGAACATCGTGACCAACATGATGATGGAGCGCCTCGCCGCCCCGAACGGCCCGACCGCGGGCAAGATCGTCCGCCCCGCCGACGGCAAGGCGCCGGCCTCGGTCGCCTTCGTGCAGTGCGCCGGCTCGCGTGACGAGAACCACCTCCCCTACTGCTCCTACATCTGCTGCATGGCCTCGCTCAAGCAGGCGACCTACGTCCGCGCGCAGCACCCGGAGGCCAAGATCACCATCTTTTATATCGATCTCAGGGCGCCCGGGTACCGCTACGAGAAGTTTTACGAGACGATCAAGAAGGATCCCAACGTCTTCTTCGTCAAGGGCAAGGTCGCCGAGGTGAAGGCCGACGCGGCCACGGGCAACGTCACCGTCGTCGCCGAAAACGCCGTGACCGGCGCGAAGATCCGCCAGGAGGTCGAGATGGTGGTGCTCGCCACCGGCATGCAGCCCACCGCGGCGCTGCAGAAGCTTCCGGGGGCCGTCAAGACGACCGCCGACGGCTTCATGCCGAACGACTACGCCGCGGGCGGCATGTTCGCGGCCGGATGCGCCCACAAGCCGGCCGACGTCGTGTCGTCCAACCAGAACGCGACCGGCATGGCCCTGAAGGCGATTCAAACCCTGGTGCGACGGTAGGAGGGAGGAGATCCATGAACAAGAAATACGGTGTGTATATCTGCGAAGGCTGCGGGATCGGCGAATCCCTCAACATCGGAAAACTCGGCGCGGTGGCCTCCGACGAGGGCTACACGGTCAAGACCTGCCCGGCGCTCTGCGGCCAGGCGGGGCTCGCGCTCTTGAAGGGCGACGTCGCGGCCGGGGTGAACACGCTCGTCGTCGCCGCCTGCTCGCCGCGGGTGCTCTATGACACCTTCCGCTTCGACGGCTGCATCGTCGAGCGGGTCAACCTGCGCGAGCACGTCGTCTGGTCCCACCCGCGCGCGACCTGGCCCAAGCCGACGGATCCCGACGACGAGAGCGTCATCGACCACGTCCAGATGATGGCCGCCGACTATCTCAAGATGGCGCTCGCCAAGGTCGAGAAGATCACGCTCCCCGAGCCCTACAAGCTCGAGACCCTCTCGAAGAAGATCCTGGTGATCGGCGGCGGGGCGACCGGCATTTCCGCCGCGATCGACGCCGCCAAGGCGGGCTACGCGGTGACGATCGTCGAGAAGGAGGCCGCCCTCGGCGGCCACGCCGCGAAGTGGCGCAAGCAGCTTCCCGTGGACTTTCCCTTCGACAAGCCGATCGCCCCCGTCGTCCCGGCGAAGATCAAGGAGCTCGCCGGCTATCCCAACATCACCGTCAAGACCGGCACGGTGGTCGCGCGCATCGCCGGCCAGCCCGGGGATTTCACCGTGACCTTCAAGAAGCCCGGGGAGAAGATCGAGTTCGACGTCCCCTTCCCGCTGCCTCCCGAGATGCGCGTGGACGCGAGCGGCAAGGAGCTCGAAGCCGACAAGCTGAACGAGCTCTACAAGCAGTACAACGAGGGCAAGATCGACATCCTCACCTTCGACCCGAACGGCGAGAAGTTCGGGGCGGTGGTGCTCGCCGCCGGCTGGCGCCCCTACCAGCCCGCCGCGGGCGAGTTCGCGCATCTGGGCTACGGGGAGCTTGCCGACGTCGTCACCAACGCGCAGTTCGAGGAGATCGCCGCCCGCGGCAAGATCACGCGGCCCTCCGACGGCCGGGAGGCGAAATCGGTCGTCTTCATCCAGAGCCCCGGCCAGGGCGACGACCGGGACTTCCCCTTCGCCGCCTCGGTGACAAGCCTGGTCGCCCTCAAGCAGGCGGCCTACGTGCGCGAGGACTACGCCGCCGACGGCAAGGCCTTCATCATCTACCAGCACATGCGCACCCCGGGGCTGACCGAGAACTTTTACAAGTCGGTGCAGCAGGATCCGGGGGTGTTCCTGACCAAGGGGACGGTGACCCAGGTCTCGAAGAACGGGGCGGGCCTCGTCGTCCAGGCCGAGGACACCCTGCTCGGCCAGCCGATCGAGATCAAGGCCGACCTCGTCGTGCTCGCGACCGGCATGGTGCCGGCCACCAAGGACGACCCGGTGATCAATCTCGCCTACCGCCAGGGCCCGGCCTTCCGCGACAACGCCATCTTCAACGACTACGCGGACTCGAACTACATCTGCTTCCCCTACGAGACCCAGCGCACCGGCATCTACGCCGCCGGCGGCGTGCGGCGCAGCATGACGACCGAGGAGGCGATGGAGGACGCGGCCGGGGCGGCGCTCAAAGCGATCCAGTGCCTCGAGTCGGTCCACCGCGGGGTTTCCGTGCACCCGCGCTCCGGCGACCTGACCTTCCCCGACTTTTTCTTCCAGCGCTGCACCCAGTGCAAGCGCTGCACTCAGGAATGCCCCTTCGGCGCGCTCGACGACGACGAGCGCGGCACCCCCAAGCCCAACCCCACGCGCTGCCGCCGCTGCGGCACCTGCATGGGGGCCTGTCCGGAGCGCATCATCAATTTCGCCAACTACAGCATCGACAGCGTGAGCTCGATGCTCAAGGCCGTCAAGGTGCCCTCGACCGACGACTTCGACGAGCCGCCGCTGCGCATCCTCGGCCTCATCTGCGAGAACGACGCCTACCCGGCGCTCGACATCGCGGCGCTGAACAAACTCTCCTGGAACGCGGACGTGCGCTTCATCCCCGTGCGCTGCCTCGGGTCGGTGAACGTCATCTGGATCAAGGACGCGCTCTCCCAGGGCATGGACGGGGTCTTCCTCATGGGCTGCAAGCACGGGGACG
>CAZQUP010000053.1:18685-19902 GCA_964596545.1 uncultured Desulfatibacillum sp. | reverse complement strand
GGGGGCCATGCCGCAGCCCGACATCGTCGCCATCGGCGAGCCCATGCTCGAGTTCAATGCCGAGGAAGAAGGTGCTCTCTCGGAAGTCACCCGCTTCCTGGTGGGTTGGGGTGGCGATACGTCCAATTTCTGCATCGCCGCAAGCCGTGCCGGCGGCAAAGCGGGGTACCTGACGCGTATCGGAAGCGACGAGTTTGGAAACAGTTTTCTTGCCCTTTGGAGGCGTGAGGGAATCGATACCAGCCGAGTGGTTCGGGATCCCGAGGCCTACACGGCCGCTTATTTCATCTCCCGCCTCGGGCGGGAGCACTTCTTCACCTACTTTCGCAAGGATTCGGCGGCAAGCCGGATGCAGCCCGAATTCTTGCCCCGCGAGTACATCGCCCAGGCTCGCCTGCTGCATGTCTCGGGCATCAGCCAGGCGATCAGCACGAGCGCCTGCGACACTGTCTTCGCCGCGATCGGGATTGCGCGGCAGGCCGGGCGACTGGTTTCCTACGACCCCAACTTCCGCCCCCGGCTCTGGCCCGTCGAACGCGCCCGGGCCGTGATCCACGAAACCTGCCGCTTGGCCGATCTCGTCTTCCCTAGCCTCGAAGAAGCCCGGCAACTCACTGGTCTCGATCGTGCCGAGGAGATCGCCCGATTCTATCTCGGCCTGGGGCCGAAGGTGGTCTTGCTGAAGATGGGGGCCGAAGGCTCACTTCTCGCCACGGCAGACGGAATCGAGCGGCAGCCCTCTTTTCAGGTAGCCTCGATCGACATGTCGGGCGCCGGCGACACCTTCGATGGCGCCTTCGTGACGGCTTTCCTGGAAGGAAGGACCCCTTCCGCGTGCGCGCGGTTCGCGAACGCCGCCGCGGCCCTCACCACGACGGGTCTGGGCTGTGTGAGGCCGATCCCTCGGCGGGAAGAGATCGAGAAACTCTTGAGCCGGACGGCTCAGGGCTAACCATGGAGGAGGGGCCGTGCCTGCCTTTCGGGTCAGCGTCGTCTCCCTGGGCTACGCCTCTTACGAAATCGAACGTTCGCTTCTCCGCTCGATCGATGCGGAACTCGTGCTGACATCCCGAGACTGCCTGACGGAAGAGGAGGTGATCGATGCCGCTCGGGACGCGCACGCCATTCTCGTTCGGGAAGCGCCGATCCGCGCCCGAGTGCTCCAAACGCTCGGCCGTTGCCGGGTCATCGTCCGCTACGGCGTCGGCTACGACAAC
>CAZQUP010000053.1:0-18675 GCA_964596545.1 uncultured Desulfatibacillum sp. | reverse complement strand
GTAGACAACATCGACCTGGAAGAGGCCAGACGGAGGCGCATTTTTGTGGCCAATGTGCCGGGCTATGGCACCGAAGAGGTATCCGACCACGCGGCGGCCCTGCTTCTCGCCTGCGTCCGTCGGCTCTTGCAGCGGGACGCCCATCTGCGGCGGGGCGTCTTCGAATCCAACATCCGCGAGCCGGTCTTTCGCACGACCGGGAAGACTCTCGGTCTTCTGGGTTACGGCCAGATCGGCCGAGCGTTCCATCGAAAATGGAAAGGCTTCCTTCCCGCTCGCGTGCTCGTCCACGATCCCGGGGTCGAGCCCGAGGTGATCCGCGGTCAACAAGCCGAACCCGTCGGCCTCGATGAGCTCTTTTCGCAATCGGATTATCTGTCCTTGCACGCCCCGCTCACGGCCCGCACCCGCCATGTCGTCAACGCGGAGCGCCTGAGCCTCATGAAACCCGCAGCGATCATCGTCAATACGGCACGAGGAGAGTTGATCGACGAGGCCGCCTTGGCGGAAGCGTTGGCCAGAGAGCGGATCGCCGGGGCGGGGCTGGACGTCTTCGAAAAGGAGCCCCTGCCCTCGGATCACCCGTTTCTGCGGCTGCCGAACGTCGTGCTGAGTGGCCATGTCGGCTGGTATTCCTGCGATGCGGTCCATGAGCTGCAACGCCGTGCCGCAGAAGAAGTCGTACGCGTCCTCGCGGGGGGGACACCTCGACATTGGGTCAATCCCTGGTGAGCGGGGATTGCCGACGAGAGTCGAAGAGGAGTCATTTGTGCGGAAAACGGAGGTCTTCCGAATTTTGAAGCACCTCGGGGTGGTCCCCGTCGTGCGCGCGGATGAGGCGGACGAGGTGTTCCCTGTCGTCGAGGCCCTGATAGACGGGGATCTGCCGGTCGCAGAAATCACGTTAACCGTTCCAGGGGCTGTCCGGGCCATCCGCGACTGCAAGGAACGTTTCGGAGACCGGTTGACTTTAGGGGCCGGCAGTGTCACCGATCCCCGGCTTTGCACCGAAGTCATCGAAGCGGGGTGCCTCTTCGTCGTAACGCCCGTTTTCAAACCCGCAGTCATCGACGTCTGCCGGCGACAAGGCATCGGGGTCATCTGCGGCGCCCTAACGCCGAGCGAAATCCTCACCGCCTGGGAAGCCGGCGCCGACGCCGTCAAGGTCTTCCCGGTAAAAGCCCTGGGAGGCCCGGCCTACCTGCGCATGGTGCACGAGCCGCTTCCCCAGATCCCTCTCGTCCCCACCGGGGGGGTCACGCTGGAGACGCTCGAGGACTATTTCCGCGCCGGCGCACCCTTTGTGGGCGTGGGCGGCGATCTGGTGGACAAACAGGCCGTCCGGCAGGGCGACCGGCGAACCCTCGCCGAAAGAGCCCGCCTGTACGTCCGGGCCGTGCAGGCGGCGAAAAAAAGTGTTCCGGCCGCCTGAAGAAGAGGGGCGTGCAACCGTGTCCGGAAACGCCCCGCCCGGGCCGTACCCCGGCTCGGAGATGACGCTTCCGGCAAGGGGGTAGCACCGATGCGGGACTTCCGGGAATTCCCCGCGGATGTGAAACGCGGGGTACGTTTCGTCCTCACCGACATCGACGACACGCTCACCCTGAACGGCCGCCTGCCCGCGGCGGCGTTCGAGGCCATGGAGCGGCTCGAGGCCGCGGGACGGGTTGTCATCCCGGTGACCGGCCGCCCGGCCGGCTGGTGCGACCACATCGCCCGCATGTGGCCGGTGGCCGCGGTGGTCGGCGAAAACGGGGCCTTTTGCTTCCGTTATGACCGCGCGGCACGGCGCATGGAACGCCGCTGGGCGAAAACCGAGGACGAACGGCGCTTCGATCGCGCCCGGCTCGAAGCGATCCGGCAGCGCGTGCTCGCCGAGGTCCCCGGCTGTGCGGTCGCCGCCGATCAGGCCTACCGCGAAGCCGATCTCGCGATCGATTATTGCGAGGACGTCCCCCCGCTCTCCCCTGCGGCCGTCGCGCGCATCGTCCGCATCTTCGAGGAAGCCGGCGCCCGGGCCAAGGTCAGCTCGATCCACGTGAACGGGTGGTTCGGCGCCTACGACAAGCTCGCCATGACCGGTCGCCTTTTCGCCGAGGTCTTCTCCAAGAGCCTGGAGGAGGCGGCCCAGGAGGCGGTTTTCATCGGCGACTCCCCGAACGATCAGCCGATGTTCGCTCGTTTCCCGCACAGCGTCGGAGTCGCCAACATCCGCCGTTTCGCCGGCGCCCTTCACGCCCCCCCGTCCTGGGTCACCCGACAGGAGGGCGGCCTCGGATTTTGCGAGGCGGCCGCGATCCTGCTTTCCGGTTGACTTGCCATCCGGGGCTCATTAGGCTGAGCCGGTCGGGTGGCGGGCGGGTGCGTGCCCCGTGTCGGCACCGGCCCCGCAGGTCCCCCCCCTCGGAACCGGTTTTCCCCCGGCGGATGATCGCCGTTTGTCGCACCCACCAGCCCAAGGAGGAGGTCATGAGGAAAGCCGCCGTCGTTCTCGCGTGGTTCACCTTCGTCCTCGGGGCGCTTTTCGCCCCGGCCTTCGCGCAATCCCCCGCCATCGAAAACGAACTCTATCTCATCACCCCCGTATCCAAGGACGTCCACGACCCCATGCTCAAGGCCTTCGCCGCCTGGGCCAAAAAGAAATACGGGGTGGAGGTGAAGACGAGCGCCATCCCGAAAGGCACCCCTGTCGCCTACGGTCAGATCCTCGAATGGAAGGGAAGGCCGCAGGCGGATGTCTTCTGGGGGGGCGAAGGCACGCTCTTCGACAATCTGGCGGCCGAAGGGCTGCTCGAAAAGATCCAGCTTCCCCGAGCCCTCTGGGAGGCGATCCCCGCGGCCATCGGCAAGCCCGTGCCGCTGCCGCTCAAGGACCCCAAGGGCTTCTGGGTCGGCACGACGCTGGAACCCTACGGTCTGATCTACCAGCCGAAGCTTCTCAAACGGCTGGGGGCCGAAATCCGGGACTGGGACGATCTGCTCAACCCCAAGCTCAAGGGCCAGATCGCCCAGTGCACGCCGGACCGCTCGAGCTCGAGCCACGCGAGCTACGAGGTCATCCTGCAGACCTACGGTTGGGAAAAGGGCTGGGATTGGCTGAAAAAGCTCGCCGTCAACACGGGTATCTTCACCGCCCGCTCGCGCGACGTGCCGAACGTCGTGGCCAAGGGCGAGTTCGCCGTCGGCTTCGCCGTGCCGAGCTACATGGCCTTCGCCGAAGTGCTGGCCGGCTATGAACTCGTCTTCGTCTACCCGAAAAACGCCTACGTCACCCCCGAGCCCATGGCGGTCCTGAAAGGCGCACCTCACCCCCGGGCGGCCCACGCCTTCGTCGAATTCTGCCTGACCGAGGAAGGCCAGCTTCTGCTCTCGGGTCTGGGGGTCTATCCGATCACTCCGGCGCTCAAGGTTCAGGGCCCTCCGGGATCCAGCCAGGAAAAGGCCGTCGCCTTCACGGGTGGACTGCGTTCCTTCTTTGAGGTCGAGATCGGAAACGTCTACGACGACAAGATCGCCGGGGAAAAGAAACGCATCGAAGAGGTGAACTCCTATTTCCGCAAGGAGATCGCCGAGAAGCACAAGGAGATCGTGAAATAAGGAAACGACGGTCGGCGGGCTTCCGGAGCTTGTGACCCCGGCCGGAGGGCCGCCCCCGGAAGAGGGCCCGGCGCGGATGAACATCGACATCGAGGGGATCGTCAAGCGCTTCGGACAACTGGAGGCGGTCAGCGACATCACGCTGCACATCGGGGAAGGCGAGCTCTTCACCCTGCTGGGCCCTTCGGGTTGCGGCAAGACCACGATCCTGCGCGTGGTCGGAGGCTTCCACCGCCCCGACCGCGGCCGGGTGCTCTTCGGGGGGCGAGACGTGACGGCGCTTCCCCCCTACGAGCGCAACATCGGGATGGTCTTTCAGAACTATGCGCTCTGGCCGCACATGCGCATCTTCGACAACATCGCCTACGGGCTGCGGCTGCGCCGGATCTCCGCCGCCGTGATCCGCGAAAAGGTTGACCGGGCGCTCGCCCTGGTCAACCTGCGCGGCCTCGAGCGGCGTTACCCGGGCGAGCTCTCCGGAGGTCAGCAGCAGCGCGTGGCGCTCGCCCGGGCGCTCGTGCTCAACCCCGATGCCTTGCTGCTCGACGAGCCCCTCTCCAATCTCGACGCCAAGATCCGCATCCAGGTCCGCGCCGAGATCCGCAAGTTGCAGAAGGAGCTCGGCATCACCACCCTCTACGTGACCCACGACCAGGAGGAAGCCCTCACCCTCTCCGACCGCATCGCCGTGCTCAACCACGGCCGGCTGCAGCAGGTGGGGACCCCCCACGAGCTCTATGAAAAACCGCGCACTCCCTTCGTCGCCGACTTCATCGGCATCAACAACCTGATCCCGGGAAAGGTCGCCGCCGTGGAAGAGGGAGGCATCCGGGTGCGGGTGGAGAGCGCCGTCGGCCCGCTCGAAGGCACGGGAGGGGAACGGCTCGCCCCGGGCGACCGCTGTGTCGTCTGCGTCCGCCCCGAGTCGGCCCGCATCGGGGAGGAGAGCGGCACGGTCGCCAACCGGCTTTCCGCCGTGGTGAGTTTTCCCTCCTACATCGGCAATACCGTACGCTACGACGTGGACGTGAACGGTTATCTTTTCAAGGTGGACGTGCAAAACCCCCGCGGCAGCCGGGAACTGCCGCCGGGCTCCCCGGTCGTCGTATGCTTTCCTGCCGAGGTGGCCCTCGTTCTGCCGGCCGAAGGGGAAGAGGCCGTCGCGGTTCGGGGGGCCAAATGAGCTCCGCGGCGGTGGAGGCGGCTCCCGCCGGTCTCGGCGTGCGCCGTCTCGGACGCTCGCTCGGGGGGCTTTTCGGCTATGGGGCGATCTGGATTTTCATGGTCGTTTTCCTGATCTACCCGCTGCTCCACCTCTTCTACGACGCCTTCACTACGGAGGCGGGCGATCCGACGCTCGCCAACTTCCGGGACTTCTTCACCGATCGTTTCTACCTCCGGGCGCTCTGGAACTCGATTTTGCTCGGGCTGGGTACGGTCGTGACGACCTCGCTCATCGGGGTCACTTTCGCCTTTCTCCTGCTACGCTACGAATTCCCGGGACGGCGCCTGTTTTCCTACCTTTCCATCGTGCCGATGATCATGCCCCCGCTGGTCGGCGTCATGGGCTTCGTCTTCATCCTGGGACGCGCGGGAACCGTGAACATCCTGCTCATGGACTATCTCGGCTTCACCCGGCCGATCAATTTCATGTACGGAATCCACGGCATCTTGATCGTCGAGACCCTGCACCTCTTTCCGCTGATGACCCTTAGCATCGTCGACGCCATGGGCAAGATCTCCCCCTCGCTCGACGAGGCGGCGGAAAGCGTCGGCGCGCGCGGATTCCGCAAATTCTGGGACATCACTTTCCCGCTCACGACGCCGGGATACATCTCGGGGGCGCTCTTGGTCTTCATCTGGACCTTCGCCGACTTCGCCACCCCGCTGGTCGTCGGCGTGGACGATCTGCTCGCCTCCCAGGCCTACCTGAACATCGTGCAATTCGTCGACCGGCGCCTTTTCAAGATGGGCATCGTGATTTCGGCCATCATGGTGCTGCTCGCCATTCTGTTTCTGATTGTGGCCAAGAAATACATCGCCATCAGAGACTACAGCTCGCTTTCCTACTCGGTGATCGAACGCAAAACCCTTTCCCCCCTCGCCAAGGGGGGAGTCGTCTGCTTCCTGGGCCTGATCTTGATTCTCGCCTTCATCCCCTACCTGGGGATCGCGCTCGACTCCTTCGGCAAGGGCTGGGCGCTGACTCCCTTTCCGGTCCGGTACACGCTGCAGTACTTCGAGCGCGTGGCTTTCGAGACGCCGAAATTCATCGTGAACAGCCTGCTCTATGCCGGCATCTCGGTTTTGATCTGCATCGCCGTCGGGGTCCCGATCGCCTGGGTCGGCGCCCGCACCCGGCTGCCGGGCCGCGAAATCCTCGACTCCTTGACCACCCTCATTCTCGCCCTTCCCGGCACGGGAATCGGGATCGCCTACATGCGCGCCTTCCGCGAGCCGCTGCCCGGGATCGAGGCGGCCTTCATCGGCCTGTGGTTGGTGATCCCCGTCGTCCTCGGCGTGCGTCGGCTGCCCTACACCGTGCGCGGCACCTTCGCCTCGCTCCAGATCGTGCACCGCTCTTACGAAGAGGCAGGCGAGAGCGTCGGAGCCACACCGGCGAGGACCTTTCGCGACATCACGCTGCCGCTCATCTGGAAGGGCGTCCTGGTGGGATCGCTTTACTCCTTTATCCTCGCGCTGCAGGAGGCCTCGGCGACCCTGCTGCTCGTCGTGCCGGGACACGAAATGATGACGGTGGGGATTTTCAACTTCTACATCGGGGGCTCGGTGAACGAGGCGGCGGCGCTCGGTTTCATCCTCATCCTGCTCGGCGCGGCCTGCCTGTTTTTCATCCACCGGCTCGCCGGAACGCGCATGGGAGGGGTCTTCGGCTGAAGGCCGGCGGAGCTCCGGCGGAAAAGGAAAAGCCCCCCGGCCGGGGAGGCCGGAGAGCCTTTCCGCAATGCGGCGATCGGATGGATCAGCCGACCGTCGTGACGTTCACCGCCGCCGGGCCTTTTTTGCCCTGCGTGATGTCGAACGTGACACGGTCGCCGTCTTTCAGGGTCTTGAAGCCGGAACCCGCGATGCCGGTGTGATGGACGAAGACGTCCTGGCCGTCTTCCGACTGGATGAAGCCGTAGCCTTTTTTGTCGTTGAACCACTTCACCGTTCCGTTGGCCATCGATGCACCCTCCTTTCCTGAAATTCTCATCGTCTCCTCCTTCAGGGTGCCGCCTCGGAACGGATGCCCCCCAAGTCGAAAGGGCCCTCTGCTCGAAAGGGCTTTCGATGATTGAATTCATCATAGCGCATCGCCGCGGTGGAAATCAAGTCGCGGCGGAACATCGTTGAAAGGGAGATCTTCCTATGCCGTCGCTCACCCCCCGTTTCCGCGCCGTCGTCTCTTCCGACTGGAGCGAGTGCCTCTCTCCCACCGGGCCGTTCGATTTCATCGCCTTTCACTTTCCCGAGCTTCTTCCGCGCTGCGAGGAGATCTTCCGCAGCTACACCGGCAACCGCATCACGCTGGGTGAGGCCTGCGACCGGCTGCGTGTCCTGTTGCCGGGCCCGGTGGAGGCGGAAGCGATGGACGCCTATCTCGAACGGGGCTTCGCCGTCTACCGCGGCGTCCCGGAGCTGATGGCCTGGTGCCGCGAGCGGGACATCCTCTTTCTGATCAACACGACGGCGATGATCGGCTATTTCCAACGGGTCCTGGCTTCCCGCCGGCTTCCCCCGCTGCCCGCCCTATCGGCGAACGCTTTCCTGCGCTACCCCCCTTCCCCCACGGATCCGGCGATCCTCTTCGAGCTGCGGGAGACGGCGGACAAGGCGGTCCATACGGAGCAAACCGCCCGCCGCTTCGGCATCCCCCCCGCCCGCGTGGTGGTCATCGGCGACAGCGGGGGGGACGGCCCGCACTTCGAGTGGGCGCACCGTGCCGGCGCTTTCACCATCGGCAGCATGACCAAGGAGTCCCTCTCCCGTTATTGCGCCGAGCGAAGCATCCCCATCGGATACCGCTTCGGGGTGAGCTATGCCGCAGGGGAAGCCCGGGATCCGGAGCGCGAGGAACGGTTCGATTTCATGGATCTCGCCCCCCTCTTGAGCGAGGTACTCGCTCTGTAGGCGGCAGGGGGCTTGAGGCTTTCAGGAGCGGGCGGGCGCCGGCCGGAGCCGAAACCACAGGGTGACCAGGTAGACCACGGCCATCGCCGCAGCCAGCCGCGGCAGCCAGGCGTAGAGGGGACTGACGACGAAGGGCAGAAAGAGCAGCGGATCCTCGATCATGGAGTGGTTGATCCCGATCGAAAGCTGGAGCTTCTGGAGCTCCTCGGCGCTCAGATCGAGCTCGCGCGACTGCTCCACGATCAGCGCCCCGCCGTAGGCGAGGCCGAAGAGCGCTCCGGTGAGCCAGAGAACAGCCGCCCGGCGGTCCAGCCCCAGGAAGGCGAGCAGGGGCCCGAAGAGGGCCACGAAAAAATCGATCCAGGCGAAGGCCTTCATGAACTCGATCAGGACCATGATGCCGAGCAGGATGGCGAAAACCTTCAGACAAAGACCCAGGGTGTCCAACCCCCATTGCCCGACAAAAGCGCCGAACGCCGGGCGAGCGGCCATGACCGCGGGGCCGACTTCGCCCCCGGAAGCGGAAGCAGCGGGATTAAGCCACCAGGCAAGCAGCAGGCTGGTGACCAGAGCGGCCGTGAGCCGCACGGCGGTCGCCTTCCAGAAGGAAATTCCCGAGCGGGCCTGGATCATCCCTTCCTGGGGCAGGTTGTGGGCGATCAGGACGAACACGGCGACGACGGTCATCTGTTCGGCCGTGAGCGGCAGGACGGCCATGGCCGCCAGGCAGCCGTAGACCCCTGCCGTAAGGCCGATCAGGATGGGCAAGGCCGCGGCCGCGGGCAGCCGCAGAATCTCCATCGCGGGTTGCAGCAGGAAATCGAGGGCCGCAAGCCATCCGCTCCAATCCAGGAGCGCCGTGGCCAGCGAAACGGGGAGCCAGATCTTGAGAAGCCAGATGTAGGCCGAAACCCCCTTGCGCAGGCCCTCCGCCAGCGTTCCCCCCACCTTGCACCCCAACGCCCCCATGACTTCCCCGTTTCAGGCAAAAAAAACCACCGCCTTTCCCTCCCATGGCCATCCGGAAACGCGGCGAATGATCTGCCCCCTTATCCCGAATCCGCCGTCAATGCAACGGTTCCCCCGAACCGCAACATTTCCCCTCAAGCCCCGCCCCGATTCGGCCGAAAACCGATGGGGGGCACGGCCGTGAATCCACAAGTCCTTCGCCACATCCTCCAGGGAGAGATCCGCATCGGCTCGCCGGAAGCCTTCGGATGCCTGCTGGCGGAGGCTCCGGGGTGCCCCGAACTTCTGAAGATTCATGCGCGTCTGCTCGAAGAGCACGCGCGCCGCGAGGAGGCCCGGGCGCGTTATCGCGAGACGGCCGGCCGTTTCCTCGCCGAGGGACGGATCCTCGCTGCGTGGTCGGCCGAGCTGTCGGCCTGGCGCCTGCGGCGTCCTTCCGCGCGGGAGTTGGCCGCATTTCAGGACGAAATCGACCGCTCGCCGCCGGGCGGCGGCCCCGCGGACGCTTTCCTGAGGGCTCTCATCCGCGGCGAGCGCATGGCCGTTCTCGCCTGTTGCCGAAGAAGTTGCGTGCCCGCCGGGGAAGTCCTCCTACGACCGGGTCTTCCTCCGGAGGAACTCCATCTCGTGGTCGAGGGCACGCTGCGGGAGTCCCGCTACGAAACGGTCGACGAGAAACCTATCCGGCGGCGGCCGTCAAGCCGCACGATACGCCAGGGGGATGCCTTCGGCGATGTCTATCCCTTTCACGAACGGCGGCCTTCCTCCACCCTCGTCGAAGCGGTCAGCCCGGCCGAGGTCCTCTCGATCTCCCGCGACCGGCTGATGCGGGCCTGTCGCCGCCATCCGGCCGTGGAACGTGGGTTGGTCCGGCTCTGCGGCTTGCGATCGGAAAACGATAACCCCGCTGTGGGACAAGGGGTTCGCAAGGGGGAACGCTACCGCATCCCCGTGCCCATGCGGGTGGAGGTCCTGGCCGACGCCCCGGGACAGAGTCGGCTTTGTGTCGCCGGGCTCTCCTACGACCTTTCGGTCTCCGGCGTCTCTTTCGTCCCGGAAACGGACGGCCTGCCGCCCCCGCCTCCCGGAGGGCCGGCTTCCGATCCGCTGCTCGGCCGCCGGGTCAAAGCCGCTCTCCACGGCGAAGGGGTGGCCCTGGAAATCGCCGGCCGCATCGTTCGGCGGCGCATCCTGCTCCACGACGGCCGACGCCACACCTCGCTCGCCATTCACTTCGACGAACTATCCCCTCGCCTGCGGGGACTGCTTTTCGCCTTCGCCGGAAACCTGGCCTCCGGACAAAGGGCGGCGCCGTGAGTCCGGCGCCTCAGCCGCCGCAAGAATCCCGGCGGATGGCCGTCCCGACCGGGATCTGCTACACAGGACCGCATGGACGAGTTGCTCGCGATCTCCCTGCTCGGGGAGGTCTTCCTGCCCGCCGCCCTGGCGATCCGCTTTTTCCGGCTTCGGGATCCGCGCCTGAGTCTCTGGGCGACGCATCTCGCGGCCTGCGCGGCCTACGGCGGGATGTTGTGGACGGTGGGGGCTTGGCAGCTTTTCCCGCGAAGCCTGCTTTTCTTTTGGGGCCTGCTCCAGGCCGCGGGGGCCCTTTTCGCCCTGCGGCGCCGCAAGCGGGCGCCCGCAGGCGAAAGGACATGGCGCCGGCCGCACCCGATCACGCTCTCCAGCCTGCTCATCGCCTCCGTCTCGAGTGCGGTCCTGCTGCATGTCCTCTGCGCCGCGGCCCCGCCGGAAGCGGAAACCGTCGACCTCGATTCCCCGCTTCGCGAAGGAACCTTCCGGGTCATTCACGGCGGATCCTCCATCCTGATCAACCCCCACCTCAAGACGCTCGACGCCGAAGAGCTTGCGCCCTACCGAGGTCAGGCCTACGCCCTCGATATCGTGCGTGTCGATTTCCTGGGGCGGCGGGCCCGGGGATTTCGGCCGGACGATCTCCGGGACTATTTCATGTACGGACAGCCGGTATTCGCCCCTTGCGGCGGGACCGTGCTTGCAAGCCGGGGCGGTATGCCCGATCTGACCCCGCCCCGGATGGACCTCGATCATCCGGAAGGGAATTTCGTGCGCCTCGACTGCGGCGACTTCGAGGTCGTCCTGGCTCATCTCGCCCCATCGAGCCTGGATGTCGCGCCCGGGGACCGGATCGCCCCCGGGACGTTTCTGGGGCGGGTGGGCAATTCGGGCATGTCGCTCGAGCCCCATCTCCACCTGCATGCCGAACGGCGGCGGGAAGGCGGCAGTCGTCCCTTGGCGGTGCGCATCAGGGGGCGCCGCCTGGTCCGAAACGACCTTTTCAGTCCACCATGACCGGAAATCCCGCGGAAGAGGAAAAAGCGGAGGAGAGCGTGAGGGGAAAGTCGAAATCGAGCCGATCTTCCTTGATCAGGCGATAATACTGAAGCACCTTTTCGATGTAGGCGCGGGTTTCGGGAAAGGGCGGCACACCCTTGTGGCGGATCACGGCCTGTTCCCCGGCGTTGTAAGCGGCGAGGGCCAGGCGGAGATCCCCGCCGAAACGATCCAGCAGATCGCGCAGGTAACGGGTTCCGGCGTCGATGTTTTCGGCGGGATCGAAAGCGTCGCTCACCTCGTAGGCCGAGGCCGTAACCGGCATAAGCTGCATGAGACCGCGGGCTCCTTTTTTCGATTTCGCCCGCGGATCGAAGCGCGATTCGGCCATGATGATCGCCAGAATCAACTCCACTTCCACGTGATACCGCCCGGACGCCTCGTGGACGGCCCGGTCAAAGGGCAACAGATCGGGCTCGGCTTTCGGTTCATAGGCGAAAAGGAAAGGGGCCTCCCTGCCGAAGCGATCTTCACCGTCAATGATGCTCACGGCGGGCCGCTCACGGACCGCGTTAACGTCCTGACGTTCGTCCTCTTGCACTGCTCCACCCGGTTCGTGGGAAAAATGAATGTCGCTCACGGAAATGGCGAGTCCTAACAAGAACGCCACCAGCCAAGGAAACAATCTCTCTTTGAGTCTGCGGGTTGAACCGCCTTTTTCCTGCCCGTAGACCATCATTGCACTCCTTTTCCGGGGATAAAACGCCTATTCCCCATCTTGCTGCCGGCCCGTCCGTCCCCCCGTCACCGATAAAGCAAAAACCGTGCACCCCCTGAACATGAGCAGATGATCAATAATTTCGATATAATGAAGTTATCAAAAACCGGCGGGGGCAGAGGGTCTCTTTACCTTTGCAACCGAGACCTGGGAAAAATCATACTGAATCGGCCGGGGCGTGGAGGCTCAAGACAGGTGCTCATGGAGCGGATAGTAATGGATTGAGGAGACTCTGGCAAGAGTTTTAGGAATTTATTTGCTTGTTATGCTATCTTAGGATCGATTTTTGCATAAACATTCGCTGGCATTTTGCTTCATGGGAAGGGCTATGAGCGGAATTCGGGAAGGAGAAAAATTGGCCGGGGAGCGCCGGGGCAGACGGGAGGATTTCCGGCGTCACTTCGCATCCGAAACCCAACCGATCCTGGCCGACTGCATCACGCGTGCCGGTCGTTTTCGTGCCCAGGTGATCAATCTCAGCGCAAGAGGGGTGCTGCTGCACGCCGATCCGCCTCCGGCCGTGGGCGAGGAGATCGCGCTCTCCATTCCCCTGGTGCGCAGTAAGGCGATGCTGCGGGCCACGGGCGAGGTGATCCGTCTCGACCCCCGCGGGGTCGCGGTGATCTTCCGGGTGTTCTTCAACTATTAAGCGGGTCTCTCGATCTCCGTCACCCGGGAAAGCGCCTCCCGGATCGAGGACTCCGAAAACCCGCGCGCATGGAGGAAACGACTCAGTTTGACCTTGCGCACCAAAGCGTTTTCTTCGCCTTGGAGCGCCGCCCATTTTCGGCGCGCCGCCTGGAGAGCCGATTCGAGCTCATCGGTCGGATCCCAGAGGCCAGGGGGCAGGCCGTCTTCCTCGGAGGAGAGCAATCCCCTACGCCGGAGATCCCGCCGCAGGCGCAGCATGCCGAAGCCCCGGCGCCGCAGAGCCTGGGCAAGCAGGGCGGCGCTGCGTTGCTCGTCGATATACCCCAGCCGCCGGCACTCTTCGATCACCCCGTGGACGATTCCCGCCTCGATCCCCTTGCGCTCGAGCTTCCCGGAAAGCTCCCGGGCCGAGTGATCCCGTCGCGCGAGGATACGCAGGGCGACAAGCAGAGCCTGGCGGAATGTTGGATCTTCTTCGGGCATCGGGCGCGGCGCCCGCCTTCCCCGGGACGAATCGAAAGGAATCGCTCCGGCCGAAAAGCGGTTTTTGAAAAATGCAAAAAATTATGAAAAAAGACTAAAGTCGACGATAAAACCGCCGATAACCTCACTGGACCGACACGGCGCGTTTGACCGCGGCCGCAAGACCTGATCATCGGAACGACGAAAGCCCTATCATCCGGCCGGCGGATATCGCAAGTAAGGAGACCCTCATGCAGGTCACGCCCAAAGATCAGACGACGATGGTGGAGCTGTACAACCCCGCGAAGACCGATCGCGCCGCAGCCGGACCGCCTGCGGAAGAGGCTGCGGGCCGGCCCGCGGTTTCCCGGGATCGAGATACGGTTGAGCTGAACGACGCCGCCGCGCGGTTCCAGGAAGCCCGCGAGACGATCCGCACCCTGCCCGACATCCGGGAGGAAAAGGTCGCCGCCCTCAAGGCGCAGATCGAAGCCGGCACTTACGCGATCCAGCCTGAACGGGTGGCCGCCAAGCTGATTCGCGACGCCCTGCTCGACGATCCCCTCGACTGAACGGGCCCTCCCGAAACGGTCAAGGCGGCCCCGGGGATCACCCGGCGGCCGCCTTTCCGATTGTTCCTGCCGCGTTTTTTCTTGCGGTTTTCAACTAAAGCTCGTTTCCGCTGAACTCGAACCATTCGCGGTTCGTCTCGGCTTCGCGCGGGACCCGTGCGGACTCGGAGCCGTAAAGGAGATTTTCCCCTTTCGCGGTCAGCCGCAGGTTGAGGCTGGAGCCTTCCACCTGTTCGAGGATGCCGACGGAAACCAGCTCCTGCACCGCCTTCTTGAAGAGTTTCTTTTCCTCGGAAGTAAGCCGCATCCAGTAGACCGTCTCCAGCCACTGCGCCGGAAGCGTATCTCCGGTCTCCGCGCCGATGGCGCGGAATTTGTCCAGAATGTCCCGCTTGATCTCCTTCTTTTCTTTCATCGCACACCCTCCATCGTGCACGATTCGGCCGTCGCGCCGCTTCACCCCCGCCGACGGGGGTCAGTTACGGTCGATTCCCTCGCAGGCAAGGCAATAAGCGAATACGCCGCGGGGGTCCTGTAGGACGAGCTCACCGATCTCGTGCAGCTCGGTCCACGCCGCGTATGCCGGGAAAACGAGGCGCTGGAGCCGCCGCCAATCCCCTCCTTGCGCCCATTGTTCCTTGAGCTCGCGGAGGATTTTTTCCCGCCGGGAAAGGGGCGGCTCGACATAGTCGGCGGCATAGCTGTCCAGACCGGCTCGTCGGGCGGCCGCGGCGATCGCCTCTTCGATATCCCCGAGATGATCGACCAAACCTTTTTCTTGTGCGTCACGTCCCGACCACACCCTGCCCTCGGCGGCGCGGTGGAGCCGTTCTCCGGAAAGACCCCGCGCCTTCCCGACCCGATCGAGAAAGGCCCGATAGCTGCCTTCCACGAGCAGGCGGATCGACGAGGCGACCAGCGGGTTCAGGGGCCGGCCGGGTACGAAGGCATCGGCGAGCCGGGTGGTCCCCACGCCGTCGTTGCGGATCCCCAGAGATTCGAGACCTCTTTCGAAAGTCGGAAAAACGCCGAAGACTCCGATCGACCCGGTGACCGTCGTGGGGGCGGCCCAGATTTCGTCGGCGCCGCAGGCGATCCAGTACCCGCCCGAGGCGGCGACCGAGCCGAACGAGGCGACGATCGGCTTTCCCGCGCGCCGGGCGCCTTCGAGCTCCTGCAGGACGGTCTCGGCCGCCAGGGCGCTTCCTCCCGGGCTGTCGACCCGGAGCACGAGCGCGCTTACGGTGTCGTCCCGCACGGCCCGTCGAATTTGCCGGGCAATTTGAGCCGCCCCGGCGCGTCCGGCACCGGGAACCCCGTCCCAAAGCACTCCCTGAACGACGATCACGGCGATTTTGGGTCGCTTCTCCCCGGACCGATCCCGCTGCGCACGTCTCGCCCGCAGATAGGTTCCGCTGTCGACCTTGCGAAAGGACCGCTCGGCGGGGTCTTCCCCCACAAGCGCGGTGAGCTCCTCTCGCAGCGCCTGGCGCCCACCGACCGCATCCACCAGACCCGCCGCCAGAGCGGCCCTGGCCGCATCCCCGCCCGCCGCTTCCAGGTGGCGCGGAAAGCCCTCGACGTAGTCGTCGATCCGCCCCGGCTCCAGGCGGCGGCGGCTCGCCACCCCCTGCTTGTACTCCGACCAGAGGACCTCGAGCAGGGCGGCGCTGGACGCCCGGTCTTCCTCCGACATGGCGCTGCGTTCGAAGGGTTCGGCGGCCGATTTGTAGGCGCCGGCGCGGAACACATGGACCTTCACCCCGAGCCGGTCCAGCGCCGAACGCCAGTAGTGACGGTAGACGCCGAAGCCCTTCAGGAACACCCCGCCCATCGGGCCGACGTATATGCGGTCGGCATGGGCGGCGAGGTAATAGGAGGACTGGAAGAAATAATCCGCCGCGGCGATCACGGGCTTTCCGGACTCGCGGAAGCGATCGAGCGCCGCCCCCAGCGCCTGAAGTTTGCTCAACGATCCCCCGCTCAGACGGCTGGGATCCAGAACGACCGCCCGGATGCGGGGATCGTCTCGAGCAAGGTCAAGCGCCTCGACCAGATCACGCACCACCGTTTCCGAGGCGTCCTCCTCGGCGGAGAGAAAATCGGTCCAGGACAAATCGCGGCTCGCCTGCTCCACCAGAGAGCCGCTCGGGGCCACCACCAGCGCGGCGGACTCGGGCAACCGCTGCCCCCCTCCGCCGAAAACCAGCAGGCCCGCCAGGGCCAGCGCGGCCAGAAACAGGAGATTGGCCGCCAGCCGCCGCCCGAAGCTCACTGCCCGCCAGCCGCCGCGGAGGACGGCTCCGAGGACCCGGAGTGCTTTTCTCATGAAAGCCGCCTGAAGGGAAAATTTTCAATTTCTGCTTCGAGCAAAAAAAATAATGCAGGAACGCCGGTTGTCCAATCGAGGATTCCAAACGCGCCAAAACAAAGGCCCCCTGGATGGGGGCCTTCCCGGGTCCGAAGCACAGGATCGCGGTCAGCTGACTTTGATCTGCTTCGGCTTGTGTCCCTCGGGTTTCGGAACCTCCACCGTCAACAGGCCGTTCTTGAACTCGGCCTTGATCTTGTCTGCATCGACGTCCACCGGCAGGCTGAAGGAGCGTACGAACTTGCCGTAAGACATCTCGCGGCGATAGTAGTTTTCTTCCTTGACCTCGTTTTCCGATTTCCGCTCGCCCTTCAGCGTCAGGACGCCGTTTTGCAGGTCCAGGCTGATGTCCTTCTTCTCCAGGCCGGGAAGTTCGGCCTTGATCACGACCTTGTCATCGGTTTCAAACATGTCCACCGCCGGCACCCACACACCTTCCGCCCAGAGGTCCTCGCGACGGTCGGAACGGAAGAAGACATCATCGAAAAGACGGTTCATGCGATCCCGCAGCGACACCATTTCTTTCCAGGGATTCCAACGAACCAGATCCATCATCTTTCAACCCCCCTTTCGACTTGCAATTGATCGTGAGTTTTGTATTATTTATCCGTTTTCGGGCAAATAATAATTATCGAAGTGTATTTGTCAATATAGTTTCATTATTAAAAGTAATATTTTCTAAAAAGTAACTTGACATGGGTTTCCGATGGAAGAATTCAAACTGCCCCTGCCGGAGCTAAAAGACCTGCGCGGTCGCCAATCCGTGCGCGCCACCTTCAAACTCTCCCCGCGCGCGATCGGAGTGCTGAGCACCGTCGCCGCCCACTTGGGGATCAAGCAGAAGTCCCTCTTCGACCAGCTGACGGAAGACATCGAGAGTCTGCGGGCGATCGCCCGCGGGATCGAGCCGGTCGAGTTTCGCAGCCTCGAGCGCGTGCAGAAGACCTTCGTGATCAGCCGTCGGACCCTGATCAACCTCGAAGCGGCCGCAAGGGATTCGAGCACCCCGCGCGATGCGCTCGTCGAATACTCGATCCAGCGCCTGTTGCCCCTGATTCTCGAGGAACGCGAAAAGCACCGCAAGCGGAAAACCCTGCGCGAGGAAATCCGCAGACAAGCGGAACAAGCGGAAAAATCCTTGAAAAAAGCCGCCGACCTCCTGGGCGGGGATGATCCCCTGACGGTGCGGCTGGAGGAGGCGGTGCGGGCGCTGTCTTCGCTGCGGGCCTTCCTCGAGGATCTTCTCCAAAAAGGCGAGGCGATCGAGCACCTCTAAAGAACCCGCAGCGCCACCAGGGTCACGTCGTCGGCGGACCGTAGGCCGCAGCGGAACCGCTCGAGCTCCTGCACCACGGCTTCCACAAGCACCCGAGCCGGGACCCTCGCGTGGCGGGAGATGATGTCGCGCAAGCGGGCCTGACCGAAAAACTCGCCCCCCGGGCCGAGGGTCTCCCAGATGCCGTCGGTGCCGATGAAGACGACACTTCCCGCCGCCAGGGGGCCCATGCCCTCCTCCACGAAACGCGCTCGGGGATCGACGCCGAGCGGCAGACCCGGCCCGCGGAGTTCCCGGAAACATTTCGAGAGCGGATCGTAGAGCAGCGCGGGCGGATGCCCGGCGCGCACCCATCGCAGGTGCCGGCGCTCGCCGTCGAGGCAGAGGAAGAACATCGTCATGAAGGCCCCGTTTTCGCCGAAATCTTCGGCGAGGCGGCGGTTCACGTCGGCGATGATTTCGGCGCCGCCGCCGGGTGCGACCGCGCGCATCCGCAGCGTGGCCCGTGCCGTGGCCATCAGCAGCGCGGCCGGGATCCCGTGGCCGGCAACGTCGCCCACGGCGATGCAGGGGGTTCCGCCGGCGTCCTCGAAGAGATCATAGTAGTCGCCCCCCGTCTCATCGCAGGAGAGGCTCGCCCCGGCCACCTCCAGACCGGGCCAGGACGGCATGCGGCGCGGCAGGAGCTTCTGCTGCACCTCGCTCGCCAGAAGCAGCCCGCTGCGCATGCGCAGGTGCTCCTCCAGTTTCGGACCCATCGCGTTGAAGGCCTCGATGACCCGATCGCGTTCGTCCCCGGTGCGCAGGTCGATGCGCAGGTCGAAACGGCCGCGGCCGATTTCCGCTGCAGCCTCCGCGAGCGCCGCCATCGGCCGCGCGAAGCGGCGTGAGCCGATCCAGGCAGCCAGGACGGCGACGAGCAGCGCCCCGACGACGGCAAGGCTCACGACCCGGATTTCCTCCCGACTGAACGCCGCAATGGCCGCAATCGCCCGTTCGGGCAGACGCGAGATCACCTCCTGGGGTAGGGCGACCAAAAAGGCGACTTCTCCGTGCATGGGCGCATGCGCCCAGAGGCAAGGCGTGCCGCGACAGTCCATCTCGACCACCCCCGCGCGACGCTCGAAGACCGCCTGGGCAAGACGTTTGGCGGCCTCCGGCTCCGTTTCCGCAAAAGGCTCCGGAACGGAAAGTCCGTCCCAGACCGGCTCCCCGGCCTCTTTTTCGCGTCGGGCGAGGACCCAAAGCTCGTGTCCCCGGCCCGTGGAGGCGGGAACCGCCTCGACGAGATAGGAGGAGACGCTCTCGCTTCGCCAGAGGGAGGAGAGCGCCTCGACGCGCAACACCTCGCTCAGGAGCACCTCAAGGCCGACCACCGCCGCCGGCGTCCCGTCGGGATCGAAGACTCTCTGCACCACGCTGAGCAGCGGGCGCCGGCTGCCGGGATCCAAGACCGGCCCGATCCAGCGCGGCTCACCGGCGGCCTCGGCAAAACCGGGCCGCCGCCGGTGAGCCGCGCAATGCCGGTGAGGTCCATCGTGCCGCCGCGCAG
>CAZQUP010000052.1:14096-20011 GCA_964596545.1 uncultured Desulfatibacillum sp. | reverse complement strand
GAGAATAAAAATGGCTTACGGGTCTCCGTAAGCCATTTTTATTGGCTGAGGGACTAGGATTCGAACCTAGGTTAACGGGGCCAGAACCCGTCGTCCTGCCGCTAGACGATCCCTCAGCGAACAGCGCCAATGTAAACGCCGCAGCCTTCGGCGTCAAGACCTTTTCGCATCTCACGGCTGCCCTCGCCTGCGACCGGCCGGGCTTATCCGCGCCGCCGGATGAAGCCGATCGCCCGCTCGAGGCGCCGGAGGGTGGCTTGCTTGCCGAGGATGGCGATGATCTCGAAGATGCCGGGGCTCGCCGCTCGTCCGCTCAGGGCGACGCGCACGGGCTGGGCGATTTTCCCCAGCTTGAGCCCGGTTTCGGCCATCACGGCCTGAAAGGCTTGCTCGAGGGCGCTCTCCTGAAAATCCTCGAGGGTCGAAAGGCGCGCGGCGACGGCGGTCAGCACGGCAAGCGCCTCTTCGTTCAGATGGGCGCGGGCGGCCTCTTCGTCGTAGGCGAAGTCTTCCTGAAAGTAAAAGCGGGCCTGCCGGGCGAGGTCTGCGAGCGTCTTGCTGCGCGGGGCGAGTCCGGCGACGATCTTTTCCGTGCGCGGGCCCTCTTCGATTTCGATGCCGAGTTCGCGGAAAAAGGGCCGCAACGGCTCGATCAGCTCCGCCGGCGGCTTCGCCCGGATGTGCTCGGCGTTCAGGGCGAGAAGTTTCTCCGGGTCGAAGACGCCCGCCGAACGCCCCAGGTGTTCCAGGCTGAAGCGCTCGATCAGCTCGGCGCGGGTGAAAAACTCCTGGTCCCCGAAGGACCAGCCCAGACGCACGAGATAGTTGACCACCGCATCCGGCAGAAAGCCCTGGTCGCGGTATTCGGTGACCGAGGCCGCTCCGTGCCGTTTGCTCAAGCGGGCGCGGTCGCGGCCGAGCACCATGGGCACATGGGCGAAGACCGGAAGCGGGGCTCCCAGCGCCTCATAGAGCTGGATCTGCTTGGGCGTGTTCATCACGTGGTCGTCGCCGCGGATGATCGTGTTCACCCCCATGGTGATGTCGTCGACCACCACGGCGAAGTTGTAGGTGGGGGTTCCGTCGCTGCGGCAGATGACGAAATCGTCGAACTCGGCATTGTCGAAGGCGATCGTCCCCTTGACGACGTCGCGGAGCACCGTGGCGCCGGAGAGGGGCGCTTTAAAGCGCACCGCCGCGCCCGGCCCCGGCCCGAGCCCGAGGTTGCGGCAGGTGCCGTCGTATTTCGGTTTGTCGCCCCGGGCCATGGCTTCGCGGCGCATGGTCTCGAGACGCTCGGGGGAGCAGGTGCAGTAATAAGCGCGGCCGGCCTCGAGCAGCCGCTGCAGCTGTTCTCGGTACACTTCGAGGCGCTGACTCTGGTAGTAGGGCCCCTCGTCCCAGTCGATCCCCAGCCAGGTGAGGGCATCGAGAATCGCCGCGACATATCGGGGGGAGGAGCGCTCGGTGTCGGTGTCTTCGAAGCGCAGCACAAACCGCCCGCCGGTGTGCCGGGCGTAGAGCCAGTTGAAGACCGCCGTGCGGGCTCCGCCGAGATGGAGAAAGCCTGTGGGGCTGGGGGGGAAGCGGGTGACGACCTGCGACATGAAAGCCTCCCGATCCGGGGGCATCCGGATACATTCCCGCGCGCTCCGCCTCCGAGGCTGCGGTCGGCAAAAGGCGTTCGGCGGGGGAATTCAGTAGTCTATATTTTTACTGCTGCATTCAGTAAAAAACCGGGGGCTGGCTCCGGGCCCCCGGGCGCCGCGCCTCAGCCGCGGCTTGCCCACCCCCTTTCCGCGGGAGCTTGGGGCGGAAGGCGCGGTCTGGGTTTCTGATAGTCAATTATCGAATTTTTCGACAAAAAAAGATGGACAGCGTCGCCGTCGCGGAGTTGATAGCACAGAGACGATCGCCGCTCAAGCCCCTGTGGAAATAAGGCTTGACAGGGGAGGGGAATTCAATTACTTAGGCCGCACCTTCGGTCTCTAGTCGAGAATTGATTTCAATCGTATCGATTTCAAACAGTTAGGAGAATATCTTATGGGACTTCCCAAGCGAAGAGTGTCCAAGGCCCGCCGCGACAAGCGCCGAACCGGAAAACGGCTGGCGGCCCCGTCCCTCACCACCTGCGCCGAATGCGGCGAGCCGGCGCTGCCCCATCGCGCCTGCCCGAATTGCGGCGCCTACAAGGGCCGCACCGTAACCGCGGTGGAAAAGGAATAGGAACGAGAAAGGATCCTTTCGCCCATGGAAACGCCTTCTGCGGTAGAGGGCCGTAAACCGGCGGGACTCGACCCCGAATCCCGCCGCATGATCCTGGAAACGGTGGCGCAGCTCAAAAAACGACTGCTCACCCCGGAGCGGATTCGGGAATTCGATCGCCGGGAGATTTTCCCCGAGGAAGTCATCCGCGAGATGCTCGGCCCGGAAATCGGCCTGCAGCTGCTCATGATCCCCGAAGCTTACGGCGGGCTCGGGGGAGGGGCGCGCGACAGCTGCGCGGTGACGCGCGAAATGGCCAAGATCTGTCTGGGGATCACGACGGCCTTTTTCGCCATTCAGCTCGGTGCCGATCCCATTTTGGTCGGCGGGACCGAGGAGCAGAAGCGCATCTGGCTCGGAAAAATCGCCGCCGGGGAGGCGCTCGTCGCCTACGCCGTCACCGAGCCCGATGCCGGCAGCAACGTCGCTGCGATCAAGACCAAGGCCGATCCCGTGACCGATGCATCCGGCCGGCGGGTCGGCTACCGCATCAACGGCACCAAACAGTTCATCTCGACCGGAGGCTACGCCGATTTCCTGACCGTGCTCGCCGTCGCCCCGGAAGGGCCGAGCTTTTTCATCGTGGAGAAGAACACCCCCGGCTTCCAGGCCGGGAAGGGCGAGGAAAAGCACGGTATCCGCGCCTCGAACACCTCGCCGCTCACCTTCAGCGACGTCTTCGTGCCGGCGGACCGGCTGGTGGGCGGGGTGCCCGGCCAGGGACTCAAGCAGGCAAACGAGGTCTTCGGCTACACCCGGCTCATGGTCGCGGCGATGGGGCTGGGGGCCGGGGAGGCGGCGATGGAGATCGCCGTCGCCTACGCCAAGCAGCGCGTCCAGTTCAAGACGACGCTTTCCGAGAAACAGGGCTACACCCACAAGCTGATCGTGCCCAACATCGTGCGGCTTGCCGCCGTCGAAGCCTACATCGACGAGATCGCCGCGCGCCTCGACGCCGGCGAGACCGACCTCGAGGTCGAGGGTTCGATCGCCAAGTGGTTCGCCACCGAGGCGGGCAACCGCGCCGCCGAGGACGGCATCCAGGCCCTCGGAGGCTACGGCTACACCACCGAGTACGGCGTCGAGAAGATCAAACGCGATGTGCGCATCACGACGATCTACGAGGGAACGAGCGAGATCCAGCAGAACATCATCAGCACCTTCCGCTGGAAGAAAACCCGCAAGAGCCGGGGCGCCTTCTACGGGGATCTCGCCCAGGAGATGGACGCCCTCGAGCGGCGGTTGCCCGGACGCGGCGGGGCGGAGGTCGCCCGGATGGCTCGGGCCCTGAATCGGCTGATCGCCGTCGTCGACGCCCGCCGGCTCACCCGGGAGCAGATCGTGATGTTCGATCTCGCCGAGCTCATGGCGCGCACCGAGATCGCGGCGGCCGCCCTCCGTCGGGCCGCGGCGTACGCCGAAGCGGGCGACGTTCGGGCCGAGCGGACCGGCCTGGTCGCCCGGCTCTTCGCCCTCGAGACCGCCGAGGGCTTTGAACGCCACAGTCTGCGGATGCTTCACGGAACGGGAGAACTCGCGGAAGCCGAGGTGGAGGAGCTCTTGCGGGCGATGGGGCTGGCCGAGTTCGCCCGCGCCCGCCGCGGCGCGATCCGGGATATGGACCGCCTGGCCGACCTGGTCTTCGGCCGTTGAGGAGGACGGAGCGATGCGCTTTCGGGACAAAGTGGTGATGGTGACCGGCGCCGCCGCGGGCATCGGGCGGGTGACGGCCGAGCGGTTCGCCGCCGAAGGGGCGAAGCTGGCGATCTGCGACGTGGACGCCGAGACCGGCCGCGAGGCGGCCTCCGCCCTGGGGCCGGAGGCCTTCTTCCAAACCGTCGACGTCGCCAGCGACGCCCAGGTCGTCGCCTGGACCGAGGCCGTGATGTCGCGCTTCGGACGGATCGACGTCCTCGTCAACAACGCCGGAATCACGCGCGATGCGCTGCTGTTGCGTATGAAGGAGGACGACTGGGACCGGGTGTTGAACATCAACCTGAAAGGGGCCTTCTTGTGCACGCGCGCCGTGGGCCGCACCATGGCTCAGCAGCGTGCGGGACGGATCGTCAACGTGGCCTCGGTGGTCGGCCAGACCGGCAACGTCGGCCAGGCGAACTACGTCGCCTCGAAAGCGGGCCTGATCGGCCTGACCAAGACCGCGGCGCGCGAGTTCGCCGGCCGCGGCGTGACCGTCAACGCCGTCGCCCCCGGCTTCATCGAAACACGCATGACCGCGGTCCTGAGCGACAAGATCAAGGAAGCCTTTCTCGCCCAAATCCCGCTCGGCCGGGCGGGTCGTCCGGAGGAGGTGGCGGCGGCGATCGCCTTTCTCGCCTCCGAGGAGGCCGCCTACCTGACGGGCCAGGTTCTGCACGTCAGCGGCGGGATGTACATGTAACGAACCGGACGGATCCGCGGGGTCCCGCCCGGCGGATCCGGCATATTCCGACGGCCGGCGGCCGTCGACGCACGGAGGAATGCCCATCATGGCCACAGTGGAAGAAATTCAGGAGAAGGTGAAGAAGATCATCGCCGAAAAGCTGAGCGTGGATCTTGCGGAGATCAAACCGGAAGCCTCGTTCGTGGACGATCTCGGGGCCGATTCGCTCGATCTTGTCGAGCTGATCATGTCCATGGAGGAGGAGTTCAACGTGGAGATCTCCGACGAGGACGCGGAAAAGATCGTCACCGTCCAGGATGCGATGGACTATATCGCTAAGCGGAAGTGACCGCGGGGCGCGCGAGGAGGCGGTTTGAAAAAACGGGTCGTTGTCACGGGTCTGGGGCTCGTCTGCCCCGTCGGGATCGGCGTGGAAGAGAGCTGGCGGGCGATCTGCGAAGGCCGCTCGGGGATCACGCGGATCACCCGCTTTGATCCTTCGCCTTACGAAACGCAGATCGCCGGCGAGGTGAAGGGCTTCCGGGCCGAAGACTGGATGAGCAAAAAGGACGCCAAGCGCTTCGAGCCCTTCATCAGCTATGCCGTCGCCGCCACCCGACTCGCGCTCGATGATGCGGGGCTGATCATTACGGCCGACAACGGCCCCCGCATCGGGGTCGTCACCGGTTGCGGGCTGGGCGGTCTTCGGTTCATGGAGGAGACCATCCTCAACATCCACGCGAACGGCCCGCGGAGGGTCAGCCCCTTTTTCATCCCCATGATGATCGGCAACATGGCGCCGGGGATGATCTCGATTCTCTTCGGGGCCAGGGGGCCGAATCTGTCGTTCGCCACCGCTTGCGCGGCCGGCGCGCACGCCGTGGGGGATTCCTTCAAGATCATCCAGGAAGGCCGTGCCGACGCCATGATCACGGGGGGGACCGAGGCCGTCATTTCCCCCTCCTGCATCGCGGGCTTCAACGCCATGAAGGCGCTCTCCACCCGCAACGCCGAGCCCGAACGGGCCTCGCGGCCCTTCGACCGCGACCGGGACGGCTTCGTCCCCGGCGAAGGCGCGGGCATCGTGATCCTCGAGGAACTGGACCATGCCCGGCGGCGGGGGGCGCGCATCTATGCTGAAATGATCGGCTACGGCCTGACCGGCGACGGCTACCACATGACCTCACCGCCGCCCGACGGCGATGGGGCGGCCCGCTGCATGCAGATGGCCCTCGAGGACGCCGGCATCGCCTGCACGGAGGTCGACTAC
>CAZQUP010000052.1:0-14086 GCA_964596545.1 uncultured Desulfatibacillum sp. | reverse complement strand
GCCGGCATGAGCCCGGACGAGGTCGACTACATCAACGCCCACGGCACCTCGACCGAGTTGAACGACCTCTACGAGACGCGGGCGATCAAGCGTGTCTTCGGCCAGCATGCCTACCGCGTGGCCGTCAGTTCCACGAAGTCGATGACCGGCCACCTCCTGGGCGGCGCCGGCGGCGTCGAGGCCGTCTTCTCGGTCCTCGCCGTCTACCACGACGTTCTGCCGCCCACGCTCAACTACGAGAATCCGGCCGAAGAACTCGACCTCGACTACGTGCCCAACACCGCCCGCCGCGCCCGGGTGAACGTCGCCATGTCGAATTCCTTCGGCTTCGGCGGCACGAACGCCACGCTTCTTTTCCGCAAATTCACCGGGTAGCCCCCGGAAGCCCGCGGTTTTTTCTCTTGCGGCACAACGACCGGGTGGATAAAATGATCTTTTCCATTCCAGGCGGTTAGCGCCGCGGAGGATCGCCGGGGGCGCTCACGTCGCCGAGGAGAGCGCCTAAGGATCGCCAATGCCCACCGGGGAACGGCCGAGCTGGGAGACCTACTTCATGGACATCACCCGCCTGGTCGCCCGGCGTACGACCTGTCTGCGCCGGGCCGTGGGGGCGGTGATCGTCAAGGACAAGCGCATTCTCTCCACGGGCTACAACGGAGCTCCGAGCGGGATCCGTCACTGCGCCGAAGTCGGCTGTCTGCGGGAAACCCTCGGGGTGCAGTCCGGCATGCGCCACGAGCTCTGCCGCGGCATTCATGCCGAGCAGAACGCGATCCTGCAGGCGGCCTACCACGGCGTCTCGGTGAAGGGGGCGAGCCTCTTCTGCACCACTCAACCCTGTTCCATCTGTGCCAAGATGATCATCAACGCCGGAATCGCGAAGGTCCATTACGAATCCGGGTACGCCGACGATCTGGCGCGGGCCCTGCTCGAGGAGGCCGGGATCCCTATCGTGCAGGTCGCGGGGGCCGCCGAGGCCGAAGGCGTGCCCGTCTTCCGCGAAACGGGGTCGGCGGAGAAGAAAGCCTCCCCCGCCCGGGAAGGCGACCCGACCGCCGGGAAAGGCAGGGGGAGATGAAATGCCCGTTCTGCGGTGAAATCGAGAACCGGGTGATCGACAGCCGCCTGAGCAAGGATGCGAGCGTGATCCGCCGCCGTCGCGAATGTCTGGCCTGCAGCCGCCGCTTCACGACCTATGAGCACATCGAGGAGATCCCGATTCTGATCGTCAAAAAGGACGGGCGCCGGGAGCTGTTCAACCGCGAAAAGGTGCGCACGGGGATGCTCAAGGCCTGCGAGAAACGCAACATCAGCCTGAATCTCATCGAGGCCTTCATCGACGAGCTCGAGCGCGATCTGCGCGAAAGCGAGGAAAAGGAGATCCCCTCCTCGGTGATCGGGGAAAAGATCATGGCCAAACTGCACGAGCTTGACGACGTGGCCTATGTGCGCTTCGCCTCGGTCTACCGCGAGTTCAAGGACGTCCACGATTTCGTGCTCGAGCTGAAAAAACTGCTCAGCAGCGAAAAGCCTTCCCCCCTCGAGGAAAAATCCGATCCGGCGGGGTCGATCGGGACGCGATGAACCCCGACGAACGTTTCATGCGCCGGGCCCTCAAACTGGCCGAACGGGGTCGGGGAACGACCTCGCCCAACCCCATGGTCGGGGCGGTGGTGGTGCGCGAGGGGCGGATCGTCGGCGAGGGCTTCCATCAGGCGGCCGGCTTGCCGCACGCCGAGGTACGGGCGATCGAGGCGGCCGGCGCCCTGGCCCGCGGGGCCGATCTCTACGTGACCCTGGAACCCTGCAACCACCTGGGTCGCACCCCCCCTTGCACCCACAAGATTTTGGCGGCCGGGATCCGCAAGGTCGTGATCGCCGTGAAGGATCCCAACCCGCGGGTTCCGGGCGGGGGGGCGGATTTCCTCGCCGCCCGGGGGGTGGAGGTGGTCCTCGGGGTTCTCGAGGGGGAGGCCGCCCGTCTGAACGAAGCCTTCTTCAAGCACTGCCGCACCGGCAGGCCCTTCGTCGCCGTCAAGTGCGCGGCCACCCTGGACGGCCGGATCGCCACGCGCACGGGGGATGCCCGATGGATCACGGGGGAGAAATCACGCGCCCGCGTTCACGAGCTCCGACACGCCGCGGATGCGATCCTGGTCGGTGTCGGCACGGTGGTCGCCGACGACCCGCAGCTGACGACGCGGCGGGCCGGCGGCCGGCCCGGAAAGGATCCCCTGCGCGTCATCCTCGATCCGGGTTTGCGGATCCCTCTTGCGGCGCGGGTGTTGAACCACCGCTCTTCCGCCGAGACCCTCGTTGTGGCGGCGGAGGGCGTTTCCGCGGCCTCCCGGGAGAAGATCGAGCGGGCCGGGGTGCGGGTGATCGAATGCCCGGCACCGGGGGGACGCTTCGACTGGTCGGCGCTGCTCGCGCATCTGGGGGGACTCGGGGTGATGGCGCTGCTGATCGAGGGCGGAAGCCGGGTGTTCGCTTCGGCGTTCCGGGCCGGGGTCGTGGACAAAGCCTATTTTTTCATCGCGCCGATCCTCTTTGCCGGAGACGACGGAATCCCCGTCTGCTCCGGGCCGGGGGTCGACGCCGTCGACGCGGCGATCCGCCTGCGGCGGACGCAGGTGCGGCGATACGGGGAAGATCTTTTGATCGCAGGTTACCTCGCGCCGGACGGAAGGCGACCCGCCGGATCTCCGGGCGGCCCTTTGCCGCCGGCCGGCGAAGGCTTATGATGGAACCGGCGGCGGTCCCGCCGCCGGGTGAGGAACGATGTTCACGGGGATCATCGAAGGCATGGGGACGGTGCGCGCCGTACAGCCGGCGGGCTCCGGGGCGCGGCTGGCGGTCGAGGCCGACTTCGGGCTCGAGGGGACCCGCATCGGCGACAGCCTCTGCGTGAACGGCGCCTGCCTCACCGTGGTGCGACTGTCGGGACGGAGCCTCGAGGCAGACGTTTCCCCCGAGACCTTGGCGCGGACGACCTTCGGCACCCTGCGACCGGGCGAGCGGGTGAATTTGGAACGGGCGCTTCGCCTGGGGGACCGGTTGGACGGCCACCTCGTCTCGGGCCACGTGGACGGGACGGGACGCCTCGAATCCCGCGGACGCGAGGGCAACGCCCTCCGTCTCGGTTTCCGGGTTTCCCCGGAGCTCACCCGCGGGATGATCCCCAAGGGCTCGGTCGCCGTCGACGGTGTCAGCCTCACGATCAACCGGCTGGAACGGGAACGCTTCGAAGTGGCGGTTATTCCCCATACGGCTGCCTGGACCACGCTCGGTTTCAAGGAAGGCGGCCAGGCCGTGAACATCGAAACGGACCTGATCGGAAAATACGTCGAACGATTCCTGCGGCGTCGTTCCGAGCCCGAGGACGTTTCGGCCGAGGGCCTGAGCCTCGAGCAGCTCGCCCGGGCGGGATTCCTCCGCTAGAGGCCCGCAGGGGAAAGCGCGATCTTCCGATGAACTATCTGAGCATCGAAGAGACTTTCGAGGAGATCCGCCGCGGCAGGATGGTCATCCTCGCCGACGGGCGGGACCCCGAATCCGAGGGGGATTTCTGCATGGCGGCGGAAAAGGTCACCCCCGAGGCCGTCAATTTCATGGCCCGGGTCGGCCGCGGCCTGATCTGCCTTTCGCTGACGCGCGCGCAGGCCAAAGCGCTCGACCTGCCCCCGATGGTCGAAAACAACACTTCGCGTTACGGGACCGGATTCACCGTCTCGGTCGACGCGCGCACCGGGATCACCTCCGGCCTTTCGGCCGCCGACCGCGCGCACACGATCCGCACCGCGGTCGCCCCCGGCGCCCGCCCGGAAGATCTCGTGCGGCCGGGACATGTATTCCCGCTCATGGCGCGCGAGGGCGGAGTCATCGTACGCACCGGGCAGACCGAGGGCTCGGTGGATCTGGCGCGGCTGGCGGGACTCACCCCCGCGGGCGTGATCTGCGGCATCCTCGACGAGGACGGCTCGATGGCCCGCACGCCCGTCCTTCAGGCGATCAGCCGCGAGCACGGCATCGGGATCTGCACGATCACCGATTTGATCGAGTACCGCATGCGCACCGAGTCCTTCGTCCACCGCGTGGCCGAGGCGACGATTCCGACGGTGATCGCCGGGGAGTTCCGGGCGGTGGTCTACGAGAACGACATCGACGATTTCCTGCATTTCGCCATGGTCAAGGGACGGATCGACCCGGAGAGGCCTGTGCTCGTGCGGGTGCATTCGGAGTGCCTGACGGGGGATATCTTCGGGTCGCTGCGCTGCGATTGCGGCCCCCAGCTGCACCGGGCACTGGCCATGATGGAAGAGGAGGGCAGCGGGGTGCTGCTCTACATCCGGCAGGAAGGGCGCGGCATCGGTTTGGTGAACAAGATCCGCGCATACGCTTTGCAGGAGCAGGGCTTGGACACCGTCGAAGCGAACCTTCAGCTCGGTTTTCAGCCGGACATGCGCAACTACGGCATCGGGGCCCAGATCCTGGCCGATCTCGGGGTGCGTCGCATGCGGCTGCTCACCAACAACCCGCGCAAGATGATCGGTCTGGAAGGCTACGGCCTGAGCATCGTGGAGCAGGTCCCGATCGAAGTCGAGGCCAACGAGTTCAACAAGTGCTACCTCGAATGCAAGAAGGTCAAGATGGGGCACCTGCTGTCGATCGAAAAAACCCCATGACCCCCCGGCGCCGGGGGAGGTGAAGCGGAGGCCAACATGGCGAAGGTCATCGAAGGGCACCTGCAGGCGGAGGGCAAGCATTTCGCGATCATCGCCAGCCGCTACAATGATTTCATCACCGGCAAACTGCTCGAGGGCGCGCTCGATGCGCTCCACCGCTGCGGGGCGCGCGAGGGCGACATCGAAATCGTCAAGGTTCCGGGCGCCTTCGAGATCCCGCTGGCGGCGAAGCGGCTGGCGGCGAGCGGCCGGTTCCACGCCGTGATCTGTTTGGGGGCCGTGATCCGCGGTGCGACTCCGCATTTCGACTACGTCGCGGCTGAGACCTCCAAGGGGATCGCCGCGGTGATGATGGAGACGGGGTTGCCGGTGATCTTCGGCGTGATCACCGTGGACACGATCGAGCAGGCGATCGAGCGGGCCGGAACCAAGCTCGACAACAAGGGGTTCAGCGCGGCCATGGCCGCGGTCGAGATGGCGAACCTCTTCGACCGGCTCTGAAGGCCGATGGGCGCCCGTCGCAAAGCGCGCGAAGCCGCCCTGCAGGCGCTCTTTTTTATGGATCACGGCGGGGAATTCACGCCCGGAGCGCTCGCGCGTTTTCGCGCCGGCTTCGCCCCCAAGACCGAGGCCGTGCCCCACTTTGAACGCCTCGTGCACGGCGTGCTTCGGACGCGGGGGATCCTCGACCGCTTGATCGCGCGCTACTCGGAAAACTGGAGCCTCGAGCGCATGGCCGGGGTCGACCGCAACGTGATGCGGATCGCGCTCTACGAGATGCTCTGGTGCGCGGACGTTCCCCCCCGTGTCGCCATCGACGAGGCGGTCGAGATCGGCAAGAAATACGGCGGCGAGGAGTCCGGGGCCTTCATCAACGGCATCGTGGACCGTGTCCGGCTCGCCCTTGAACGCGGCGAAATCGAGGAGCCGGAACCCGAGGAGGAAACCGGGTTCCCCCCGCCGGGGAGGGATCTCCCGCCGGCCGACCACGAAGAGCCTCTCCGGGAAGGCCTGCGGGAAACCCCGGGGGTCCGAGGCGACGCGCCGGCGGCGCAAGGGACGATGAAGCCCCGACGGCGCTACGTCCGCCCCGGGGGATCGCAAGACAAGAAAAAAAGGGATGCGACAGGAGGACGGCGATGATCATTCGACAGCTTGCCGTGGGCCCGCTGCAGGCCAACTGTTTCATCGTCGGGTGTGAACGGACTCGGCAGGCCGCGGTCATCGACCCCGGAGACGAGGCCGACCGCATTCTCTTCGCGCTCGCCGAGCGGGGCCTGACCGTAAGCCACATCTTGAACACCCACGGCCATTTCGACCACGTCGGCGCCAATCGGCAGCTGAAGCGGTCGACCGGGGCCCCGATCCTGATCCATGCTCTCGACGCCCCCATGCTGCGGCTGCTCGCCCGCACGGCGGCAGCCTGGGGGATGGCGGCGGAGAACTCCCCCGACCCCGACCGGCTGATCGACGAGGGGGAGACCGTTGCCGTGGGCGATCTGACGCTCCAGGTGATCCACACCCCCGGTCATACGCCCGGCGGGGTTTCCTTCTATGCCGACGGCTGCCTCTTCGTGGGCGACACCCTGTTCGCCGGCTCCGTGGGGCGGACCGATTTTCCGGGGGGGGATTTCGAGGCCCTTCGCCGGAGCATCCAGGAAAAGCTCTTCCGGCTGCCCGACGAGGTGCGCGTCTTCACCGGCCATGGGCCGGAGACCACGATCGGCGAGGAAAAGCGCACCAATCCTTTCGTCGCTCTGCGCTTAAGGTAGACGACGTCGCTCTCCGCGAGGGGGCCCGGCCGCGGCAAGATCCTCAGAAAGCGCCGAGCTGGCAGGGTTTGATGCGGACCTCGAGGGCCTCGCAGGCCGCGCTGACGGCAAGACGCGGAAGACGGAAGCGCGCGGCGATTTCCCAGGCCGCGCGGCAGGGAAGCCGCCCGTCGACCCGCGCTTCCCGGATCGCTTGTTCCAGCGCCGGCTCGACCCGGGCCGCGGGCCGGACGATCTTTTTCTCGGGCAGGTAACCGAACAGCCCGAGCTGGCAGCGGATGAGGCGGACTCCCAGACGGTCGGCTGCGCGTCCGACCTCGAGCGGAGCCGTCTTGAAGCGCTCGGCGAGGGCGAAGGCTTGCTCACAGGAAAGTCGGCCCTCCGGCGCTTCCCGCCGGAGCGCCTCCTCCAGACCGGGGACCGCCGGAGAATCGAGGGCGGATTCCTTTCGCGGATCGTCTGCAGGCATGGCTTCCTCCAGGGGGCGCCGGCCCGATCCCCGAGGGAGGGGCGACCGGCCGGTCAAGGCTTACGGCCCGATACCACATCCGGTTCCCGGAGGCAAGACGGCGGGGAAAGGCGGAGACAGGATGCCGAACCGAAGAGCATCACGGCAGATCCACATCGGTCGGGTGGCGGTCGGCGGCGGGGCGCCGATTGCGGTGCAATCGATGACCAACACGCCGACGGCGGACGTCGCCGCCACGGTGCGGCAGATCCGGCGGCTCGAGACGGCCGGCTGCGAGATCGTGCGCGTGGCCGTTCCCGATACCGAGGCCGCCGAGGCGATCGGTCGCATCAAGGCCGAGGTTGCCCTCCCCGTCGTCGCCGACATTCACTTCGATCATCGTTTGGCCGTGCGCGCCGCCCGGGCCGGCGCCGACGCCCTGCGCATCAACCCGGGAAACATCGGGGCCGTCCAACGCGTGCGGGAGGTGGTCGCCTGCGCGCGCGACCGGGGGATCCCGATCCGCATCGGGGTGAACGCGGGGTCGCTTGAAAAATCGATCGTCCGCCAATATCATGGGGTTACGGCCGAGGGGATGGTGGAAAGCGCGCTCCGGCATATCGACCGGATCCGCGGATGGGATTTCCACGATCTCAAGGTGTCGCTCAAGGCTTCCGACGTCCCGCGCACCCTCGCCGCCTATCGGCTGATCGCCCGCAAGACCGATCTCCCCTTGCACCTCGGGGTGACCGAAACCGGTACGCTGATCGGGGGCCTGGTCAAGTCGGCTCTCGGGATCGGCATCCTCCTCGCCGAAGGCATCGGGGACACGCTGCGGGTCTCGCTCACCCGCGATCCCGAGGAAGAGGTGCGGGCGGGCTGGGAAATCTTGCGCGCGCTCGATATCCGTCGGCGGGGCCCGGAAATCATCGCCTGCCCCACCTGCGGCCGCACGCGGATCGATCTCTTCGCGATCGTGGAGCGGGTCGAGCGGGCGCTCGCCCCGCTGCGCGCGCCGTTCAAGGTCGCCGTGATGGGCTGCGTGGTGAACGGGCCCGGCGAAGCGCGGGAAGCCGACGTCGGGGTCGCCGGCGGGGAAGGCGCGGGGATCCTCTTCCGCAAGGGCAAGGTCGTCCGTCGCATCCGCGAGGAGGACCTGGCCGAGGCGCTGATCGACGAGGTCCGGCGCCTGGCGGCCGAAGGGTCTGAGGGTCCGGGTTCGGAGGGTGCAGCCGGGGGCTCGGCGGCCTCACGGAAGGGACGGAATTTTTAGAGGGAAAGGACAGCGAACGCCGATGGGCAAAGCCACGAAAACGGCCATTTCTCCGACACGCCGCGAAGATTACCCGGAATGGTACCAGCAGGTGATCAAGGCCTCGGACCTTGCGGAGCGATCCCCGGTGCGCGGCTGCATGATCATCAAACCCTGGGGCTACGCCCTTTGGGAGAACATCATGGAGGCGATGGACGGGATGTTCAAGGAGACGGGGGTGAAAAACGCCTACTTCCCGCTCTTCATCCCTCTCAGCTTCCTGCAGAAGGAAGCCGACCACGTCGAGGGCTTCGCCAAGGAGTGCGCCGTGGTCACCCACCACCGCCTCGAGAAGAGCGCGGGCGGCCAACTCGTGCCCGCGGGGCGTCTGACCGAGCCGCTCGTCGTGCGGCCGACCTCGGAGACGATCATCGCCGACGCCTTCAGCCGCTGGATCGCGAGCTACCGGGACCTGCCCGTGCTGATCAATCAGTGGGGAAACGTCGTGCGCTGGGAGATGCGCACGCGCATCTTCCTGCGGACCAGCGAGTTTCTCTGGCAGGAGGGTCACACGGCGCACGCCACGCGTGAGGAAGCCTGGGAGCGGACGGTGATGATGCTCGACATCTACGCCCGGCTGGCCGAGGAAATGCTGGCCATGCCGGTGCTCAAAGGGCGCAAGACCGCGGCCGAGCGCTTTCCGGGCGCCGTCGACACCCTGTGCATGGAGGCGGTGATGCAGGACCGCAAGGCGCTGCAGGCGGGCACCTCCCACTTTCTGGGCCAGAACTTCGCCCGGGCTTCGGAGATCCGCTTCCACACGGCCGAAGAGAAGGAAGAGTACGTTTGGACCACCTCCTGGGGGGCCTCCACGCGCTTGATCGGCGGCGTGATCATGACCCACGGCGACGATGACGGCATCGTGCTGCCCCCTCGGGTGGCCTCGGCGCACGTGGTGCTCTTGCCGATCGTCAAGAACGACGGCGAGCGGGCGGCGATCGCCGAGACGGTCGAGACGCTGGCCCGGGAACTCGCCGCGCTGCGCTATCACGGACGGCCGGTCGCAGTCGAAATCGACCGGCGGGACATCGGCGGAGCGCGCCTCTGGGAATGGATCAAGAAAGGCATTCCGCTGCGGGTCGAGATCGGCATGCGGGAGGTGCGCGATCGGGCGGTGTTCGTCGGGCGCCGGGACAAACCGCACGCGGAGCGGACTGCGATCCCGCGGGAGGAGTTCGTCCGGCGTCTGCCCGCCCTTTTGGACGAGATCCAGCAGGCGCTCTACGATCGGGCGCTCGACTACCGCGAGGCCCATACGCGGAGCATCGACCGCTGGGAGGACTTCACGGCTTTTTTCACCCCCCGCAACGCGGAGAAGCCCGAAATCCACGGCGGGTTTGCGAAGGCGCCGTGGTGCGGGGACGCCGCCTGCGAGGCCCGCATCAAAGAGGCCCTGACGGTCAGCATCCGCTGCCTGCCCTTCGAGGAGGCCGAGGCCCTCGGCCCATGCATCGCCTGCGGGCAGCCCGGACGTCACCGCGCCGTGTTCGCCAAGGCTTACTGATCCCGGCCGCCGGCACCCCGGCGGCCGGGGCGACGGACGCAATGATCCGGATCAACGAAATCCTCGACCAGATCGCCTCTTATGCGCCGGAGTCGCGTCTGGATCTCGTCGAGCGGGCCTACGTCTATTCGGCGCGCGTCCATGCCGGCCAGGTGCGGCTTTCGGGGGAGCCCTATCTCCTGCATCCCCTCGAGGTCGCCCATATTCTGGCGGAGATGCGCCTCGACGTCGTTAGCGTCGCCGCCGGGCTGCTTCACGATGTGCTCGAGGACACCGGCGCAAAGCCCGACGAGTTGGATGAGCTCTTCGGGGCGGAAGTGCTCGGGCTCGTCTCGGGGGTGACGAAACTCAGTCAGATCCCCACGGTTTCCTCGCGCGAGCGGCAGGCCGAGAACCTGCGCAAGATGTTCCTCGCCATGGCGCGCGACATCCGGGTCATCCTGATCAAACTCGCCGACCGCCTGCACAACATGCGCACGCTGCGTTTCCACTCCCCGGAGAAACGCCGCGAAATCGCCCAGGAGACGATGGACATCTACGCCCCCATCGCCGGGCGGCTGGGGATTTACTGGATCAAGACCGAACTCGAGGAGAACGCCTTCAAATACCTCCACCCCGAGGAATACGCCCAGATCGAACACTGGGTCGCCACCTCACGCAGCGAGCGCGAAGCCTACATCGAAAAGATGCGCGGCATCATCCGCCGCCGGCTCGAGGAGATGAACCTGAAGGCGGAAGTGCTCGGCCGCAGCAAGAACTTCTACAGCATCTTCTCGAAGATGAAGAAGCAGAACCTGAGCTTCGACCAGATTTACGACCTCACCGCGTTCCGGATCATCCTTGACACCGTGCCCCAGTGCTACGAGGCCTTGGGGCTCATTCATTCGATGTGGAAGCCGATCGATTTCAAGTTCAAGGACTACATCGGCCGGCCCAAACCGAACATGTACCCGTCGCTTCACACCACGGTCATCGGGCCGTCGGGCGAGCGGATCGAAATCCAGATCCGCACCTGGGAGATGGACCGTATCGCCAAGTCCGGCATCGCCGCCCACTGGAGCTACAAGGAGGGGCAGCGCTTCGACGAGGAAGTGCTTCAGAAGCTCGCCTGGATCCAGGACATCGTCGAGAACCAGGAAAACTTCCGCGATGCGGGCGAGTTTCTGGAAAACGTGCGCATCGACCTCTTTCCCGACGAGGTCTACGTCTTCACGCCGAAGGGGGACATCCGCGCCCTGCCGAACGGCTCCACTCCCGTCGATTTCGCCTACTTGATCCACACCGAGATCGGTCACCGCTGCGTCGGCGCCCGGGTGAACGGCCAGATGGTCAGCCTCACCACCGAGCTGCAGACGGGCGACATCGTCGAAATCCTGACCGCCCACCACCAGCATCCGAGCAAGGACTGGCTCAAGTTCGTGCGGACGATCAAGGCGCGTTCCAAGATCCGCCAGTGGATCAAGACCCAGGAGCGCGAGCGCAGCATCAGCCTCGGGCGCGAAATGCTGGAAAAGGCTTTCCGCAAGGAGCGGCAGAATTTTTTGCAGTGGAGCCGATCGGAGAAGATGGAGTCGGTCACGGCGTCGCTCGGCTACAAGACCTTGGACGACCTCGTCGCCGCCGTGGGCTACGGCAAGGTGACGCCGCTGCAGGTGGTGCGGCCGTTTCTGCCTTCCGCCGCTCCGACGGGCGAGCCCGGCTCCATCCTCGAAAAGTTGATGAGCCGCGTGCGACGCCGCAAACCCCGGGGCGGGGTTCTGGTGCGGGGCATGGAGGACATCCTGATCAAGTTCGGCCGCTGCTGCCAGCCGGTGCCCGGCGATCCGATCATCGGCTACATCACCCAGGGTTTCGGCGTGACCGTGCACCGGGCGGGTTGCGTGAACGCCCTGCGCAGCAACCCGGAGCGGCAGATCGAAGTCGAGTGGAACCTCGAGACCACGGACACCTTTCCGGTGAAGATCCAGGTGATCTCCACCGACCGCATGGGCCTGCTCGCCGATCTGGTGGGCAACATCAGCAAGCTCGGCGCCAACATTCTGCACGCCGCATCCGACACCCGGGAAAACCGGGTGGTGGAAAGCCGTTTCACGATCCTGGTGCGGGACAAGGACCATCTCGAGCGCATCTTGGGGGCGGTGCGCCGGATCAAACAGGTGCAGGACGCCTGGCGGGTCTCGTGAGAGGGGGCCGCGGGAAGCCCGGAAGGAGGAAAAAGGCGCCCGCCGGCGTGGCGGGGCCGGGGTGCGGCGTCGATCGAGGATCGGCCGCCGGTGGACGGCCCCCCTCAGGGGGCTTTCCGGACCCGACCGGCCTTCAGACAGGCGGTGCAGACGGTCATCTTGCGCACCCCTCCGTCGGTCAACGCCCGCACGCGCTGCAGGTTGGGGTCGAAGCGTCGCTTGGTCACGTTGTGCGCATGGCTGATGTGGCTGCCCACGAGCGGCCTTTTGCCGCAGACGTCGCATTGCTTGGCCATGGGTCGCAGAGCCTCCCGATCTTCCTTCAGGGAACTGAAAAATCGCAAAAGCTTCTTATCGCATAAATCTGAAGAAAAAGGCAAGACCTTCCCCTTTACAGGACGGTCTCAGCCGTTCTCCGAAGTCCAGGGGTCGGCGGTGGGCGTCAAGGGGCCCCGGGGAGGCCCGGCGGGCCGGGAGGAGCTCTGGGCGAGGCGACTTTCGCACTGGGCGATCAGCTCGAGGGCTGGCTGGTGGAAGCCCACATCGGGGTAGCGGGTGATGACGGCCCGGAAGCGCTCCAAGGCGGCGCGATAGTAACCCGTCTTGAAATAGAAACGGCCCACTCCGAACTCGTGGGCGGCGAGCGTTTTTTGGCAATCAATGATGTGATCGGTCGCGCGGCGGGCCCAGGGGTCGCCGGGGAATTGCTTCTGCAGGCGCTCGAAGGCCTCCAGCGCCTTCCGCGCCGGAGTCGGATCGCGGTCCGGAGTCGAGATGCGGTCGAAATGGCAGCGGCCGATTTGGTAGATGACGTAGGGCACGGCCTCGTTGCGGGGCGGGCGAAATGGCCCCGGCCGGCATCGAGGCCGACGCCGAGCACGGCCTCCTAGCCGGCCGCTGCCATTTCGAAGTCCTCGTAGGCGAAGAGCGCGTCCTCGTACTGTTCGAGGCGGTAGTGGGCATCGCCCAGCTTCAGCTCGGCCAGGATGGCGTAGCGGGAAAACGGATAGATGTCCTTCAGCTTTTGAAAATGCTCGACGGCCCGGCGGTAGTTTCCGGCGTCATAGGCCTCCATCCCGCGCAGCGCGAGCTCCTCGGCGCTCAGCGGTTCGTCGCTTCCGCCGAAAAGGCCGGTCACGCTCTTCTTGATGTCGGAGGCGGTTTCGCGGAGCGTCGTGCAGGCGGCGGGTGCGAGGAGAACCAGGCATAACCCGACCACGGCGAGGCGCCGCCCACGGGCGAAAGCCGTCCGGGCCGCAAGCAAGCCTTCGCCGCGGGCCGGAAGACCCGCCCGCGGCACACCCCCGATGCGATCAGAGGAGTTTTTGGAGGGCTTCTTCAAGCTTGGCCTTGGCGACCATACCCGTGATCTGGTTGACCACGTTTCCATTTTTGAAGAAGATCAGCGTCGGGATGGCCTTGATGCCGTACTTGCCGGGGGTGACCGGGTTGTTGTCGACGTTGCACTTGGCGAATTTGATCTTGCCCGCATAGTGCTTGGCGAGGTCTTCCACCACGGGCGCGATCGCCTTGCAGGGTCCGCACCACGGGGCCCAGAAATCAACCAGCACCGGCTTTTCGCTTTTCAACACTTCGGCCTCGAACGTGCCGTCCTCGAGTTCCAGAATTCCGTCGGCCATGAGCGAAGCTTCCTTTCTTGCAACCAGAGTTGGGGGATAATACGGTCTCCCCCAAGGGATGTCAACCAAACCCACCCGCCGCGGCGACCCGTCCGGAGGGCGCGGCGGGGAAAGGACGTGCGCCATGCCCGAGCCCATCCGACTGGGGGTCCTCGTCTCCGGAGGAGGGACCAATCTTCAGGCGATCCTCGATGCCATCCGCGAAGGCCGCCTTCCCGCGCGGGTCGTATTCGTCGGCTCCGACAACCCCGAGGCAAAAGGCCTCGAGCGAGCCCGCGCCCGCGGGGTGCCGACCTTCGTCGTCGCCTACCGCGAGATCCTGCAGCGTTTTGCGCACGATCCCCCGCAAGCCCGGCCTCCGGAGGATTTTTCGCTCGCTGAAGCGCGCGCCCGGCAGCGGCTGCGGCCCGGGGGAACCGAGCCGCAGCGGCTCGACCGCTTTCTCGTCTCGCGGGCCGCGGCGGAGGCCGAACTGCTCGCGGCCATGCGCCCCTACCCCTTCGATCTTCTGGTGCTGGCCGGGTTCATGCGCGTCCTCACCC
>CAZQUP010000051.1:417-20016 GCA_964596545.1 uncultured Desulfatibacillum sp. | reverse complement strand
CGGACGTTCGCGGGGCTGGAGGCGATCGGAAAGCAGTTGGCCGGCATCACGTCGGAGAGGTAGCGCAGCCGCTCGAGGTTCGTATCGAACAAATAGACCTTGGCGCCGAGCCCGCAGGCGATCTTGGCGGCGTTGATGCCGACCGTGCCGCCGCCGAGGATCAGGACGGTGCCCGTGTCCACGCCCGGCACCCCGCCCAGGAGTTTTCCCTTGCCGCCGTAAGTCTTCTCGAGGTACTTCGCCCCCTCGTGCACGGCCATCTTGCCGGCGACCTCGCTCATCGGGGTCAGAAGCGGTAGGCTCCCGTTCGCCCGCGTCACCGTCTCGTAGGCGACCGCGATGCACCGCGAGGCGATCACGGCGCGCGTCAACTCCTCGGAGGCGGCGAAATGAAAATAGGTGAAGACGATTTGGCCGCGGCGCAACAGCGGATATTCCGCGGCGAGCGGCTCCTTCACCTTCATGATCATGCCGCAGGCCTCGTAGATCTCGCGGGCCTTGCGGCAGACTCGGGCACCCGCCTTCTCGTATTGCACGTCGGCGAATCCGGATCCCTCCCCGGCGCGGGTCTCGACCAGGACCTCGTGCCCGCGCGCCGCAAGCTGCTCCACCCCGGCCGGCGTCATCGCCACCCGGTTCTCTTTGGTCTTGATCTCTTTCAGCACTCCGATCCGCATGATCTCCTCCCTCCCCAGGCCATCCCTCCGCCCTCCGGAAATGGAAGCTAGGTTTCCCGGGCCGTCTTCAGCGCTCTTCGAGGGGCACGTAGCGCTGCGCAGCCGGCCCGACGTAGATCTGCCGCGGGCGCCACAAGCGGTTCTCGGGGTCCTCGAGGCTCTCCTTCCACTGAGCGATCCAGCCCGGCAGCCGGCCGATCGCAAAGAGGACCGTAAACATGTTCGTCGGAATCCCGATCGCACGCAGAAGAATCCCGCTGTAGAAATCGACGTTGGGGTACAGACGGCGCTCGGCGAACCACGAATCCCGCAGCGCCGCCTCCTCGAGCTCGCGCGCGCAATCGAGAAGCGGGTCCTCAAGCCGGAGCTTGTCGAGCAGCCGGTGCACGACCTCCTTGAGAATCTTCGCCCGCGGATCGTAGGTCTTGTAAACGCGGTGGCCGAAGCCCATGAGGCGGAAGGGGTCTTCGGGATCCCGGGCGCGTGCGAGCGCCCGCCGCACCCCGTCCGGCTCGCGGCGGATCGCTTCCAGCATCTCGATCACCGCCTGGTTCGCCCCTCCGTGGAGCGGACCCCAGAGGGCGGCGATCCCCGAGGAAATGGCGGCATACAGGTTCACCCGGGCGCTGCCGACGAGGCGGACGGCGGCCGTCGAACAGTTCTGCTCGTGGTCGGCGTGCAGGATGAGAAAGACGTTGAGGGCGCGCACGACATCGGGATCGATCTCGTAAGGCCGCACCGGGGTCGAGAACATCATGTTCAGGAAATTCGCGCAGTAGGTGAGATCCGGCCGCGGGTAAACCACGGTGTGGCCGCGGGAGATTTTGTAGGACATCGCGGCCATGGTGCGGACCTTCGAGAGCAGCCGCGTCACGGTGATGTTGACCTCTTCCTCCAGGTTTTGCAGCTCGGGGTAAAAGCTGCGCAGCGCGTTCACCATCGAGGAGAGGATGCCCATGGGGTGCGAGGAGCGGGGGAAGTTCTGGTAGAAGATCTTCATGTCCTCGTGGACGAGCGAATGGTCGTTCAGGAGGACCGAGAAGCGCGTGAGCTCCTTCGGGGAGGGAAGCCGGCCGTGCACGAGGAGAAAGGCGGTTTCCTTGAAGGTGGAATGCGCGGCGAGCTCCTCGACGGGAATCCCCCGGTAGCGCAGGACCCCGCGCTCGCCGTCCACGAAGGTGATGGCGCTGCGACAGCAGCCCGTGTTGGCAAAACCCGGGTCGTGGGTGATCAGGCCCGTCTCCTGCCGCAGGCGGGTGATGTCGATCGCACGCTCGCCCTCGGAACCCGCGATCAGGGGAAGCCGCAGCTCGCGGCCCCGGTAGCTCAAGGTGACGAATTCGTCCATGAAAGGCGCTTCCTCGCAAACGGCCGTCGTTGCCCACCCCGCAGTCGCTGCCGGGGTTTTATCGCTATACACCGGCCCGGAGGCACGGGTCAATTTACAAGGCCGGCCGCGCCGTGGTAGAAGGAAAGCCTCGGGCTTGCTTCCGTCGCCGCGCGAAGGGGGGATGCGATGGGGTTCCGCCGGAACCTGCGGACCAAGATCCGCATCGAACGCCTGGCCGACCGCGTGCGCCGGAGTTTGGGCCCCGACGGGAGCGCATCCCGCCTGGACCGGGAAGCTCTGCGGGAGTTGCTCGCCCTCTCGCCCCTGCGTCCGCTCACCGTGCGCGATCTCGAGCTTTTCGTCGAGGAGAGCCCCGATCCGGTCAAAACGATCGTCGTCCTCGACAACGAGCTCCCCCTCTACCGCACCACCGTCGAGGACGTCGCCCTGCGCAAGAGTCCCGAAGTGGCCGAAATGATCCGCCCGCGGAACATCGTGCGCATCCTCAGGGATTCCGACGTCAAGCGCAGCCGCAAACAGGAAACCCTGGAGGCGATCCGCGCCTGCTGCCTCGCCCGCCTCGATCTCTCTTTCCGCCGCGAGGACATCGAGGAGCTGCGGCGCGACGGGATCGCCTCGTTCGAGAGCCGCTATCCGCCGGGCGTGATCGAAGCCCTCGAGCTCTTCGCCGAGCTGCTCGGCTGGACGACCCCGAGCGGACCTTTTCGAGCGCCCGGAGCGACGGCCTTCGCCCGCCACGGTTTTGGGGAAACCGGCGAGAGGATCGCCGGCCCCGCGGTCTTCTTTTTTCCGGAACGTTGGGAGCTCGCGCTCGTCGAGGAAGCCTTTCGCGAGGGCGATCCGGCCGCGCTCGAGCGCTACCGGGGCTTCCTCGAAGGACGCCTGACAGCGCCCGTTCGGGGGGTGGCCGTCTTCGAGCGGCTGCAGGCCGAGCTTCTCGGCGAAGCGCCGCGGCACTTTTGATCCGGCCCGCCGCGCTCCCAACGCCTCCGGCGTCCGGTCCGGGAGGAACACGATGTCCCGCATCCTCCTCATCGACGACGAGGAAGCGCTGCGGCGCAACCTCCAGCGGCTGCTCGCCGCGGAAGACCGCCGCGTCGAGGCGGTCGCCTCCGGCCGGGAAGGGCTGGAGCGGCTGGAACGCAGCCGGCCGGACCTCGTTCTCCTCGACGTCCGCCTGCCCGACGGCAACGGGCCGGAATACTTCGGGGCGATCCGCCGCCGCGAGCCGAAGCTTCCCGTGATCCTGATCACCGGCTACGGTTCTACCGACGAGGTGATCGAAGCGACCCAGCAGGGCGCCTTCGATTACGTGCTCAAGCCCTTTGCGGTCCCCCAGCTCCTCGCCGTGGTGCGCCAGGCGCTCCAGGCGGGGGTTTTCCGGCGGGCGCGGATCGACACGAACAGGCTGCCCGACCGACCGGCCCGGGAAAGCCTGGTCGGCCGCAGCCGGGCCATGCAGGAGGTTTACAAGGCGATCGGCCGCGTCGCCGCGACCGACGCGACCGTCCTCATCCGCGGCGAGTCGGGAACCGGAACAGAGCTTGCCGCACGCGCGATCGTCGCCCACAGCCGCCGCGCCGAACGCCCTTTCCAGGTGATCAACTGTGTCGCCATTCCGGAGAATCTGCTCGAAAGCGAGCTCTTGGGTTACGAGAAGGGCGCTTTTACGGGCGCCGCACAGCGCCATATCGGCAAGATCGAGCAGGCCAACGGCGGAACCGTCTTCCTGGACGAAATCGGGGAGATGCCCTTCGGGGTTCAAGCCAAGGTCTTGCGCCTGCTTCAGGAGCGCAGCATCGAGCGGCTGGGCGGCCTCGAGACGATCCGGGTCGACGTGCGCATCCTCGCCGCCACCAACCGCGACCTCGAAGGGGCCTTGCGGGAAGGCCGCTTCCGCGAAGATCTCTACTACCGGCTGAACGTCGTCACCCTCACGCTTCCGCCGCTGCGCGAGCGCCGCGGAGACATTGCCCTTCTGACCGAACATTTCCTGCGGCGCTTCGCCGCCGAGCTGGGCGCGGTCAACCCCGGAATCACCGCCGCGGCGCTCGAAGAGCTCGAGCGCCGCCCGTGGCCGGGAAATGTCCGCGAGCTGGCCAACGTCCTGCAGAAGACGTTGATCTTCAACCGCGGAACCCCCGTCCAGGCCGAGGACGTGATCCACGCCCTGAATGCCGCCGATCCCCCGCCGCCCCCCCCCCCGGGCGGGGAGGCGCTGCTGCGGCAATGGGCGCGGGGCCGGCTGGCCGAGCTTCCCGGGAGGCACCTGCTCGAGGGTTTGCTCGAGCGTTTCGAGTCGATCCTGATCCAGGAGGCGCTGGCGACGGCCGGCGGAAACCGATCCCGGGCCTCGCGGCTGCTCGGCATTTCGCGGCCGACGCTCCATGCCCGGATCGAAAAGTTCGGCCTGAAAGTGCAGGTGGCGGTCAGAAGCGGCGAAGAGGCCTCCCCGCCGTCGGATCCGAAGGGGTGGGTCGTGTCCGGCCCGGGGCGGGTGAAGCGCCCGCTGCAGCCTGGCACGGGCCTTGCTTTTCGTTGAACGTGACCCCCCGATCCCCGGCTGCGGGCAACGGGCTCCGAAACGTCGCCGCGGGCGTGGAGATCCGGGGGGAAAGCGGGTTTTCGCTCCTACCCTTTCCCCGGGAGGTGGCCCATGGAAGATTTCCGTGTCCTTCTTGCCGCCGTCGACTTTTCCCCCTTTTCCGCCGCCGTGCTGCGCACGGCCGGTCGTCTGCGCTCGGCGTTTCAGGCGGAGCTCGTCGTGCTGAACGTGGTGAACCAACGCGATGTGGACGCCGTCGAAACCGTGCAGCGCCTGTATCCCGCGGTGGATGTCGCGCGCTTCCTCGAAAAATCGATGGCCGAACGTCGGCAGGGCCTTGCACGCCTGCTCGCGGAACAGGGGTTCGATCTTGCCGGCATCCGCCAAATCGTGCGCGTCGGCGTGCCTCACCGGGAGATCCTGCTCGCGGCCGAGGAGGAGAAGGCCGATCTGCTGATCCTCGGGGCCCGGGGCCGCGGACACCTCGCCGAGACGCTCTTCGGGTCGACCGCGGAAAAGGTCTTCCGCCGCAGTCCCGTTCCGGTTTTGATCGTCCGCACGGGTCGGCCGGATGCGCCGGGAGCCGCGCCGGCCTGAGCCGCCCCCCCCGCAACCCGGAAGGAGGTGCGCCATGTTGGTTCGCAACTGGATGAGCCGCAACGTCGTCACCATCGATGAAAACGGCTCCATGCAGGATGCCATGCAGCTCATGAAAAAGCACAACATCCGCATGCTGCCCGTCCTCAAGAACGGCGCGCTGGTGGGGGTCGTGACCGACCGCGACCTCAAACGCGCCCAGGCCTCGGATGCGACCACCCTTGACGTGCATGAGCTGCTCTACCTGATCGCCAAGATCCAGGTCAAAAGCATCATGTCCAAAAATCCGATCCACGTGCCGCCCGAGCTGACGGTGGAGGAGGCGGCCGAGGTACTGCTCCGGCACAAGATTTCGGGAATGCCCGTGGTCGACGGCACCGGCCGGGTGGTCGGCACGATCACCCAGACGGACATCTTCCGTGTCCTGATCGCGCTCACCGGCGTGGGCAAGCGCGGCATCCAGATCGCTTTTCTCGTCGACGACCGACCCGGTTCGATCAAGTCTCTGGCCGACCCGATCCGCGAGCACGGCGGACGCATGGTGAGCATCCTTTCCTCCTACGAGGGGGTGCCCGAGGGGAAGCGCAAGGTCTACATCCGCTTTTACGGGCTGGACCGAAGCCGGCTTCCCGGCCTGCTCGAGTCCCTGCGCCGGGCGGCGAAGCTTCTCTACCTCGTCGATCACCGGGAAAACCGCCGCGAGATCTACGAATAGCATCGAAAGCCCCCCCCGCGAAAGGAGAAGTGGACATGCCCGAATTTCGCAAAATCCTCTTTCCCGTCGACCTCTCGCCGGCTGCGGCGAAGGTCGTTCCCTACGTGAAGCACATGGCCGAGCGTCACCAGGGACGGCTGCATCTGCTGTTCGTCGCCCGCGTCTTCGACTACTTCACGAGCATGTACGTCCCCCACCCCTCGGTCAGCCAGTTCGAAAAGGAAGTGCTCGAGGGGGCGCAGAAACGGCTCTACGAGTTCGCCGAGGAGCATTTCCCGCAGCCCGCCCCGGCACGCGTGAAGGTGGTCGCCGGAGACCCTTCGGAGGAAATCCTGCGCTACGTGCAGGAAGAGGGGATCGACGTCGTGATCATGGGGACCCACGGCCGCAAAGGGCTGGACAAAGTGATCTTCGGCTCGGTCGCCGAGCGCGTGGTCAAATCCGCGCCGGTGCCCGTGATGGTCGTGAACCCCTTCACGGTGAAGGAATAAGCGACATCGGTGTCTCTCCGCGCAGGCCAGCCTTGTCTCTTCAGGGGTGACAGGGGAGGCCTGCCCGGGAACGCCGACACGACGGAGACACGGCCGGGAGAGCGGACCGCGGCTGACGCGAGGCTGGCACGCAAGTTGAACCGTCTTGCGCAGAACTCCGCGCCGACGCCGCACACCGCAACGAAGGAGGACCGCTATGTTCGCCACCCCGACCATCGCCTATGTTCCCGGCACCTACGCCAAAAAACGGCCCGAGCCCTCCGAGGTCGCCGCCCGCTATGTCCGGGAATGGGAAGCCCGGCGCTGCCGCGTCTCCCGCAAGAAACCCGCCGAGGAAATCCCGCCCTGCATCGGCATTTCACGCAAAATCGGGGTCGGCGCCCTCGAGGTGGCCGAGCTCGTGGCCAAACGCCTCAACCTGCGGCTCGCCGACCGCGAGATCCTCGAACGCATGCAGGGGGAAGCCCAACTCGACGAAGAAACCGTCAAGTTCTACGACGAGCTCTATCCCGGGAAAACGGTCGAACTTTCGGCGTTGCTCTTCGGCAAGAAATCCTTCCAGATGGACGATTATTTGCGCAATCTCGTCAACGCCGTCTATGCGACCGCCCTGCTCGGTCCGACGGTCTTCGTCGGCCGCGGGACCCATCTCTTGCTGCCGCGGGAGCGGGTGCTCGCGGTGCGGATCGTGTGCAGCGACGGCTACCGCATCGAGCGGCTCGCCTCCCTGCTTCAGGTCTCCCACGAGGAAGCCGCCCGGACGCTGGCCAAGATCGACCGGGAGCAGCGGGCCTTTTTCCGCAAGGCCTACGGCAAGAAAAAAGCGCCGGCCGCGGAGTTCGACCTCGTGATCAACCTGGATCACTTCAAATCTCCGCGGCCGGCGGCCGATCTTATTCTGCGCGCCTACCACGGCCGCTTCGGGGGAAAGTCCTCCTGAGGAAGGCCGGCCGCTGCCTCACGGCGGCCGGCCTTCGCCTGCGCTCGTTTCTTTTCCGAGGCTCAATCGTCATCGTCCAGGAAAGGGTCTCCGGGCAGCACTTCCTGCATCGTCGCCGCCCGCCGGAAGTCCGTGGGGGTTTCAAACAGAACGGGATCGAGCTTTTCCTCGCGCAGGTTGCGCAGCTCGAAGACCCGCCCCGCGGGGCTCTTCACCCGAAGCGGAAATACGTAGCGCTCCGCCTCCCAGACGGTATAGGTCAGCGCTTTGCTCCCCTTCTTCAAGGAGACCTCCATGTCCATCTCCTTTTTGCGGCAGGGAATCCCCGCAACGGCTTCGTCGCCGAGCTGCCGCTCGGCGATCCGCTTCCCTTCCGGCAATCCCAGCGCCATGCGGAAACCGGTCTCCTCGAAGGGTCCCTCAAAAGCGATCTTCTTGGCGACGTTTGCGGTCACGGTCCGATGTCGGTCCCGACGGAAGATGTAGATCAGGCGCCCTTTTTCGGGCTTGACGTTCTCGAGCCGGAGGCGGTCGCCGGAAACCCAAAGGAGATTCTCCTTTTCCACCTTGCCTTTCGGACCGATCACCACCTGTTCCGCCCGGTATTCGAGGGCCTTTTCGGCGGCAAAAGCCGCTCCTGGGGCCCCCATCGTCAGAAGGGCGAGCCCCCCGGCGATCGCTGCCCAGATGTTCCACCGAATCCGCCGTTTCATGGATGATCCTCTCCTTTCCTCGAATGAAATTCGCCGGCTCATGCCGGCGTCGGCTTGACGCCCGAACTCGCGGCCTCAGGCTCCGCCAACCTCCGGGGCGGGGTCTGCTTGCGCTTTCGAAAAAACCCTCTATGATGGGTCCGCCCGCCTATCGGCCCCGGATTTCCCCGGCGGAACCCGGCATGATGGAGATTTCCAAAGAAACAATCGCCGGACGCACGATTCTGGCGGTGGTCTACGTAGCGGTCGTGGTGCTGCTCGCCGCCGGGATTCTCCTGGGTCTGTGGACGGCCGAAGAGATGAACGCCGTGGTGACCGAGCAGTTCAACGCCCAGCAGATGATGATCGCCCGGACGGCGCGCAGCCGGATTGAACGCGAGATCGCCGAAATCACCGAAGCGCTCGGCCTGTTGACCCGCCTGCCCCTCTCCGCGCCGGCGGAGGCGGGGACGGAGAAGCTTCTGGAGAGTCTCCGGGAGCGGCTGCGCCCCCTCGGGCTGCGGCGCATCGATCTGGTCGCCCCCGTCAACGGCGAGGGCTCCGCCGAGCCCTTTGCCGACCCCGCCGACGGATCGCCGGCGGCGCCGGGACCACCTGAAGAGGGCTCGGCGGCGAAGGCGTCCACCTGGACTTCGCCCGTGTCCTTCGAGCACGGAAATCGTCTCCTGCGCCTTCGCGCCTCCTTGCCCGGGCCGGGGCAAGGGCAGGTCGAGTTCCTCGTCGACGTCGGCGCCTTGCTCGCTTCGATCCTGGAACCCATCCGCTCGGGGAAAAGCGGCTACGCCTGGGTGATCGACGACTCCGGCCGCTTTATCTTCCATCCCAACCCGGACTTTTCGGGGCGCGACGCGTTTTCGGTCCGCGACGAGAACTCCCCCGACCTCTCCCACGATCGCATCCATTTCATCCAGAAGGAAAAGATGCTCCGGGGCGAAGAGGGAACGGGCTGGTACTATTCGGGCTGGCACCACGGGTATGTGGGCCCCACGAAAAAGCTGATCGCCTACTGCCCGGTCGCCGTGTCCGCCGCCCCTCCGCACTTCTGGTCGATCGCCGTCGTCGCCCCCCAGTCGGAGGTGGAAGACGCCCTGCACCGCGGCTCGATCCGGCTGCTCCTGCTGCAAGGCCTGGTCGTGTTCGCCGTCATCCTCGGCGCCGCGGCGGTCCTGTGGATGGAAGGCCGGTGGTCGGAGATTCTCGAGGCGCGCGTCATCGCCAAGACCGATCAGCTCGCCAAGTCCGAGGAGAAATACCGCTCGCTCGTCGAAAGCGCCGAGGACTTCATCTTCACCGTGGACCGGCAGGGGACCTTTCAGTCGCTCAACACTTTCACCGCGAAGTTCTTCGGCGGCATCCCCGGCGACTTCGTCGGCAAACCCCTCGGCGCCGTTTTGCCCGAACCTCTGGCGACGCACCTCGCCGCGCGGATGGATCAGGTGCACCGCAACGGAAAGAGCCTGCGCGAGGAATTCGAGTTTCCCCTCGGGGATCGTCCCTGCTGGATCAGCGCCCATTTTCTCCCGGTGCGCACCGGCGGCGCCGAGGGCGGGGCGATTCTGTGCATCGCGCGCGACATCACCGAAACCAAGGAGCTCCAGCGGCAGCTCGTGAATGCCGAGAAGCTCGCCAGCCTGGGGACCCTCGCCGCGGGGGTGGCCCACGAGATCAACAACCCGCTGGGGGTGATCCTGGGGTTTTGCGAGCTTCTGCTGCGCAAGGCACCCCCCGGGTCCCAGCTCGAGGAGGACCTGAAAACCATCGAGCGCCAGGGGCTGATCTGCAAAGACACCGTCGAGAATCTGCTCTCCTTCGCACGCGGCGAAAAGGGGCCGGTCGACCGCGCCGACCTGAACGCCTGCATCGAAAGCATCGCCAAGATCATCCGCCCCCTGCTCGACAAAAAACGGGTCGAGCTCACGCTCAACCTCGAACCCGCCCTTCCCCCCGTTCGCGCGGAAGCCCGCCAGATCCAGCAGGTCTTTCTCAACCTGATCAACAACGCCATCGCCGCCATGCCCGACGGCGGAACGCTCACCTTGCGCTCGTGGCACGAGCGGCCGGCCCGCCGCGTGGCCGCCCAGGTCCAGGACACGGGTCTGGGGATCCCGCCGGAGCACCTGGACCGGATCTTCGAGCCGTTTTTCACGACCAAGCCGGAGGGCCAGGGAACCGGACTCGGGCTGTTCGTGAGCTACGGCATCGTCACCGGCTACGGCGGCACCCTCGAGGCCGCGAGCACGCCGGCCGGCGCCCTCGGCAAACGGCCGGGCAGCACCTTCACCCTGCGGCTGCCCGAGGCCGATCCGGAGGAGCCGCGTCCATCGACTTCGGAGGATCGCCATGCCCGGTAGCATTCTCATCGTCGACGACGAAAAGGACATGCTCGCCCTCCTGGAGCGCATGATCGCCGAAGAGCGGGACTACGAAATCAGGGTCGAAAGCGACCCCCGGCGGGCGCTCGCACGCTTCCGCGAAAAACCCGCCGATCTCGTCCTCACCGACCTCAAAATGCCCGGCGTGGACGGCATCGCGCTCCTGGAGGCGGTGAAATCCCTCCGGCCGGATACGGCGGTGGTCGTGCTGACCGCCTATGCGACGATCGAGACCGCCGTCGAGGCCACGCGCAAAGGGGCCTTCGATTACATCACCAAGCCCTTCCGGCGCGATCGCATCCTGCTCACCGTGGACCAGGCCCTGCACTGGCGGCGGATGGTGCGCGAGAACCTGGAGCTGCGCAAGGCGCTCGAGGTGAAGGAGGGGTTTGCCTCGCTCGTCGGCGCCTCGCCCGTCATGCGCCGCATCTTTGAGCGCATCCGCCAGGTCGCCCCCACGATGGGCACGGTGTTGATCACCGGGCCGAGCGGCACCGGCAAGGAACTCGTCGCCCGGGCGATCCATCAGCACAGCCGGAGAAACGACAAGGGCATGATCACCGTCAACTGCACCGCCATCCCCTCCGAGGTGATGGAAAGCGAGCTCTTCGGCCACGTCAAAGGGGCCTTCACCGGCGCCTGGAAAGAGAAAAAGGGGCTGGTGGAGGAGGCCGATCGAGGCACGCTCTTCTTGGACGAAATCGGGGACCTCTCGCCGCATCTGCAGATGAAGCTTCTGCGCCTTTTGCAGGAGGGCGAATACAAGCCGGTCGGAAGCCCCGTCACCCGCAGGGCGGACCTGCGCATCATCGCCGCCACCAACCACGACTTGAAGACGGCCATCCGCGAAAAGCGCTTTCGCGAGGATCTCTTCTACCGCCTGAATGTGATCCATTTCGATCTTCCGCCGCTGCGCGAGCGCAAAGAGGACATCGAGCTCCTCAGTCGGCATTTTCTCGCCAAATACGCGGCCGTGAACCGCAAACCCGTGACGGACATCACCCCGGAAGCGCTCGACGTGCTCCAGGCCTACGATTTTCCGGGAAACGTGCGCGAACTCGAAAACATCATCGAGCGCGGGGTGATCTTCAGCCGCGGCTCCCGGCTCACCGTGGCCGACCTACAACTCGAGGGGGCGGAAGAGACCCAGGCCGAGGCCGCCGAGGAGCCCTCCCACCTGCCCTTCCGGGAAGCCAAGGAAAGAGCCATCCGCCATTTTCACCGCCGCTACATCCGCCGGTTGCTCGAGGACCACGGGGGAAACATCAGCCGCGCTGCCGAGTCGGCCGGCATCCAACGTCAGTATCTCCACCGCCTGATCAAGGAGGCGGAGATCGACACCGCGGAATTCAAAAGCCGCGGCTGAGCCCTCTATCCGTCCCGCGGCGGAACTTCTTCCCCCCCACACATCAGCCCGATGGCCCGCAGGGCTTCGTCCAGAACCACCATTCCGACCACCGCGCCGTTTTTCACCACGGCGATGCGATCGCAGCGCGCGGCGGCCATGCGCTCGATCGCCCGCGAAATCTTCTCTTCGATCCCCACCCGGGGCTCGGGGGGCAGATCACCCTCCACGGGCCGAAGAAGACCATGCAGACTGCTCCGGTTCATCCCGTCTTCTCCCGGGAGAAGAGGGCTCGCTTGATCTCACGGAATAGCCGAGCAAAGCTTGTGCCACGGCCCCGCTCCCCGTCGTCAGGCTCCGAAAACAGGCGTCGATCCCCCCTCCGACACCGGACTCCCGTCAGGGCTTGTCACTTCTCGATTGCCGAACCCTTCCCGGCTGTCTTTTCACGGGTGACACCCAGAACCCCGCATTCTCCCTCACGGCGCACCGGGAGCCGATCAGCGGATTGGAAAGAACTCATTTTCCAATAGATTGGCTCGGAAACCCGTTTGCGGGCCGTTATGGCACGCATCTTGATCTGCCTCTTTGCGGACGGACCCTGGAGCACCCGCGGAGGAACACCGAGCCGCTGCCCTTGGAAAACCAACCACCCCTAAAAGGAGGGTTCATCATGTCGGAAGAACAGGTCAAGAAAGCCGGATGGGAAATCGCGCAGAAACTGGATAGGGAAAAAACCGCCTGGGAGCGGATGATCCCGGAGAAAGGCCAGATCAAGGCCGCCCTTTACAGCATGGGCGTTCTCTTCGTCGTCTTTCTGATCGGCTGCTGGCTTGCCGGGAACCCCTTCGAGGCAACCCAACGCATCCCCTCGAAATTCGTGAAAGAGATGGGCTGGGTGGGCACCAACGAATGGGCGATCATCTGGAGCGTCGTCTGGATCGCCATGTTTTTCGAGTTCATGGACGCGACCGCCGGGATGGGCTTCGGCACGGCGATCACGCCTCTTCTGCTGCTCATCGGCTTCGATCCCAAGCAGATCGTCCCGGTGGTGATGATCCAGCAGGGTGTGGCCGGGCTGATCGGGACCTTCCTGCACGCCGAGTACCAGAACGTGGAATGGAAGTTCAAGCCGATGTCGGAGACGATCAAGCTCTGGCTCTACATCGCCCTCCCCGGCATGGCGGCCGTCGCCTTCTCGGTCACCTCGGTCTATGCGATCTTCAAGGTGGCCAAGGTCTGGATCAATCTCTATGTCTGTGCGCTTCTGCTCGGTATGGGGCTGATCTCCCTCTACCAGGGAATGAGCCGCAGGGAACGTTCCTATCGCCCCAAGCGCATGATCTTCTTCGCCGCGCTCGCCGGGTTCAACAAGGGGGTCGGCGGCGGCGGCTACGGTCCGGTGGTCACGATCGGCGGCCTGCTCTCCGGGGTGCCGGCGAAGAGCATGATGGCCGTGACCGCGATCAGCGAGGGCACGGTCAGCACCTTCTCGATCCTCGTCTGGCTGGCGATGCTCTCCGGCGGGGTGGTGATCGACTACCTGTTGCTGCCCTCGATGATGATCGCGACCATTCTCTCCGCGGTGGTCGCCCCCTGGGCGACACGCGTCTTCCCGGAGCGCATCTGGCAGGTTGTGGTCCCGGCCTACAGCCTGATCCTCGCCTTCTACAGCACCTACAAAGCCTGGCCGGACATCAAGAAGGCGCTCGGCATCTCCTGATCGTTCCTGCAGGGAGGGACCACCCCTCACCGCCTGCCCCCCTCCCTGCAGCGCGAGGGGCCCCGGAAACGGGGCCCCTCCTTCCCGGCAGGCCCAACCGGATAAGGAGACGATCGCATGCTTCCGCAGCCGCAACGAAGCTACGCCGAACGCCGCATGGCGGCCTTCGGGCTCAACCTCGTCGTCATGGCCCTCTGTTTCGCTCTTTACGAGATGGGCTTCTTCGGACGGGTGGAAGGCCCGCTCGCGCCGGCGAACATCGGCCGGGCGTTGGCCGGGCTGGGATTTACGGTCTCTTCCTTTCAGGTCTTCCTGGTCGCCGTCTTTCTCGTTCTGCTCGGCTGGAACTGGGTCGCCAACCTCTTCGCCCATTTGACCGGCAGACGCCTGACCTGCAGCGAGGAGACCGAGGAGCAAGGTCCCTGCGGGCAGCCGGCCGTCCGCCGGCGCGGTCCCGACGGCCGAGGCTGGATCTACACCTGCCCGCGGGGGCACCGGCGCACCGAGGCGCATTTTCACCCCCGGCGCAAGGGAAAGCTTGCGAATTCGCTTCTGCTCGCGAGCCTGGCCGCGGCGCTGAGTTTCTACCTCAGCTGATTCCGCGCGCGGCCGGTTTCGCACCGCCGAGGCGTCGAATTTGCGCCTGACGGATCGATCGTGGTAGAAGTCCCTCCGGTCGGGCGCAAGGTTGATCCAGAGCCTCGCCGCGAAGGGGAGCCCTTCGCCAGGAAGCCTTCATGGAGCGACCGATCCGTGTGCTCCTCGTCGACGACGAGGAGCGTTTCGTCGCCAACCTCGAGCGCCTGCTGGGCAGCCGCGGCTTTGAGGTCGCCTCCGCGCTCGACGGCCCTTCCGCGCTCGAGCTCCTCGAGCAAAGGGGGGGCTTCGATGTCGTTCTCCTCGATGTTCGCATGCCGGGCATGGACGGAATCGAGGTCCTGCGGGCGATCAAGCAGCGGGCTCCCGAGACCGAGGTCCTCATGCTGACCGGGGATGCGACCGTGCAGAAGGGCATCGAAGCCATGCGTGAAGGAGCCCTCGATTACCTGATGAAGCCCTGCGACATCGAGGACCTCACGGCCAAAATCGAAGACGCCGTCCGTCTCGAGGCCATCCGCCGCCGGCCGGTCCTTTGGCCGCGGCGTCTGGTCAAGGAGATCGCCCTGCCGGCCTTCATCCGCATCGAACCCGAGGATCCTCTTTCGCGGGCGCTCGAAGCGTTTGTCGGGCAGCCCGGCATGAGCGCCCGAGACGAGCTCTATGTGCTCGACGTCGGGGATCGTTTCCGCGGGGTCATCTCGCGCAGCGATCTGTTGGCGGCCGCCCGGCGGCACCGCGCCGACCCCGGCCTCGGCTGGGCGGACCTCGTGGCCCACCCGGAGTGGCTGCCGCCCGTGCCGTGTGCCGCGGTCCTGCGCGAGGAGCATCCCACGGCGATCGACCCCGAGCTGGATCTGGAGGCCGCCGCCCGCCGCATGCTGGCCGACCGGGTGCGCTGCATGCCGGTCCTGCAGGGCGGGCGGGTGATCGGGATCGTGCGTTTGAGCGACGTCCTGCGTCATCTCGGCCCGTAAACCGAAAGGGTACCGATCCAGGAGAAAGCCGATGAATCGCGCGCGCCGGGTTTCCGGCGATTTTCCCTATTTCCGGCACCTGTGGCGCACCACGGTCGCCTGGCTGCTCGCCGCCGCCCTTCTTCCCCTGGTTCTCCTGGCGGCCTGGATTTTGGGCACCGCCGACTTCCAAAACCCCACCGCAAGCCTCCAAGGCCTCCGGCAGGCCGCGCTCGCCTTCGTGCTCCTGGGCGGGGCGTTTTCCGTCTTTGTCGTGCTTTGGACCGCAAACCGCCTCCTCCAGCGCCTCGAGGCGAAACGGCGCGAGAACCGTTTCCTGTTCCGCCAGGTGCAGCACGCGCATCGGCGGGCGTCGGTCGGCCGCCTCGCCGAGGGAGCGCTCGAGGAGATGACCGACAGTCTGGCCAACATCTCGAGCGCCTGCCAGTGGCTGCGCACCCTGTGGAGCGGCCGTGGACCTCAGGAGCCCGACCCCGAAGAGGTCGACGGAACGCTCGAGCAGATCGAAGCCGAGGTGCATCGCAGCGGGAACTTGCTGCGCCGCGGCCTCGAGCTCGCCCGCCCGTCCGGGGGGCCGGTCTGCCTGGAATTCAGCGTCAACGAGCTTCTGACGGACCTGCTGCAGCTTTTGCGACGCGAACTGTTCTTCAAACGGATCCGCGTGCGCCGTCCTCCCCGCGAGCCCGAGGCCCGGATCCTGGGCGACCCGGACGATCTGCGCCAGGTGTTGCAGAACCTGATCGAAAACGCCGCCGCCGCCAGCCCCGTCGGCGGGGAAATCGCGGTCGAAACCGCCGTGGAGGAGGGCCGCCTGCGCCTGACGATCCGCGACGCGGGTCCGGGCATCCCCCCGGAGCGTCTCGAGACGATCTTCGCGCCCTTCGCCCCGGCGCGTCCCGAGGGGCTCGGCCTGGGCCTGAGCATCAGCCGCGCGATCGTGGAACGGATGGGCGGTCGCCTCCGCGCCGAAAACGCGCCCGCCGGGGGGGCGGCGTTCACGGTCGAGCTCCCCTTTCGTCCTCCGGGTCGCCCCTGAGCCGGGGGGTGCCGTGATCGCACGCGAGCAGATCAAGCAGGCGATTGAGGCCATCGCCCGGCAGGCTCCCGACATCGGCCGCGTGCTCGACGAGCTGCTCGCCGTCGGCCGCATCGAGACGGCCGACGGCGAGACCTCCGCCGCCGTGTTTCCCGACCTCTGTTTCCGCTTCGACGGCCGCCCCGTAGTCGTGCGCAAGTTCCTTTTCGTCAAAGAGGGAACGGCCGCGCTCGAACGCGGTCTGCTCATCCGCTACGGCGAACTGCGTCGCAAACGGGAGCTGGCGCTCGCCCGCAGCCGGCTCGATTTCTTGCAGGCGGCGCGGGAGGTGCGCCTGGCGGGCCTTGCAACGCTCGTCGACTACGAGCTGGCGCTCGCCCGCAGCCGCGCGGCGGACCGAGAGGAGGCGCTCCGACGGCTTCAGGCGCTCGCGGAGGGCTCCCCCGCGGGGGGGATTCCCCGGGATGCCGCGGCGGAGGGAGTGCTATTCCATGGTGAACTCGAAAGCGGCCGGGAACTCTTGTTCGCCCGGTTTCCGTTCTGCCGCGAAGCCCTGCTCCAGGTCGCCGACATCAACCTCGAGTTTTTCGATGTCCGCAGCCTGCTCGACGCCTTGCTCCACGGCCGCGAGGATCGGACCTTCGCCGCGATCTCCGAGGGTCGCATCCTCGGACTGCTTTGCCTCACCTTGCGGAGCCAGTGGTTCCAGCGCCTCCTCGAGATCACGCAGATCGCCACCGTGCGCGGCCGGACCCACGAGGATTCCCCGCCCCCTCCTCGCGGCGTCGGGCGATTTCTCGTGGCCGGAACCTATCTCTTCTGGAAACGCTTCCTCCCCCGCGTCCGGCACCTCGTTCTCGATTCCGAGATCGGCGCCCGCGGCTTTTACGATCGGTTGGGGTTTTCTTTCCGTCCCCCCCATCGGTACCGGCTCTCTTCCCCCGGCCCGGAACTGCTCGCCGCGGTTTTGCCCCTGCTCGAAAACCTGCCCGATGCTCCGCCGCGGCTCGTTCAGGAAATCGTCGACCACATTTCCCGCCAGCTTCGCCGCCGGCCTCGCATCTTTCGCGGAACGGCCGAGGCATGCCCCGAGGGGGATCGGGAGCTCATCCGCCGGGCGCTCGGTGTGCGGCGTTACCCGCAAATCGCCACCACGGCCACGCGTCGGCTGCTGCGCAGCGGGCGAAGCCTTTCCGGATTCGACGAGTTGCTCGCGATCGCCCAGCAGAACCCCGAAGTCCGCCGACGCTTCCTGCCGGAGGATCGGCCCGCCGTGGGCGTCTGCCTGGACCCGCGCTTCCGGCGGCATCTCGAGGGCGTCTTTCACCTGGAAAGCGCGGCCCGGTTCGACGCCATCCGGGAGGCGATCGAAGATCCCTCGCTCGCCGGCAAGCTCGTCTTCGTTCCCGCGCGGCAGGCGACCTCCGAGGAACTCGCCTGGGTGCACACGCCGGAGCACATCGCGCGCGTCGCCGGCACGTCCGGACGCCCCCTCACCTCTTTCGACCTCGACACGCAGGCCGGATCGGACTCGTGGGAAACCGCATGCCTGGCCGTCGGCGCCGTGTTCGTCCTGCTCGAGGAGATCTGGAGCGGACGACTGCAGCGCGGCTTCGCCGCCGTCCGGCCGCCGGGACACCACGCCGAGGCCGACCGGGCGATGGGCTTTTGCCTTTTCAACAACGCCGCTCTGGGTGCTTGTTACCTGCAGCGCCGCCACGGAGTCCGACGGCTGTTGATGGTGGACTTGGACGCGCACCACGGAAACGGCATCCAGCGGGCGTTCTACGAAACCGACGAGGTGCTGTTCATTTCGCTTCACCAGTTCCCGGGCTTTCCGGGGACGGGGAAGCTCGGCGAAACGGGCCGCGGCCGCGGCGAAGGCTTCACGGTCAACGTCCCCCTTCCCGCCGGTTGCGGGGATGAGGACTATCTCGCCGTGCTTCATCATCTCGTGCGCCCCATCGCCCGGGCCTACCGGCCGGAGATGATTCTGGTCCCCGTCGGCTTCGATCTTTGGTCCCGGGACCGCCTGGCCGGCATGCGCGTATCCGCCGAAGGCTACGGTGGGATGACCGGTCTGCTGGCAGACCTCGCGGCCGAACTCTGCGGGGGACGCATCGCCTTTATTCTGGAAGGGGGCTACAGCGCGGAGGGAATCCGCGCCTGCGGCCTGCGGCTGCTCCAGGCGCTTTGCCGGCCGAACGCGGGGAATCTCGAGGCGCTCGAACGAGCGGCCGCAAAACCCCCCACGCTGCCCGCCCTCAGGAAGGCCATCGAAGTCCACCGCGAACGATGGAGCATCTTGCGCTGAGGCTGCGGGCGGCAATGTCTCCTCTTGGAGGACACCGGCCCCCTCCCGAGTCCTCCAAGAAGGAACCCGCCTCCGGAACCGAAGCGCGAAACGCTTCCGTTTGGGGGCCTTAAAGAACCTCTTGCACACCTTGCGCAAGGTGGCACGCTTCTTGATTGATTAAACCACGAGCCCCGCAGAGGAAGCGACGACCCTTTCCGGCCCGCGGAAGCGGCCGGTTTGAGCTGGAGACCCGATGGCGACAAACTCCTCCGAGCTTCCGTTCGCCGACAAAGCCCCGTCGGCCCTGCCGGAATTTTCCGCCGAACGTCGGGCTTCCACCTCACGGCTTTTCCGCCGCATCGTGTGGTTGACCCTGCTGTCCTCCCTGGTGCCGCTGCTCGCCGTCGGCTGGGCGATCAACTGGCATTACAGCCGCTTTGCCCGCGAGCGCATGCTCGACTTTTTCCAATCCCAGGTGGAGGACCACCGCCGGTGGATCGAACGGTTTCTCCACGAACAGACCACCCAACTCCAGCTCGTCGCCCGCACCCACGACCTCGCCGGGCTGACCCGGCCGGGGGCCCTCGCGCGGGTCTTCGACCTCTTCAATCAGAAGGAGAAAACCCTCACCGACCTCGGCATCATCGGCGACGACGGCTTTCACCGCGCCTACGTCGGCCCCTATGACCTCTGGAATCGAAACTACTCGCGCGAGCACTGGTTCCGCCAGGTGATGGAGCGCGGCGTCTACGTGAGCGACATGTTCATGGGATTCCGCCGCGAGCCCCACTTCATCATCGCCGTCACACAGACCAACGGCGAGAAGGTCTGGATTCTGCGGGCGACCATCCATACCGAAGCCTTCCGCGCGCTCGTCGAAAACGTGCGCATCGGCCGAACCGGCATGGTCTATCTGCTGAACACGGCGGGGCTCTACCAGACGAGTCCGCGCGGCCGTGCGGCGATCATGGACAAGTCTCCCTACCCCGTGGGCGAGCCCCATACGGACACCCGGCTGCGGACGATCGAGGAGCTGCCGGGGCCGGAGGGGCGGCCGCTGCCGCGTCAGATCGCCTGCGAAGCCTGGCTGCACAACCCCCGCTGGCTGCTTGTCGTGCAGCAGGAGTACGACGAGGCCTTCGCCGACGTGAACCATGCCAACCGCTGGACGCTCATCTTTCTTCTCGCCAGCGCGGCGACCATCGTCCTTGTGACCGTCGGCGT
>CAZQUP010000051.1:0-407 GCA_964596545.1 uncultured Desulfatibacillum sp. | reverse complement strand
CTGCCGGTGCTGCAGCGCTATCTGAGCCGGCTTGGCCTCATCCGCCGCCGCGACCTCGAGGCGGAACGGCTCAACGAGCGGCTGCTGCAGGCGGGAAAACTCGCCGCGATCGGAGAGCTCTCCGCCGGGGTGGCCCACGAAATCAACAACCCGCTGGCGATCCTCTTGACCGAACGCCAGCTCCTGCTCGACTGCGCCGCACGCCACCCGCTTCCGGAAGGGGAGTTCCGCGACCAATTCGAGGATTCGCTGAACCAGATCGACATCCAGGTGCGGCGCTGCAAGCGGATCACCCAGAATCTTCTGCGCTTCGCGCGGCGTACGGAATCGAAGCTCGACACGCTGGATGTGATCGCCTTCGTCCGCGAGGTGATCGAACTCATGGAGCGCGAGGCGAAAACGAGCGG
>CAZQUP010000050.1:0-21815 GCA_964596545.1 uncultured Desulfatibacillum sp. | reverse complement strand
GGGGCGCCCCCCCCCCGCCGGGGGGTGCGGGGGGGGGGGGGGGGGGGGGGGGGGGGGGGGGGGGGCGACCCCTGACAGCCGCGAATCGAGGACCACGATGGACATCAAGATTCTGCTCACCACCTTCGGTTTCGTCTTCCTCGCCGAGCTCGGCGACAAGACCCAGCTCGCCACCTTCTGCTTCTCGGCCGACTGCGAAAACACCCGGCTCTCGGTCTTTCTCGGCGCGGCGGGCGCCCTAGTCCTGAGCACGCTCATCGCCGTCCTGCTCGGCGCCGGAATAAGCCGCTTCGTCTCACCGGCGGTGATCAAGGTCGCCGCCGGGATTTTTTTCATCGTCGTGGGCGGCTGGACCCTGTTCGCCGCCCTGCGCGCCTGACGACGGATGGACCTGCACATGAAACACCGTCTCGCCCGGCTTTTCCTGGCGGCCGCAGCCGCGCTGTGGGCCGCACTGCCTGCGGCGGCCTCCCTCCAGGCGGACGAAGAGTCTCTGGGGCTCGATTTTTCGGCGTTGGTTCGGGCCGCTCGGTTCCGCGGCCCGGTCGACTTTTGCGGCGAGCCCGCACCGCTTCATGACCCCGAGGCCCGCGAGCGCCTCGAGCGCGAGCTCCTCTCCATGCTCGCCGAGCCCCACCAGGTGATCCTCTGGATCAAGCGCGGGCCCCGCCACCTCGCCCCGATCGAGGAGACGATCGCCTCCTTCGGGTTGCCTGCGGATCTGAAATACATCCCGATCGTGGAAAGTGCGCTGCGCCCTCATGCCGGCTCGCCGAAAGGGGCCATGGGGTTCTGGCAGTTCATCGAGCCGACCGGCAAGCGCTACGGTCTGCAGGTCGACCGCCAGCGGGATGAGCGCCGCAACCTCACACGTTCGACCGAGGCGGCGCTCGCCTATCTGCAGCAGTTGAAGGAGCTCTTCGGCTCCTGGACGCTTGCCGCCGCAGCCTACAACATGGGGGAAAACGGGCTGCAGAGCGAAATCACGCGCCAGGAGACCCAGGATTTTTACCGGCTCTACCTGCCGCTGGAGACGCAGCGTTACGTCTTCCGGATCCTCGCGGCGAAAATCATCCTTGAGAACCCTGCACGTTTCGGCTTCCGTCTCGAGGCCGAAGACCTCTATCCCCCCGAGCGCGCGGCGGTGATCGAATTCGAACTGCGCCGTTCCGTCCCGCTGCTTGCCGTCGCTCGGGCGGCTCGCACGGACGTGAAAGCCGTAAAGGATTTGAACCCGGAGATTCGCGGCTTCGAGCTGCCGGCGGGCCCGCAGCGGCTGCGGATTCCGACGGAAGGGGCCGCCGGTTTCGCGCGACGCCTCGCCGAGGCGGTGGCCAACCTGCCCGAACGGCGCGAGGTGTTCTATACGGTTTTGGAAGGGGACACTTTGACGGCGATCGCGGAGCGCCACGGGGTTTCGATCGCCGAGATCGCCTCTTGGAACCGGCTCGACCCCAAAAAGCCGATCCGCCCGGGGTTACGGCTCAGGATCCTCGTTTCGAATCCCGTGGAAGGCGCCGCCCGGCCGTAGGGTCGATGCGGCGGCGTTCGGGGTCGGGGTGGGGGCGGAAGAAGACGGCCGTGAGGCCGACCGCGCCGGCAAGATGGCTTGCGGTTCTCTCGGCGAGCTCGAGGAGCAGCCGTCGGCGCTCCCGACGATCGGGCTGGTCCCGGAGGCGCACCTTGACCAGCTCGTGGGCGAGCAGCGCTTCCTCCATCTCCGCCAGCACGGTCGCGGTCAGCCCTCGGCCGCCGATGCGGACGACCAGTCGCAGGTGGTGGGATAGGCCGCGCAAACGTTTCGCCTGCGCGGCAGAGAGCGCCTGTCTGGTTTTCTCCGCCGGATTCAGGACCAGATCTGAGACCGGTTTGTTTTTTCCGTTTCGGATCAACCCCGTCCCGGCCTTTCGGCGCCGGGGCCTTGGAGGAGCCGACGATGCTTGAGAAACCCTCTTCCGCATCCGCTGATTTCTTTCCCGTTCAGACTTGGCATCGGCCGCGGGACCCTCAGCGCCTCAGGCTCGATTGCGTGGCCTTCTCCGGCACGCCGCGCAAGCACCCCTTCGACGCCGAGCGGGTCATCGTGATGGTCGATCCCTACAGCGCAAACACCGTCTACTACGAGTTCGAGAAAAAAGACATCGCCTACGTGGAAGAGCTGCCGAGCCTGGTGGACCTGGAAGGAGCGACCCTGCCCATGTTCCGTCTCTGGGTGCGCAAGGGAAGCATCGGCCTGCGCTCGACCCCCTTCATCGTCGGAGACACCCGGCTCCGCATCTGACGGACCCCGGGGTTGTCCGAGAGCCCGGGCGAACGCCCCGCGATCGAAGCCCGCTCGGGGAGAAGCTAGAGAGAATCTCCTCCGGAGAGGTGCCGCGCGGCGGGGGCCGCGCCGGATTGCCCGAGCTCCCCGCAGCGGCAAGCCTGCAGCCGGTGGGGTTCAGAACTGCAGCCGGAACTGGAAGGAGAACTGGTCAAGGCTCGTGGAGCCACGGCGTCCGGCGTCGGCGGCCGCGGCCTCGGGCTCGGGCCGATAGGCGTGGGATCCCCAGAGGGAGAAACGCAGCGCATCCGAGAACTGGTAGTGCAGTCCGAGGGAGACATCCGCGGTCTGCAGTGCCGGGTTGACTTCGAGCGGCCGCTGTAGCAGATCCTCCTGATTGCGGGCGTGGGCGGCAAGAAAGACCGCGACGCGCGATTCGGGAAGGATCATCCACGTCTCGAGCCCCACCCGCTGCTGTCTCTCGCTTCGCTCGTCCCGGTCGCTCTCCGACTGGAAAATGGAAGGGATAAGCTTGATCCACTCGAAGGGGGAGAGGGCGGCCCCGATGCGGAAACCGGCATCCCCCGACTTCGGATCTCCCCCGCCCTTCGCACCGGAAGCGGCGTCCATTTCGGGCGGGATGCCGGCGGCAGGGTCAAGCGCGCTCAGGAAAAATCCGCTCACGAGGAGCTCAAGCATATCGTTGATTTCGATGCCGGCATCGAGAAATCTCGCGTCGAACTCCTCTCTTCCCAGACCGGCGATGAGGGCGTCTTTTCTCAACTCGCGCTCGAAGACGAGCGTGTCGGAGTCTTCCCCCTCCTCCTCGATTTTCAGTCCACTCAACCGGCGCGAAAACATGAAGCGGGACTTCCAATACCGGTCATCGAGGCTGGAGATGGTCACCCCCTCAGAGCGGGCGGCATGCAGGAAACGACCGCCGGCGAGGTAGAGGCCGACGTGGTTCACACGCTTGCGGTTCGGCCCGAAGAAAACGAGATCCCCGGGCTGGAGATCCTCGGGGGAAACCGGTTGCAGCTGACTGAAACGGCTCAGCTCGATCGAGCTCCGCGGGATGCGGATGCCGAAGGCGTCCTCGTAGATCCGCTTGACCAGCCCCGAGCAATCGAAACCCTCGCGCCCCTCGCCGCCCAGCCGGTAGCGCAGGCCGAAGAACTTTCCGATTTCCTGCTCGAGGCTCGTGGGCAACGCGGGGGAAATCTCCGAAGCGATCGCCTCGGCCTTGGCTTTGGTTTTCGAAGAAACGACGGGCGCGGGTTGCGGCTTTCTCTTTTTAGCGGCCGTGTGGTTTCCGGTTTCGTTTTTACCGGCCGCCGGCTTGCGAGCAGCCGGAACGGCCTGGACCGTTTTCGTCGCGCCGGCCGATTTCTCCTGCTGTACGGTGGTGGAGGATTTCCCTTCCGCAGGGGTTTTCCCCGGGGACCCGGGGCTGGAATACGCGACAGGGCAGAGAGGGAGCAAAAGGAAAAGAGCGGCCGCCGCCACGAGAACGGCAAGGCCACCGCCGGTCTGTCGATTTGTGGAGATTGAAGCGTGTTCGTCAGGCGATGCGTTTCGTCGTGAAACCACGGGTCGAACCTCTCGTCTCGAACCGACCGGGCGCTTGCCTCCTGCGCCCCGCCCTCCTTGGTATGATGCTTCGGCCGCTGAAAGAGCCGGATCTGCCTCCCGCGGGCTGGTGTTCTTGCTCACGCTGCGCGCGCCGCCCCCCCGGCAGTGCAGGGCGTCGATATCGCCGCAGGACGCTGCTTCCTACCCTGCAAGAACCGACCTGTCAAGGAGGAGGTGCTCGATACCCTTGCAATATGCGGACCGCTCGAAACGAAAGAAGATCCCTAAAAGGAGAGATCAAAAACCGGCGGGGTGCGGAAGATCGAAAGCGGTTGTTCAATACGGACTTGAAACTGGGGTTTCAGGAAAAGGCTTGACATCCCCCTCAGAGGGCCTTTACCTCACCGGTCAGGGTCGACGAGGGGGCTGCCCGCCAAGGCGCCACCGGAATCCAAGGGGGAGACAGAACGTTTTTATGGAAGCGAAATGCCGCCAGGCGCCCTCGGCGAAGGTCCCCGCGGATGAGCTCCTGGAGAGAATCCGGCGGATTCCCATCGTGGATACCCTTCACATGGAGATCCTCCATTTCGCCGACGGCTGTTGCGAAGCCCGCGTGCCGCGCAGGCGGGCCTGGGATGGGATCTACGAATCCTTTCATGGGGGACTGCTCATGACCGTGGCCGACAGCGTCGCCTGTTTTGCGATTCTCACCCGCACCGGCGCCGACACCCGGCTCACGACGACGGATATGAACATCCGCTTTCTCGCCCCCTGTTTGACCGACGTCACGGCCCGGGCGCATGTGATCAAGTTCGGCCGCACCCTCTGCCCGGTGGCGGTCGAGCTCTTCGATGAGGGGGGAACCCTCGTCGCCGTCGCCCAGGTGACCTACATGCTTCTCGGAAAGAAAACCCGGCCCCCGCAATCGGCGGCTTGAGAAAAGCCTGATCCCGGGCGGCCGGAATACTCCGCAGGGGGTTGAGCGCCGAAACACCGCACGCCCATCCGGCCGGAGGCTTGCGGAGAGGAAGGGCCGTTTCCAAAATGGGAATCGAAATCGAGCGCAAGTTCCTGGTGGTGGGGGACGGCTGGCGCCGCGACGGCGGCGGGCTGCAGATACGCCAGGGGTATCTCAATCGGGACCCCGAACGCACCGTGCGCGTGCGCATTGCCGGGGGGCGGGCTTTCCTGGCGATCAAAGGGTTCAATCAAGGGGCGGTCCGCTCCGAGTTCGAATACGAGATTCCCGCCCTCGAAGCCGAGGCGCTCCTTGGACTTTGCGAAGGGGCGGTGTTGGAGAAGACCCGCCATGTGCTCCCCTTCGGGGGCTTTCGCTGGGAAATCGACGAATTCCACGGCCGCCACGCGGGTCTCGTCCTGGCCGAGATCGAGCTCTCCCACCCCGACGAGGAGTTCCCCCGCCCCCCCTGGCTCGGCCCTGAAGTAACCGGCGACCCCCGCTACTTCAACTCCACCCTATAGGGGACGTCCATTCTTATATCACTTTCCACCCTATAGTATAGGGGACGTCCATTCTTATATCACTTTGCAGCTATATGATGATATACGAATGGACGTCCCCTATATATCCTATATATCCTATTTTAGCCAAAGACGGCTGTAGGGGGAAAGGGTGAGCGACAAGGTGCCGCCCGCGGCCGGGAAGATTCGCCCGCTCAGAAGATCTCGGAATACTTCACCCCGGAAGCCCGCCTCCGCAAGCGAGATGCGAATCCGGGTCTCCTCCGGGCTCACCCCCGTGAGCGTCAGCACCAATTCATCGCCTTCCGGCGAGGTGCGCAGCAGGGCGAACACCTTCGGCGAGATCATGAGCACCCGCTGCGGCCCGCGGGGATGAAAGGCGCGCTCCCGGCGGCGCACGAGCAGGAGCTCTCGCCAGCCGCGAAAGAGAAGCGAGAGCTTCGAGCCTCGGTCCCGGAGCTCGGCTGCGACAAGCTCCTCTTCGATCATGCCGCGGTTGAGGTCGCGATAGACCCCCGAGGCCTTGGCGGCCCCGTAGTCGTTGGCGGTGCCCAGAGCCCCGTGGATGTAAATTCCGGGCACCCCCCGCAACACCAATGCCACCGTACGGGAGGCGAGGTAGCGCTCGATCTGCCTGCCGATCTCCTCCCCTTCCCCCCCAGGGTTAAGTGCGCTCCACCAGGTGCTGTTGATCTCGTATGGCTCGCTTCCGCCCTCCTCCGTGGACTTGTACGAAACGAGAGCTCCTCGCCGACGCGCCTGTTCGACGATGGCTTCAATCTCTTCGGCCGCGAGAATCCCGCGCACCCCCTGCAATCCGATCCCGTCATGGGTGTCGAGGATGTTCAGGAAGGCCGTCTCCTCCGAAGGCGGATCCATCGTCATCGCCCAACGGGACAAGGCCCCGGCATCCTCGGTGAAGAAGGTCTGCAGCACAAGCGGCGGCAGGGCGAAGTTGTAGACCAGGTGGGCCTCGTCGCGGCCGTTTCCGAAGTAGGCGACGTTCTGGGCGTGGGGCACGTTGGTTTCGGTCACGAGCGCCACTCCCGAAGCCGCCAGATCGACCACGTCGCGCAGCAGTTTCACGATTTCATGGGTCTGCGGCAGGTGCACGCTTTCCGTCCCGGGTTCGGCCCAGAGATAAGTGACCGCATCGAGTCGCAGGAGATCGGCGCCTTTGCGGATGTAAAAAAGGAGGCTTTCGATAATCCGCAGCAGGACGGCCGGGTTGCGGAAATTGAAGTCCACCTGGTCAGGTGAAAAGGTGGTCCACACCCAGCGGGGGCCTTCGATGGTCTCGAACCGTGTGAGAATGTCCGTCGTCCGCGGGCGGAAGATCTTTCGCCGCTGCTCGGGGGTGAGCTCCTCGGGCGAGCGGAAGGCGATAAAAAAATCTCTGAAGTGCGGGTTTCCGTTCAGAAACTCCTGGAAGAGCTCGCTTCGCGAAGAGCCATGGTTCAGGACCGCATCGAACATGAGGTCGTAGCGCCGCTTGGCGGCGCAGATGTCCTCCCAAGAGCCCAGCCGCTCGTCCACCCGTCGGTCGTCGATCACGGCGAAGCCGCGGTCCGAGGAGTAAGGGAAAAAGGGGAGCAGGTGGATGGTGTTGATTGCATCCCCGGCGTAGCGCTCGACGAAACGTCGGAGGACCGCAAGCGGCGTGGGCCCCGCTCCCCGCACCATGTCGCCGTAGGTGATGAGCAGGATATGCTCCTGGTGGAAACGGCGCCGCGGATCGTAAGCCAGTTCCTTGGCCAGCATCGCGGGGGACTTGCAAGCGTGATGCACCTGAATGACCCGCTCAAGCTCGGGCAGCCAAATCGCCGCGGCCCGTTCCCCGTAAAGGAAGGCGAGCCTCTCCGCTGCGCGGAGTCGGAAGGAGTCCTGGATGGATAGGCGCGGCCGGCTGAAGTCGGGCCGCTCGTCGTAAAAGGTGCGCTCGCGGTTCATTTCATATTTAAGGGGACGTTTAAGGGGACGTCCATTTATATATCACTTAACTCTCTTTATAATGATATAAAAATGGACGTCCCCATCCCCTATTGGGGGTATTGGTTGAGGTCGGCCGAGGCCTTTTCATCGGCAGCCTCAAGCCCCAGCCGATTTCGCGCCTCTTCTGCAGGAAGCTCCTCGACCTCCCGCAGCCTGCGCCCGATCACCCGGCTTCGCCGCTCGACCCTTTCGATCGTGCTCGAGGCTTCCTGCAGCTTCTTCTGCACTCGTTGCAGGATCTCCCCATAGCGCCCCCACTCGGTCTTCACCGCGGCGAGCAGATTCCAAACTTCGCTTGAACGCTTCTGGATCGCAAGCGTACGGAAGCCCATCTGCAAACTTGTCAGAATCGACCACAGCGTCGTGGGCCCGGCGATCACGACCCGGCTCTCCCGCTGGACCGCCTCGGCAAGGCCGGGGCGGCGCATCACCTCGGCAAACAGGCCTTCGGTCGGCAGAAACAGGATCGCAAAATCGGTCGTCCGCGGCGGGTTCAGGTACTTGCGGGCGATATCCGCCGCACAGTGCCGGATGCGTATCTCCAGACCGCGTGATGCCTCCTCCGCAGCGGAGGCATCCGCACGTTCCTGAGCCTCGGTCAAGCGGAGATAATCCTCGAGCGGGAACTTCGCATCGATCGGCAGGAGAACCGTCCCATCCTCCTCCCCGCGCCCCGGAAGGCGGATCGCGAACTCCACCCGCTCGCCTTCCTCCTTTGTCATCACGTTTGCGGCGAACTGCTCCGCCGTGAGCACCTCGGAAAGCAGGGCCTCGAGCTGGACCTCGCCCCAGGTCCCGCGAGCCTTCACGTTGGCGAGCATGCGTTTCAAATCACCCACGCCAGCCGCAAGCATCTGCATCTCGCCCAGCCCGCGGTGCACCTGCTCCAAACGCTCGCTCACCTGCCGAAAGGACTCCCCGAGCCGCTTCTCGAGCGTACCCTCGAGTTTCTCCTCCACGGTGCGACGCATCTCTTCCAATCGCACGCGGTTTTCTTCCTGGATCCGGCCGAGCTTTTCTTCGACCGCCTGCCTCAAGAATTCCATCCGTTGCGCATTCGATTCGGAAAGCCGCCCCAGCTGCGCCGCGAAGGCCGCGAACTCCGTTTTTTGAAGCTCACTCATCGCCATCACCGCCTGAAGAACCGAATCGTTGAAGGACTTGAGGGCCAGCGCCGTCTCCTCGCGCATCCGACCGCTTGCTCCCGTAAGCGCTCCCTGCAGTCGATCGAGCCCCTCGGCCGCCTCCTTGAGGATTCGCGCAAGCCGCTCTTCGACGACGCCGCGAAGCAGATCCTGGCGCTCCCCGAGACCGGTGGTCAGCCGCTCGAGCTGCTGCTGGAGCCCCTCTCCGAACTTGCGAATCGCGAAAGCGATCTCCTGCCTGAGCCGCTGCTGGGCGGTTGCGGATTCCTCCCGATTTCGGCCCAACTCCTCGCGCAACATGCGCCCGGTGCGCTCTTGACGCTCTTCGAGATCCTGTAGCCTCTTCTCGAAGGCTTGAGGTTCCAAGCTTTTTCTGCGTACCGCGATGAAGAGCAGCACAATAACCGCAAAGAAAACAGCCAAGATCCCGACGGCTGAAAAAGCTTCCAACGGAGAAATCTCCATGGGACTCCTATCGGCTGTCGCCCCATCTCATAGAAGGTGGAACAGAGAAGATAAATAATAATATATGAATGGACGTCCCCTAGGGTTGGAGCCAGGCTTCGATCGTCGGCATCCTCGCCGGGTCGATCTCTGGAGACCAGCGCCGGCGAAAGACCTCGCCTTCCCGCAGGAGAAACATGCCGCCGGCGGACTCGCGTACCGTAAGGGTCCCCCGCAACACCTCGAACAAGAGATCTCCTTCCTCGGGGCGGTAGCGGCAAAAGACGGCCGCCGGGGCCTGGCGTGCGGCGGCCTCGTCGACATCGGACCGCTCCTCGGCGGTTTCCGCCTCCGCCTGAAAGACGGGCGCCGGGACCATTCCCGGCTGCAATCCGACCGCCGCGAGCAGCGTTTTTTCCCGGTTCAGGCCCCCCCGAATACCGCCGCCTCTGGCACTGATCCCCAACCGCCCGCGGTTGTCCTCACCGACGATTTTTTTTAGGATCAAATACAAAGCGCCGGAGAGGTTTCGGATCAATCGGGGACTTTGATCCCGATCCACTTCGATCTCCCGACATAGGTCGGAGAGATCGATCTTCGTGCGGGGTTTGACGCGGATCTGCACGTGATCGGGGGTTTCGATCACAGCCTGGCTCCTGCCGACCGCCTCGATCGTCGCCCCGCTCAGGTTGAACTCGACTCCTTTTTCGAGCGGACGTCCGTTCAGCTTGGCCTCTCCGACGACGTGAATCACGGTGGCCGTGCAGGCGCAAGGAACCCGCCGCGCCGACCAGCTGTAGCGTGTCCTGTAACGATAATCCTGACTTCCCCAATTCAGCCCCGCCGGCTCACCCGTCGCCGGTGAAGTCTCCGTCAGGGTCAAATGCCCGGAAATCTCATCGACCGTCGTGCGGCATTCCCCGAGCATCGGGAAAGCACGGACTTTCTTGCAAAGGGAAACCAGTTTGCCCAGGTTAGGGTGGACGATATCGTGGAACCGTGGGTCGGCGCGCTCTTCCGTTCCCGAAACGCCGGGGAGGGTCTCCTGCCGGCAGCCCTTCACGGCCTTCACCGTGGCCTGACCCTCCATGCGCATGGACCAAAAGGCGGTGTGGATCTTCTCGTTGCGGGTCACCCCCTCGGTCAACAGCCCGCTGATTTTCCCCTCATGGACGACGCAGGAGGTTTCCCGAAACATCGCCCCCTCCCAGCTGCCATGAAGACTTTTGTATACGATCCCGGTCTTTCCCCCTCCCGCAAGAAAACGGACCTCGCCCTCCCCCTGCACCCGAAAGCTTTCGCGGGATACCTCACTTTTCTTTCTCCCCTCGCGCTGCGAGCTCTCCTCGACTGCCACCTGAAGAGTCGCTGTCCAGCACTCCTCGGCGGCCACTGGGGACGAAGACAGCCAAGCGGCGATGAAAACGAAAAACGGCAGGATGTTTCGCATGCGGTCCTCCGGCACGCGTGGGGATCCTCTGAACTTTCTCCCAAAACCTCCCAAGGCCTTTGCCAGTCGCCGCAGGATACCTCGAGCGCATGAGTCCGTTTGGAATCGCTGTGAGCGGCGACGGGAAAACGACGATCAGGATCAGCGCAGCGATCATCGCTCCCACAAGCGGAAAAATATAGCGAATCGAGTCCTCTTAGGGAATCCCCGCGATCTTGCGCGCCGCCAGAAAAGGATTGAAATTTCCGGCAAGACCGTTCTACCGGGCCGCCGGGTCGGCCAGCACGATTTCCAGGGTCGGCCGGAAAGACGGGTTCCCCCAATCCGGGAAGTCCTCGGAGCGCACAAACTCCTTGCCGGTATGGTACTCGTCGTCGGAGGAGAACAGGGCAAAAGAAATGGTCCCCTCCCTCCGGGCGAAACGGACGGCACGGGTCACCTCCCAGGACCACTCCGGAAGATTGTCCCAACCGGTTTCCATGACGCCCGTGCGGTTTCCCCAAGCCCCCGACAGGTTTTCCAGCGGCAGCGGGGCACTGTTCCAGGTAAGGTTCCTGGTGGTCCAGGGTGTGGCGCCGTCCCGCAGCAGGGGGGATGTCCAAAAGGCATGAATCAAGGACCGATCCCCCTCGTCACCACCGCCGGTAGGCTGCTTGTGGTGCAGCACCAGCCGGGCGGACACCACGAGAGCATCGGACGGAAGATTCAGCGGAAAGCGGACGTAGGCGCGGGCAAAGCAGGGCCAGTCGGCGTAATCGGCCTGGTTCTGGACATGAAAATACTCTCGGCGGGTCTCCCCGCCGAAGGAGTCCGGACCATCGCCGAAGTTGTAGTCATCATCCCCCGAGCACAGGATGGCCGAGGCGCCGACGGATGCATTTTGGACGCTGACGTCCCCGACGCCCGTACGGAGGGTCAAGGTTCGCTCCGTTCCCGGTATGAAGGGTTCGGGTTCCTGGCCGATCGCATAGGCCGCGCCTGATTTCGATGAGGAAGCGCCGCTGGCGTCCCAATCGGCAAAGCTCAGAGGGATCAGCTCCAAAAGGCCCCAACTCTGTGGGTCGTCTTCCGACAGGGCATCTGTTGGCCAGCGCGCCTCCTGGACCCGGAGACCCTCCAGATCGTCGCGGTCATGCACGATGAGACCCACGCGCAAGGTGACGGGCGAGGAAGCCGGCAGGGCGATCCCGAGCGCCTCCCATCCCAGAGACATGACCACATGCCAACCGCGACTGTCATCGCGACCTTCCCCCCGGTAACCTTTCTCCAGACCCACGGAGTCAGCCTGCGCGGTGGACAGCGGCGAAAAGGGGATCTCGGCCGGAACCCAGGCGCCGCCTTGCCCTACGTACCATCGATTGCGTTCCGTGCCGTGGCGACGTGCCTGGACCACGAGACGGCGCGAGGTGCTGTCGGGAGCGGTGGAATCCGGCTGAGTGTCGACGAGCAGCGTCACGGCATCCCATCGGGACCAATCGTCGTCCGCACCGGCCTCGTCGTAAATGTGGCGATCCAGGGATACCACCCGCAGCACAAATCCCACGGAAGTCCAGGCGACACGGCATTCCACCGAAACACCGGAGGAGCCCAGCGTGCCGAACCAGAAGGGAGTGGTGCGCTGCCAGCGGGGATCGGAGGAAAATTCATAGCGGGGCACGTACAGCCGGGGAGTGCTGCCGGCAGGAAGATAGGTATGGGTGTTGGTGTCGTTGTTTGCTGCGGTCTTGTCTTGACTTCCGCCTGCGCAAGAAAAGATCAGCATGAACGAGGCCACCAGAACGAAGCAAAGGGCAACCGGGCGTTCATTTCGCATGATCCGCACCTCCCTCGACACGAAAAGAAGCTCTCGGATCCTGCAAATCCATCACGGGGTCGTTCTGGTACCAAGACAGGGGACCACGCAGATGCACGAGCGTTCCGGGATGCACGTTCAGCGCGGCGTCCATCTGCGGGGACAGGACGGCCATGAGGTAACCCCGGTGAGGCGTCCGGAAAGCCCAGTACACATGCTTCCCGTTGCGAATGACTTTGGCCACACGTCCGCTCGTGATCACCATCCGGCCTACATGCGGACGGGCGTCCGCCCAACCGATTTGCCGTTCGGAATTCTCCGGCAGCGAGGAAACGGCCGGCATTTGAGACATACGACCGGTTTTTTTCCCAGACGCAATGCGGCCAAAGCCTCGAGTTCGGGGCGCTCCGCCAGCAGGGAGCGCATTTCGGCGAGCGAAACCGGCCATTGCCGGTTGCTTAGCTGCCAGGCATGGCGGATGCGCATGAGCACCAGTCCATGCTGTTCGGCGATGACCGGCCAGGAAAACAGGTAATCCGTATCTGTGGAGGGACGCTCCACCGCGTATGGTTTCACGCGCCAGCGGCGGGTGCCGTTGACGGCATCGATGGCATGCACATGCAGATCGCGGGTGGCCATGACGACCGCTCCGGCGGATGCCGACAAGGCGGCGGGGGTCTGGACTTCCGATCCGGCCGCATAGGTCCATTGAACGGAAAAATCCTGGGTGGAGAGAGCGATCACTTCTTCCCGGGCCGAAACGACGACCCGGTTTTCGAAGAGCAAGGGTGCAAACGAGAATCCGGCACGCTCCAAAGCGCCGGTCAAGGCATCGGACGCTCCGTCGATGTGGGCGCTCCGTTGATCCGGTGCGGGAGATGCAAAGCTTTGCAGGATTTCTCCGGTGCGGGCGTGCAGTTGATAGAGTCGGCCGGCCGTCGTGGTTACGAAAAGCGACCCGGTAGCAGCATCGAAGGCCGGCGTGCCCGCGGCAGAGCCTTCCAGGGTGCCGTTTTCCCATACCGTGGAACCGTCCTCCTCCTTCAGGGCGATCACGCCCCAACGCCCCAGCGCCAGGTATACCCGGCCATCCTCCGTCACAGGCTGGACGTTGCGCGGCAGTCCGGGGTCTCCTTCCGGCACGCGCTCATTGAAATAGATCCACTTCAGACGCCACGGCGGCGGCACCGTATGGGGGGTGTAGCCGGTGCGCTGGGCGTCATGGGCGTGCTGAATCCATTCCCCCGCCACGGGTTCCATCGGCTCGCCAGCATCCGAGGAGTCCGTGAAACCGGAATTTGATGAACAGGAAAGAAAAATCCACAACCCGAAAAACAACAGCGACAGAAACGAAGTACGCATCTTCGGTCCTCACTCGTGATCGGATCCTCCAACAAAACTCAACCGCCCAAACCGTCCTGACCTAAAAACAATGCCCGAGGTTGATGAGGCAGCTGGCATGAGCGAGGATCTGCCGCAGAGCAAAGCCCGCCTGCCGGCAGTTTTCTTTGAACTTTTGAATCTCCTCTTCGCCAAGCTCCCTCGCCCGCCACTGCCGCTGGTTCTTGGTGAACAGGGCGAAGGCCGTCGCCCCGATCCGGCTCGCGTTCAAGGGCGCCTGGTCCACCCCGCCAGCCGCGCTGACATGGGCCCGATCGATTTCCCTCTCCGATCTCTCCTCACACGCCTGCCTCCAAAGGTTCGACGTTCCGTGCGGCACGGAGGAAGGGGGCGATCCTCTTTCTTTACGCCCCCTAAGGTGCGCTTTCGCCGCGGCTCAGGGCATCCCCCCGGACCGGGGCGCAACGTTTTGCGAGCCGGCGGCGGTGATGAAGCATCCCCCGCCTCCGCCGCCGCTTGATCCTTGGCCTCCCGGATCGCTGGCGCCATCCCCGTTACCCCCCTCTTCACAGGCCGGACCAACAAGCGCCGTCTGAATGACCGAAAGTTGGACGTCTGCCTCGAGCCTTCTGGTTTGAAAGGCGACCAAGACATTAGCCTGTCGGGGGTGGTAAGCGGCGCAGGGGACGATTTGATCGTCTCCGGCGTTGGCGACAAGGAAATCGGAGCCGGCCAGCGTGCCGTCGGCCTTGAGGTAACGGGCGTAAAGGTCGCTTTCGCCGCGGCGGCTGTTCTCCCAGACCACGAGGAACCGTTCCTCTGCGGCATCAAAGACGACCGCGGGGTTTGCCTGGTTGCCGCTGGCTTGGACGAGGGGCAAATTCGATCCGAAAATCGCCCCGCCGGCGGCGATCCGCTGGCCGTAGAGATCCAAGTCGTTTGTACCGCGATCGTCCCGCCAGACGGCGAGATAAGCCCCGTTCGCGGTGTCGAAAGCGACCTTGGGCTTGCGCTGGGACCGAACCGCGCTGGAGACGACGATGGCGACGCCAAGCGGCATCCCCAGGGAATCGAGCAACCGGGCGTAAACATCGAAAGACAGACCGCTGCGGTTGTCCTCCCAGACGACCGGGAAGCGCCGGTTGACGCTGTCGAAGACCACAAAGAGGGCGCGCTGCTCCACCGAATCCGCATCCGAAATGAGAAACGCAGCCTCCTGCGCCGAGCCGTCGCAGCTGAGCCACCGCGCCCGCGGGGGAGAGAAGAAGGGTGAAGAAAAGAAGAACCCGACAGGCCCCTTGTACCGGAACTGCACCTTCCATCGAGCGGCTCATGAGCATTCCTCCTTGGTCCAGAGGTTTTCCGGAGGGTAGCTGACCGCCACCGCGATGAACAGCCCGAGAGCAGGAACGCGTTTGCCGCCCCGAAGAGAATGGCCCCGGCGGTCTTGGCGAACATGAGCAGTTCCAAAGGAAGGAGCGCCGTCAGGATCCGTTCGAACGAGCGGTTCTTTTTTTCGAAGGTCACCGTCACCGCCAGCACCGAGGGGGTGCCGAACAAAACGGCGACGGCCGCCACCCCGGGAAGCAGCGCCCGGATGCTTTCAAGACTTCCCCCGGATTTGACGAAAAACATCCCCTGTTCGGCGGCTTGAGTAATAGAGGCGCATATCCTACGCACGAATACTCCAGAAGGCGATCCAGCGTTTCATGAACCACCTCCTGACCGTTCTTTCTCTTTTTGCATGCCGTCCACCTCTATGCCCGTGATCTGGACGAAGACGTCTTCAAGGGAGGGACGCACCTTTCTGGCTTCCAAAACTTCCGTCCCCCGATCTTCCAGAAAGCGAACCAAAGGAGCCACAGGAACGGGGCCTCCGGCCTCTACCTGCACCCTCTCCCGTCCGAGGCGCATGAATTCAAGAGCAGGAAAAGACGCCGGCAGACTTGCGATCAGATCATCGGACAAGTGCAGACAGGGGATCCGCATCCACTGTTTCTCTTGGGCCGAACGGAGCAGGTAGTCGACCGTCTCGGTGCGCACGCGCCGACCGGGGAGGATGAAGGCGATGCGGCCGCAGAGCCGCTCCGCCTCTTCGATGGAGTGGGTGGTCAAAAAGATCGTCGTCTCGGCCCGATGGAGGTCGGCGATCCGCTGGTGCAGTTGCCGCGCACTCCTCACATCGATCCCGCTCGTGGGCTCGTCGAGGAACAGGATCTCCGGCCTATGAATGATGCCTGCGGCGATGGTCAGCTTTCGCTTCATCCCCTTGGAGTATCCGCCGAACTTGCGGTTCGCGGCCGGGGCGAGGCCGAATTGATCCAAAAGCTCACGGGCTCAAGCTCGACGTTCGGCCTTGCCCAGCACTAGAGCGCCGCGCAGAAACAGAAATTTTCAAAGCCGGTCAGCTCCGGATACAGATTGCTCTCGCCCGGGGCAACCTCGATCCGATGCAGCGCCGCCTACGGTCGATCCGTGCAGTCGATGCCTCCCAGACGGATGGCCCCCGCATCCGGCCGTGCCAGTCCCGTCAGCATGTTGATGGTCGTGGTCTTGCCGGCGCCGTTGGGCCGAGAAAACCGAACAGCTCCCCCTGCCGAACGGAAAACGTCAGCCCGGAGACCGCTTGGACTTTTCCAAAACGCTTGCTCAAGCCCTCGACGACGACGGCATCGTTCATCGGGTCTTCTTCCGCGGCGCCCTCGGTCGGCGGCCGGATCGAATCGGGGTGGTTTCCCGATTCGGGTTCGACCCCCCTTTTCCACCCCGAAACCGGAGGGAAAACGTTTTTGGTCGATTCTCATCCGAGGATCAACCCCCGAATTCTCATCTTCCTGTAAACCGCGAGCCCCGCGATGGCGTCAGAGTGTCATGTAAAATGGCGCCGTGGACGACAGTCGGTTTCGATAGCCATGACGATAGAGACTCCACCCCGCAGGAATGCCGCCTTCGACCCGGATGTGCGGCTGATGCTCGCCTTCAAGCGCGGCGAGGAGGATGCCTTCGAAGAGCTCCTGCGGCGCCATTTCCGCCGGGTTCTGAACTTCGTCTACCGCTTCGTAGGCCGACGCGACATCGCCGAGGAGCTCACCCACGAGATCTTCATCAAGGTCTACCGCAGCGCGGCCGGCTACGAGCCGCGCGCGCTCTTCCGCACCTGGCTCTTTACGATCGCCAAGCACCTCGCCCTGAACGAATTGCGGCGCCGAGCACACGACGAGTCTTCCCTGGAGGCGATGGAGTCGACGCCGGCCGGACGCGCCCCGGCGGCTCCATCCGACCCTTCCCCGCCGGTCGAGGAGGAGCTGATCCGGAGGGAGCGGATCGCGGCCGTGCGCGCGGCCATCGACGCGTTGCCCGAAAACCAGCGACTGGCCGTGATTCTGCGGCGCTACGAAGAGCTCTCCTATGGGGAAATCGCCGCCATCTTGGGAACCTCCGAGAAGGCGGTCAAGTCTCTTCTTCATCGGGCCAAGGAGCACCTGCGCAGGAAACTTACGCCCTGGGTGGAAAAATGAAGATTTCGGGCCCGAAACTTTTCCAGGCCTGGCGTGTTGAAACCGGCAGAGGGGAACCATGAAGTGCAAGGATATCCGCAATCTGCTGAGCCTGTATCTCGACGATGCCCTGGACGAGGCCGGACGGGAGCAGGTCGCCGCGCACCTCGGCGACTGCGCCGATTGCCGGCGCGAAGCCGAGATCCTCTCGAAAACATGGGAGATGCTGGGGGAGCTGGACGAAATCGAGCCAAGCCCCTCTTACCTCAGCCGCTTCTACGGCCGCCTGGCGGAGCGCAGGTCCGGGGACGCACCCTGGGTTGAGGCCTTCCGGGGCTTTTCCTTCCGCCGGCACCTTCTGCCCGCCCTGACCGCCGCGTGTCTTGTCGTCGTCATTGGAATCGGCGTGGTGCAGGTGCAGCTGAAAATCGTCGATCAGGAGCGCCACGACGCGGTCTCCTGGAACGGGTTGGACATGGAGCTGATCGAATCGCTCGAGCTGGCGGAGAATCTGGAGCTGATCCACGTGCTGGAATTCCTGCCCGACCTGGAGGTCATCCAGGCGCTCGACGGAATCGAGACCTCGTAACGGAGCAGAAGGCATGTTCCAGGCGCTTTGGAGAGCCGGGCTTCTGCTGGCGTGGCTTTCCGCCGGCATCGGAGCCCAGACGACGGAGGTTCCGCCCGAGGAGACGGAGATCGTCGAGCTGTGGGAGATGCTCGAGGCGCTGGAGCTCCTGGAAGAGGGCCTCGATAGGATCCCTCTCTGGGTTCCCGAGGAGAAAGAAGAAGCATGACGGCTGATCCACGCTCCCGCAACCACCCTGCAGGCCGCCCCGCAGCGTTGATCCGATGGGCGGCCGCGGCGGCGTTCGTGCTGGCCGCCGCTCCGTTGCCGGCGGCCGATCTTCGGCCACCGGAGCCTGACTTTCTTCTCCTGGCGCAGGGATCGCCCGCCCCGAGCGCCGCCGAGCGCCGGCAGCAACTCTCCCCCGAGGAGAAAACCCGGTTCCAGGAGCGCCTGGAGCGCTGGCAGCAGCTCGACCCCGAAACGCAGAAGGAACTGCGGCAGCGCTACGAGCGCTTCAAGCGGCTCCCGCCCGATGAGCGCGAGCGGATCCTCTCCAACTGGCAGCGCTACCAGTCGCTCAGTGCCGAGGAGAAGAGCGCCTTACGCGAGCGGTTCCGCCGCTGGCAGAATCTCAGCGACGAAGAGAAGGAGCGCCTCCGCGAGCGCTTCCAGCGCTACCGGCAGATGAGCCCCGAGCAGAAACAGCAGCTTCGTGAGCGCCTCCAACGCTGGCAGAGCCTGCCCCCCGAGCGTCGCCAAGAGCTGCGGGAGAGGTTTTTCGAGCACCGCGATCGCCGGGCCCGGTAAACGAGGATCGCCCTCCCTCGAAACTCTCTTGGGCCGCTGCAGGCCTAAGGGGATTTTGGTCGAACCTCCGGACGCTGAGGGAGCCGATCCCTCCCGCTTCAACCCCGCTGAAAAAATAGGCGCGAAACTTTTTTGAACCCGGCGGGTTTAACCCGTCGAGACCCGCGAAACCAAAGCGCGGGCGGAAACCCAGCGAGAGGCTCGCACGCCCAAGGAGGTTTTGTATGTTCAGCCGTCGCATCATCGCCTTCACGACCGCCGCATTCCTGATTTCGTTTCTTGTCAGCCTCGATGCGCTCGCCGGCCAGAAGTCCCGCTCCGGCGGCTACCAGGGGCACAGGACGAGCGGCACTTGGCAGCAGCAGATAAATCGCAGCCCGGGACACGCCGAGCGAACGACCCACTGGCAAAACGAGCGCGGCCAGGGCAGCCGCCTCGCCGAGAAAAACTGGGACCGGCAGAGCGTTACCGGCAGCTATTCCGCGACCACGACCCGGGCCGACGGAAAGACCGGCTCGCGCCAGGGCACCGTCACCCAAACCGGACCGGGCACCTACACGGTCGAGGGCACCCGCACCGGCGCAAACGGAAAAACGAGCGAGGTCGAAAAGACGATCACCCGCAATCCGGACGGTTCCCGCGCGGTACACTCCATCACCACCGGCCCCGAAGGGGGAACCCGGACCGTCGACAGCACCGTTCGCAAGACCGAACAGGGCCGCGGCGTGACCGGCGTTTATTCCACAAGCGGCGGCAAAAGCGGTGCCTTCGAATCCAACGTGACCCGCACGGACAACGGGGTGATCAAGGAGCAGTCGGCCACGAACCCGGACGGGCAATCCCGGCAGCGCAGCATCCAGCGCCTCCGCGAGGGCGGAACCGTCACCCGTGAGGTCACGCTCACCGACCCGCAAGGCGGCACCCGCACCTGGAACGAAAGCGTGACGGTCAACCCGCGTGCCCCCGCCGGCGACTGAAACCGCCGCCGAAGCGAAGTGCAACCCTTACCGGTGTTCCGCCACCGACTTCGCCATGAGGCTGCACCGAGTCGGAGAAGTCGACCACGGTGCAGCCTTATCATCCGATGGAACGGCGAATCGCGACGGGCCTTCTCCCGGCCGAGATCCCTCGGCGTTTGATTCACCCGCTCGGCCTTGCCGTGGGTGCGCGGTACGTGCGTTTGCGGTCCTCATTCTGGGATTTCTCCTACACAATAGGAAATCGGAAGTGATGAAAAGACATCTTGTAATTTGTCTCATCGCTCTCGGGCTGACCGCTTGCGCACGCGATGCCGTGAGCAACCCTGTGCCGCCTGCTCCGCCTCCGGGCAATTCCATCCGAAAATTGCATCACGATGGCTTCGAGCGCAGTTACATCCTCCATAAACCTCCCGGCCACGATCCGACTCGGCCCACCGCGGTCGTGCTGGTCTTTCACGGTGGTGGTGGAAACGCGGAACAGGTCGCCCGCCAAACCGGCTTCAACATCCTGGCCGACCAGGCCGGATTTTTGGTCGCCTATCCCAACGGAACGGGGCGAATGCGCGACAAGCTTCTCACCTGGAACGGGGGAAGGTGCTGTGGCTACGCCCAGAAAGAAAACGTGGACGATGTCGGTTTCGTGCGCGCCGTCATCGCCGATTTGCAAAGGATCGCCGCCGTCGATACCCAGCGTATTTACGCCACGGGCATATCCAACGGCGGGATCCTCTCTTACCGGCTCGCCTGTGAGGCCTCCGATCTGATTGCCGCCATCGGCCCGGTGGCGGGCACACAGAATCTTTCCCGCTGCGAACCGAAACAGCCCGTCTCGGTCATCCATTTTCACGGCACGGCGGACCATCATCTGCCCTATGACGGAGGGGTTGGAAGTCAATCCAAAACCGGTGTGGATTATTCCTCGGTGAAGGACTCCGTCCGATTCTGGCTGGATTTTAACCGCTGCCCATCCATCTCCACAATTCGGGAATTCGCAGACATCCACCATCTCGCTTATCGAGGATGTGCTCAGGGAAGCGCCGTGGAACTTTATACTGTCGTCGGGGGTGGACATGCCTGGCCTGGAAGCAGTGGCCCTGCTCGGCGCGGCGGAGATCAACCGACGAGGACCATCTCGGCGACACGGATCCTCTGGGACTTCTTCGCCGCACACCCGAAACCTTGAGCATGCTGAAAACGACAAGAAGGATCATCTGGCGTGCTCGCTAAAGGGCGCTGCCGGCCGAACGATTCGCTCGCGGCGTTCGCTCGGGGTGGCGGTGCGCCGTAACGTTCAGCTTTCGGAACCAATTTCCTTCTTGGCCTTTTCCGTCTTTTCCTCAACCGGCCGTCTTTTCCAGCGCCTTGACAAGCTGCTGTTTGTTCCGGAGGGGGCCGATGTGGTGCTTCTTCTTGGCGTCGATCAGGCTCGCGCCCTGGATCGCCTTGTGATCGCCACCGGGTTGCTGCCCGTCGAGCAGGTCAATCACGTTATGTTTGGTTATGCTGAGGGAGGGCGCCCTCCGCTCTGGCCATCTTCTCTCTGAAATCGAGCCCCCGCAAGTTCATGAATCCCACCGCTCGGCGAAATCTTGTTGAGCCGGTACGCCAGTTGCTGCGCCTGCCCGAGCGATGCCTGTTTCCGCGCCGGGAGTTGACACGGTTCTTCACCAATCGCTTCGGAGGCGTTGACCTTGCTGAACACGGACGGGTCCAAGGCTGCCGCGGCGGCAAGCGGGACGAGCACCAGACCGTGCGCTGAAAGCCGCGTCGGCTCAGCGCCCGATCCGGATGCCGGGTTGTCGGGTGTCGAGTTGCTTCGTGTTTCCACCGGGGTCCTCTCGGTTCCTTGCCCTTGTGGCCGTGACATTCGCGCCGTGTGGCTGGGAAAGCCCGCTCCTCGGGTTATCTATCGGCGGCGGGGAAGGAACGTCGATGGGCGGGTTGTTCGGGATACGGCCGGGAGGTCGATTTCATCGTTTCGAGGCGCGGCCGGCCCAAGATGCTGGTCCAGGTATGTGAGTCCCTGGTGGAACCGCATACACGGAAACGGGAAACCACGGCCTTGAGTGAGGCGATGCGTGAGCTGGGTCTGAAAGCTGGAACCGTTGCGACCCGGAAGGAAAATGAGCGGATCGATGCCGGCGGCGGAACCATCGAAGTGGTCCCGGCATGGCGGTTCCTCCTCGAACTGCCGGACGCCGTGAAATAGCTGCTCCGGCCATTAAGCGAAAACCGTGGAGATCCCATGAACTCTCCAAAAACCTGGGGTCCCCGGCATGCCGGAAACCCTCAATCCTCATTCATGCAACCCCCGTGGACGGTTGTGGATTCGAGGATCCCGGGCTGGAAGCGCCCCGGCTGAGGCGACTGAACATGCTATCCCGCAACGGAGAGCACATCGGTCAAGGGTCGACGGAGGGATTGCGGCATCTCGGGGCCGTAGCCAAAACGCACGACCAGGTCGGGGCGTCGAGACCCT
>CAZQUP010000049.1:0-22813 GCA_964596545.1 uncultured Desulfatibacillum sp. | reverse complement strand
GTTCTGACCCTGCCGCTCAACGCCACCGAGGACCAAGTCGCGGGCGGCATCGATTTCGAAAGGATCCTGCAAACCGGCAGACGGCTGTTTCAGCCGGGGCTGCTGGCCAAGGTCCATCGGGGCATTCTCTACATCGATGAGGTGAACCTCCTGGACGACCACCTGGTCGACATCGTGCTCGATGCCGCCGCCTCGGGCGTCAACCGCGTGGAACGCGAGGGCATCTCCGTTCAGCACCCGGCCCATTTTCTGCTGGTGGGCACGATGAACCCCGAAGAGGGGGCGCTGAGACCCCAGCTGCTCGACCGCTTCGGGCTCTGCGTCGACGTCGTGGGCGAGGCGGACATCGAACGGCGGCAGACCCTGATGGCTCGCCGCGAGGCCTTCGACGCCGACCCCATCGGCTTTGCGGCCGCCTGGCAGACGGAGGAGCGAAGGCTGGCGCAGCAGATTGCCGCCGCCCGAGAATGTCTCCCCGCCGTCACGGTATCCGCCGCCGATCGGTTGGCCATTGCCGCCCTGTGCCAGGCGGCGCTCTCCGCCGGGCATCGAGCGGAGCTGGTTTTGGAACGCGCGGCCGCGGCCCTGGCCGCCTGGAACGGGCGCGATCGCCTCGCGGCCTCCGACATCGAGACGGCGGCGGAGCTGGTGCTGATCCATCGCCGGCGGCAGGCGCCTGCGGCGGCCGAGCCTCCCGGACGCCATGCGCCGGAATCGGCCGAGGCCCCGCCGGAGCAGCCCGGATCCGAGCGGGTCGAGGAGCGTCCGCCTCGCGCCGAGGGGGGATCCCCCTCGCCCAGCCGGGAGGCGCAAATCGAGGAACGCATCTTCGCCGTGGGAGCTACCTTCAAGGTCAAACGGATCGCGCCGGCGGCCGATCGCAGGGCACGGCGCGGCGTCGGCCGTCGCTCCGCCTCGCGCACCCTCCAGCGAACCGGACGGTATGTCCGCAGCCGGCCCGGGGAGCTTCCCTGCGACGTGGCGCTCGATGCCACGTTGCGGGCCGCCGCCCCCTTTCAACGGCTGCGGCGAGGGAGTCCAGGACCTGCCGTGCGGATCTTGAAGAGCGACATCCGCTGCAAGGTCCGCGAGCGGAGAATCGGCAGCGAGGTGATCTTCCTTGTGGACGCGAGCGGCTCGATGGGTGCCCGTCGGCGGATGAGCGCCGCCAAGGGGGCGGTCATGAGCCTGCTGCTGGACGCTTACCGCATGCGGGATCGGGTGGCCCTGGTCGGTTTCCGGCGGCAGACGGCCGATCTTCTGCTGCCGCCCACCAACTCGGTTGCCGTGGCCGCCCGCCTGCTGAAGGATCTCCCTACCGGCGGCCGCACTCCGCTGGCCGCAGGCCTTGCCTGCGCCTACGATCTGGCCCGGCGGCGCCTGTACAAAAATCCGCTGCTGCGGCCGATCATCATCACCCTGACCGACGGCCGCGGCAACGTATCCCTGAAGCCGAATGCCTCGCCCGTGGAGGAAGCGCTTTCCATCGCCGCCAGACTTCGGGCCGACTCCCGCATGACCTGGGTCGTGGTCGATACCGAGTCCAACGGCTACATGCGCCTCGGTCTGGCCGGAAGGCTTGCCCGGGCGCTGGGCGCTCGACTCTTCAGCATCGACAGCCTCCGCGCGGACGACTTGATCCGGGTGGTCAAGGAGATCCAACGTGAATAGTCACCCCGTGTTCCCCTTTTGCGCCATCGTCGGCCAGGAAGCGATGAAACTCGCCCTGATTTTGAACGTCATCAACCCCTCCCTCGCCGGGGTGCTCATCCGCGGGGAAAAGGGCACGGCCAAATCGACGGCGGTGCGTGCCTTGGCTGATATTTTGCCTCAAATCGATATCGTTTCCGGCTGCCCCTTCAACCTGCCGCCCGGCGGAGAGGTGGATTGCTGCGCGGGCTGCCCCAACCGTGCCTGCAGCGAGGCGCTGCGGCAGGGCGGCGCAACGGTGGCGACGAAACGGGTGCCGGTGGTCGAACTGCCGCTGGGAGCCACAGAAGACCGGGTGGTGGGCACCCTCGACATCGAGCATGCCCTGCGCACGGGAGAGAAACGCTTCGAGCCGGGTCTGCTCGCGGCCGCCCACCGCGGGATCCTCTATGTGGACGAGGTCAACCTGCTCGACGACCATCTCGTGGACATCCTGCTCGACTCGGCCGCCATGGGGATCAATACGGTCGAGCGGGAGGGGGTCTCTTTCACCCATTCGGCGCGCTTTGTCCTGGTGGGCACGATGAACCCCGAGGAGGGCGAGTTGAGGCCCCAGCTGCTCGACCGCTTCGGGCTCTGTGTCCGGGTGGAAGGCATCGACGACCCCCTGCTGCGGGTCGAGGTCATGGAGCGGCGGGCGGCCTTCGATGCCGACCCGGAGGCCTTCTGCCGCCGTTACGCGGCGGAGTCCGCTCGGCTCTCGGAGCGGATCCACAGCGCCATGAAACGCTATCCCCGCGTCGTGGCGGGCCGTGAAGAGATGCTGGCCATCGCTCGGCTCAGCCTCGCGACGGGGGTGGACGGGCATCGGGCCGACATCGTCACCTTGAAGGCCGCCAAAACCCTCTGTGCCTTCGAAGGCCGCGCGGCGGTGGAGCGTGCCGATATCGACCGTGCCGCGGAAATGGCGCTGCCGCACCGCCTCCGGCGCCAGCCCTTCGAAGGGGTGGAACCGTTCACTCCCCCCGCGGAGCGAAAGGCGGCTTCGTGAGCGCGCTGGCGGTCGAGAACCTGACCAAGCGCTTCGGCGAGCGCCTGGCGTTGAATGCGGTCGGATTCTCTGTGGAGCCCGGTGAACTCTTCGCCTACCTCGGCCCCAACGGGTCGGGCAAGACGACCACCATCCGCATCCTCACCCGCCTCACCCGGCCCACCTCCGGCCGGGTGCTGCTGGAGGGCCGCGATCTTCTGGCGGAGGGCCCGGCGGCGGTCCGACGCGTCGGGCTCGTGCCGCAGACCCTCAACCTGGATCGCGATCTTACCGTCCGGGACAATCTGGACCTGCACGGACGTTTTTTCGGCATGCCGAAGGCGCGGCGGCGGGAGCGGATCGCCGAGCTTCTCGCCTACGCCGGGCTGGAGGATCGTGCCGCAAGCCCGGTCAAGGAGCTCTCGGGCGGTCTGCAGCGTCGGGTCATGATCATCCGCGCGCTCGTCCACGAACCGCGCATCCTCTTTCTGGACGAGCCCTCGATCGGGCTCGACCCGGCCATCCGCCGCCAAATCTGGGCCCTGATCAAGAAGATCCAGAAGTGCGGGACCACCGTCTTCCTGACCACCCACTACATCGAGGAGGCCGAACAGCTCGCCGACCGGGTGGCTTTTTTGTGCGAAGGCCGCCTGACGGCGATCGACACCCCCGCTCGCTTTATCGCCGCGATCGGCCGTTGGGCCGTCGATCCCGCCGCCGGCAAGGGGATGGAACCCCTCTATTTCAACGACCGCCGCGCCGCCATCGCCGCAGCCCAAGCCGGCGAGGGGGGCTTCCGACTGCGGGCGGTCAATCTGGAGGATGCCTTCTTGCGGCTGACCGGCAAGCGGGTGACGTCATGAGCCACCAGATCTGGGCGGTCTATCTGCGTGAGCTGAAAATCCTGAAAACCCGTCTGCCGATGACGCTCGCCGCGGCCGGCGTCACCCCGCTGCTCTATTTCGTCGCTTTTGGCATGGCCCTGGGCGGAGGGATGACGGTCGACGGCGAGGACTACCTGCGTTTTCTGCTGCCCGGCCTGGTGGCTCTGAGCTCGATGACCCAGGCCTTTTCCATCGCCGGAGAGATCAACATCGCGCGGTTCTACTGGAAGGTGTTCGAAGAGATTCAGGCCTCACCGGTCCGGGATTGGGCCTATGTGGCCGGCGAGACGCTGGCCGGGGTGACGCGCGGGTTGATGGCGGCGGTGGTGATCCTGGCGCTCGGACGGCTCTTCGGGGTCCACCTCGGGCTCGGCCCCTTTTTCTGGATGGCGGTGCTGCTGAACAGTCTCGTTTTTTCGGCCTTGGCGGTGGCCCTCGCCATGTGGGTCAAGGAGCATTCGACCCAGATGCTCTTGAACACCTTCTTTATCACCCCGATGGCTTTCCTGGGCGACACCTTCTTTCCGTTGGAGCGCCTCCCCCAAGGGCTGCAGGCGGTGCTTTACGCCCTGCCCATCACCCATGCCTCCCGGGCCATCCGCCGCGCCGCGCTCGGCGGCACGACGGATCCGATCGCCCTGGCGCTTCTTGCCCTGATGTTCGCCGTCTTCTTTTTCCTGGCGACCCGGCTCGTCCAGGCGGCGAGAGATTGAATCCCACAGCCGATCGGCCGCGCCGCACGGCATCTCGAAGAATCCCCGGATATGGAAAGTTTTTTCCTGATGGGTCCCCGCGGCGCGGGGAAAAGCACCTGGCTGCGCTCCCATTTTCCGGACGCGCATGTGATCGAGTTGCTCTCGGAGCAGAAATACCAGCAGTTGCTGGCGAACCCCGCACTCTTTGCCGGAGAGGTCCGGGCATGGAGGGGGCAAACGGGGGGAGGGGACGAAATCGAGCGCCTGCCGCAGCTGCTGAACGAGGTGCATCGCTTCCAGGAGGAAAAGCGGCTGCATTTTGCGCTGTGCGGTTCGAGCGCCCGAAAACTTCGGCGCGCCGGCGTCGATCTCCTCGCCGGGCGAGCCGTCAACCGCGCCATGCACCCCTTTCTTCCGGAGGAGATCGGAGCGGGCTTCGATCTCGACCAGGCGCTGCAAAACGGCCTGCTGCCGATCGTATGGGATTCCGAGGATCGGGCCGACACGCTTTCCGCCTAAGCCCGGTTTTACCTGAAGGAGGAAATCCAAGCCGAGGCCTTGGTGAGGAACCGGAGCCCTCTGGGAATGTTGATGTCTTCCAATTTCCGGGTCGGCTGCTGTAGTCTTTCAGGCCATGAAAGACACCGACCTTTTCCCGATGGCGTTGGGGCTTCAGGCGCCGAGGCCAGTCAGCAAGAATGACCATGATGATCGATTTTCCCAAAGGTAGTCGGTTCGGCTGTCCGGTCTGCGGTCAATCGGACTGTAAGGCCTAAAATAGGGAGGAACCCTTTAACGGCCTCGAACACCTGCTGCGCCCTGTCGCTCACTCGGCTGAGATTAGAGACCCTTACAATCGCACCCCGATCATCCTTCGCGGCCCGCTTGACTCCCTCGGGCCTAAAGCTGAAAGCCACCCCGCGGGCTTGCTGTACCCGCAGCGCTACTCTATGCTCTCCCCTTTCGCCAAAAAGCTCTTCAGCGAGAATTGCTGGCGCCTGATCCCGCCGTCGCTTTTTTCCTCCCCCTGTGGCAGCATGACGGCATGGCGGCGCATAATAATATAAAAATGGACGTCCCCTATTTGCTGGCGGGGGACATCGGGGGAACGCGGAGCCGGCTTGCGGTTTTCGCGCGAGGTCTCGATCTTGGTGCTCCGGTTGCCCAAGCCGAATTTGCGAGCGCGGCTTTCCCTGACCTTGAGTCTCTCCTGCGGGCCTTTCTCGAAAAGAGAAAGGTGCGGATCGAGTGCGCCTGTTTCGGGGTTGCCGGCCCGGTGCGCGAGGGCCGGGCAGCTCTCACCAACCTCCCCTGGGTCGTGGATGCGGAAAGGCTGCGCGCGCAATTCGGTTTCGATCGGCTGCTGCTCATGAACGACGTCCAGGCCCTCGCCGCCGCCGTCCCCCACCTCAAAGAAGACGAGCGCGTGAGCCTGCAAGCCGGGCGGCCGACGCCGGGCGGGACGATCACGGTCGTGGCCGTGGGGACCGGGCTGGGGGCTTCCTTTCTCACCTGGGATGGAACCGGCTATCGCGCCTTCCCCTCGGAGGCGGGCCACGGGGATTTCGCTCCCGCGGACCCGCAGCAGGCCGGATTCTTCCTTTTTCTGCGCGAGCGCTTCGGCCATGTAAGCCGCGAGCGCGCTTGCTCGGGGACGGCGATTCGCCACATCTACGAGTACCTGAAGGAGAAAAACGAAACCTGCGCCCCCGAGGGGCTCGCGGCGAAGATCGCGGCAGGGACAGACCCGGTAGCGATGATCGTGGAAAACGCCCTGCACGAGGAGCGAAACGATCCCCTCTGCCGCGACACGCTCGAGCTCTTCGTCTCTATCCTCGGGGGCGTTTGCGGCAGCCTCGCCCTGGATTTCCTGTCAACCGGCGGCATATTTATCGGAGGCGGCCTTCCTCCCCGAATCGTCGCTCTGCTGCGGGAAGATCCGTTTCTCAGGGCGTTTCGGGCGAAAGGGCGAATGGCGGATCTGATGGCGGAGATCCCCGTGCGCGTGATCATGAACCCCGGCGCCGCTCTTTCAGGCGCAGCCCGCGAGGCGATGAGCGCCTGCCGCTGAGACCGAACACCCCTACGCGGAAAAGAAGGATTTTTATCGATGAACTCTTCGGCAGCGCCGAAAAAGAGCGCCTCCGGGAAGAAAGTTCTTGTCTTCCGCGCAGCGGCCCTTCTTGCCGTCGCCGCCGGGGGAACCTGGGCCCTGTTCAGCTTGGATGTCCAGGGGGCCCTGCGGGCGGCCCTCGCCTGGATCGCGGGTGTAGGCCCGGCAGGGATCGTGCTTTTCGTCGGACTCTACATCGTCGCTTGCCTCCTGATGTTGCCGGGCTCGATTTTGACCTTGGGGGCGGGCGCCCTCTTCGGGCTTCTCCCGGGCTTTCTTGCCGTCCTGACCGGTGCATCTTTAGGGGCGGCGGGGGCCTTCCTGACCGGCCGCTACCTGGCGCGCGGCTGGGTATCAAGGAAGATCGGCGCCGACCCTCGCTTTCGCGTCGTGGACGAGATCGTGGGCCGCGAGGGCTGGAAGATCGTTCTCTTGACCCGCCTCTCCCCCCTTTTTCCCTTTAACCTCCTCAATTATTCCTACGGCCTGACGCAGGTTCGCCTGCGGGACTATTTCCTTGCTTCCTTGACGGGAATGGTCCCGGGCACTTTGCTTTACACCTATTTGGGTTCTCTGGCCGGAGACCTGGCGAATTTGGAGGCGGGGCGGGCGCAGCGCACACCGGCCGAGTGGGCGCTTTACGGGGTGGGTTTGCTTGCGACCGCAGCGGTGACCGTGTTCGTGACACGACGGGCGCGGAAAGCGCTTGCCCGGCGGATCTCCGGATAGGGGTCAATTCCGGGCACCACCCGGTTGACACGAAGGTATATCGAAGAAATGGTTAATGATCTTTCAAAAGCTTTTGGGGGTTCTCCCGAATCATGGTTCTCAATTCTTCATCGGAGAAGCCAAGACGCTTCATTTTTCCCAAATAAAAGCAGAATCCTTCCACAGGAGGGCCATTGGATACCTGCCCGAAATCGGAGGTCAGAATGACGTTTTCTACGCCGATAAGACGTATCTGTTCACCGATCCAATCGAGAGAAACAGATTTCGGACAATTTTCGGTAACCGCGAAGAAGCAATGCTCAATAAAAGCCCCCAGCTGGACAGCCTCCTTCTGCTGCTCCAAGCTCATGGCATTCACCGACTCCGAGACATGGGTGACGAGGATCCTCCGGATGCCGTAATCGACAGCGCTTTTAATGAGGACAAGGGATTCCCTGGGTGATAGGTGACCGGTCGCCATGACGGCGTCATGTCGGACGATCAGGCGTAAAATCGCTTCCCCGTCTGCGTGAAGTTTTCCGTTTTCATCCAGAATGGAAAGTCCTGAATAATCGGGGGAAGGCAGCGGGAAAGCCGTCGGGGGTTTCCCGGCCCCCCAGATCGCAATGTGATTTTCTGCGCCGTAGGTTGGAAAAAAGATGACGTTGGCACCTTTGCGCAGCGCAGATTCCACGGCACAGGGGTTGAGGCCTCCGACCGGCGGGTTGAGGGCCAGTGCGCTGAAAAAACGGACCGAGCCGAGCGACATCTCGTTCAGGGTAAAGCATCGCCCGACCGTGGGGGCCGTGTGATCTTTGATCAATAGCCCCGCCATGCCGTAACGAGCCGCCTCTCTGGCCAACTCCGGCAGCGTCTGGGCCCGGGGCACTACGTCCGGGGCGGCATGAACATGAAGATCAAAAGCGCCTTCCAGAAGTTTTTCAATCTTCAAAGCTTCCCTCCGAATAGGGCGAATACAGATACAATTCCTTCTACGGACCCATAAAAAGAATGGGGAAGAAAAGAGATATTTCGGGAATGTAGGTGATAAGAACGAGTCCGAGAAGAGATACCCCCAAGAAGGGGATCACGGCCGCGGTGACCTCGTCCATGGTCATACCCGTTATGCTCTTGGCGACAAAAAGATTGTAGGCAAAAGGGGGAGTGATATAGCCGATCACGAAATTGACCACGACGATCGTTCCAAAATGGATCGGGTGGATACCGAGTTTCAAGGCGATCGGGTGAAGAATCGGGGCAAGAATTACGATTGCCGCCGGTGTATCCAGCAACGATCCGATAACGAGAAATAAGACATTAACAAAGATGAGAAAAACAATTTTGTTCTGTGACATGTCCATGACGAGCTGGGCACCGACATCCGGAATGCTTAAAGAAGCCATCAGCCAGGCCAAAAGATAGGAGGCTCCGATGACAAACATGATCATGGCCGAGGTTCTTGCCGTCTTCTCCAAGCATTCGAAAAGGCCCTGGAGCGTCAAGGTCCGGGTGACAAGAAATCCGACGATGATGACATAGATGCTGCCGATGGCACCGGCTTCCGTAGGAGTGAAAACTCCCGTATAAATTCCTCCCAGCACAACGCCGGGGGCGATGAGCGCCAGTTTTGCTCTCCAGATCGCCTTAAGGATCCTTTTGAGCGACGGTCCTTCTTCGGAAACCGGGACCTTTTCGATTTTCGCCTTGATAAAGCTGAGGACCATCATCAAACTTGCAAGTAGAGCGCCGGCGCCCAGGCCTCCCAAAAAAAGCTTGGCGATCGACACTTCGGCAACGACGCCGTAAATAATGAAAGGGATACTGGGGGGGATAATCGGCCCGAGGATTCCTCCTGCAGCGGTGGCGGCGGCGGCAAAACGTAGGGAATATCCCTTGGAGACCATTTCGGGAATGGTAACGGTCCCAATGGCGGCGACGGTAGCGGGCCCGGAACCGGAGATCGACGCGAAAATGCCACAGGCCATCACCGTTCCCATTGCCAGACCACCGGTCAGATAACCCACCAGCTCATCGGCAAAGGCAACGAGACTGCGGGAAATTTGCGCTCTTTCCATGACGACTCCGAGGAGCACAAAGAAAGGAATGGCCAGATAAGCGAAGTTCATGATCCCGCTTAAGAAGGTTTGAGCAAACATCATGGGATTCTGATCGGTAAGGAGAAGGCCGATGAATCCGGATAGCCCCAGGGAGAATCCGATGGGAACACCAAGAATGATCATGAGGATGAACTGTGAAAACAGAATGATGGCGATCAGCGCCGCACTCATTGTTGGATTGGCTGCCTTTCCGGTGCCTTGATGAGCTTAAAGATATTGAGTTGTGAATAAAAAAGGATCACCAACCCGCTTGTGGGCAAAGAAAGATTGAGCCAGAGAATAGGTATACCGGCGGCGGGAGTTCTCTCGGAAAGGAACATCATGGCATAACGGTAGCCATACAAAATCATCAAAACAGAAAAGAAAGCCACCAAAATTTGAGTAAAAAGCAATAGAATTTTAGCCATCCGCCGGTTAAGGCGTTTAATGAAATAAGTGAATTCAATGTGTTCCCCACTTTGGGTGAGCAACACAACACCCAAGAGCGTAAACCAAACAAAGATGATCCCGGCGATTTCTTCCGGCCAGGAAAGTGCTTGGCCGACAGCATAGCGGAAGAAAACTCCCGTACCGATGAGAAAGACGAGCACCCCTCCAAGAAGAGCAACAATCGCGGAGATGATTTTTCTCAAATAAAATTCAATTGAATCCAACATGATCAAAGATCCTATGACATTTTAAAAGACAACAGGCCTGATCGAGGCCCCTCATCACTGACGATGTCAGTGATGAGGGGAGACCGAAAAAAACATCATTTTGAGGCGGCATCGCTCGCATTCATAACAGCCTCGAACACATCTTTTCCGATCTCATCCTCGAACTGCTTGTACATCGGTCTTACCGCATCCTGAAATGGCTTTTTATCAGCTATTTCATTAATCACCATTCCAGCCTCTTTAAGTTTTTTCAGGGTTTCCTCGTTAATGTTCTTGGCCGCATTTCGCTGGTAGACAGCCGCCTCATAGGCCGAACGTTTGAAGATCTCTTTCTCTTCGGCAGAAAATTTCTTCCAGCGCTGCTCCGAGCACATCAAAATCAAAGGAGAGTAGGTGTGGTTGGTCAAGGAGAGGTATTTAGCCACCTCATAAAATTTGTTGGCAAAGATTACGGATAACGGAATCTCCAGTCCATCCACCACCTTCTGTTGCATGGCGGTAAAAACTTCTCCCCAAGGCAGCGGAACCGCATTGGAACCCAACGATTGAAATAAGGCAATGTAAATGGGAGTGGTCATTACTCTGAATTTGATCCCCTTTGTATCTTCCGGTGTGTTGATCGGGCGCACATTGTTGATCATGTGCCGAAATCCACCTTCCGAAACTGCAAGGCCAACAATCTGGAGTTTATTCAGTTTGGCCAGGACCATCTTTCCCGCCTCGCCGTCCAGAACCTTGTGCGCAACTTGTTCGTTCGGAAAGATAAAGGGCAAATCAAAGACCATGAAGGATTTCACGAAGGCCCCGGTTGGAGCATTGGTGATCACTCCGAAGTCCATCGACCCCATGGTCAAATTCTTGATCATTTCGCTTTCATTTCCCAGTTGTCCGCTCGGGAAAAGCTTCACTTTGTACTTTCCTTGGGTATAGCCTTCAACCAACTCGCCGAATTTTTTCGAGGTGATAAAATACGGATCGCCCTCACTTGCAGCCGTGACAAATCCCAACTTGAGTTCTATCGGCTGCGCTTTCGACTCGGAATCAAAAGAAAATCCAAAAATAGAGCACACCGAAAAGATCAGGGCCATTCGTCTGAAAATAAAGGATCTTTGGGTTTTCATTCATCCCCTCTTACTTTCATCATCGAATGATTTCTGGTCATTGATGATTCCATTTTTTTCGCCGGGCGACATGCCAAAGCTGAAATTCATTGGATATATGCATAAAGATCGGTTTTCAACCGCTCGCCGGCGGCCCCCGTTGATTGGTCACTCCGGTCGGTGGGTTGAGCCGGAAAATGTTCCGGAATCGTTTTGTCGATTTTGGGGGAAACATCAGGCAGCCTCGGCAAGCAAAAAAGACAGGTGATAGCGAACCTCATCCGGACTGCCGCCGTCAAGAGCAAATCGGCAGGCGGTTGATAACCTTTGCCCCCCTCCGAAATATTGCTCTGTTCCGGCTCTCCGTCGCGCCGCCGACAAAGAGCAGCTTTTGCGTTCACGTTCCTGTGAGGGATTTGCTCACTTTTTCGGCCTGCAGATGAGATTGATATGATATGTAAATGGACGTCCCCTATTTAGGAACTAGTTTGGGTAGTTCCAGTGACTGGGTGGATGCCCTCCGATCGGGGATCGGAAATGGGCGATCGCGTCTCCTTGGAGACAGCCGAGGTAGACGGTTCGCAGGTCGCTTCCCCCGAAGGCGATACTGGAAATGTTTTTAAGTAAGCGCCCTCCACAACGATCCACATGGATTCGACCCAGTTCCCCTTTGAGGTAAGCTTCCTCGCACCAGGCGACATGGTCCGGATCGGAATCCTCAAGAACAATCTGCGTGGAGCCGTCCCGAGCCACACGGATGAGCCGGTTGCTGACGATGCTGGTAATCCATATGCCCTCTTCGGCATCAAAGGCCAACCCATCGGGGAAGGTGCCGGGTCCGAATTGAGTCACGGTCTCCCTTCTTCCCAGGGATCCATCCGGACCGATGCGAAAGCGGGACAATCGGCGGGCAAACGTTTCATTGACATAAAGCCAATTGCCGTCAGGACTTACGACGGCCTCATTGGTGAAACCCAGGTTGTCGGCAACAATCCGGTTTCCCGCCTTGTCTTTCAGAACGATGAACCCATCGGCGACATCGGCTCGAAAAGCGAGCGTCCGGGGTCGTCTTTTCGTGCTGACCGTAGCCCAGACCCGCCCGTGGCGGTCTTCATGGACGAAATTGGTGGGCGGCAGCTCGACGCCGTCCGCTTCCAAAAGAAACGGCCTGAGGGTTCCATCGCGGTGGAGTTCATAGACCCCCCCATCGTTTTCCCCGAGATGCGCGATGAGAAAGGAGCCGTCGCGTCTCAAGGCGATACCGTTCGGATGGAGGAGGCGGTCTCCCGGAAGCCGGGCGTGGTAGATCAGATGCGAATTGTCCGGCTGGAGGTGGGAAACGCCGCCGCGGGCATCGGAAGCGTAGAGATCACCCGTGGCGGTCGCCAGCACGCATTCCGGCCGCAGAAGCCCGTGGCCACTCCAGCGCAGGTCCTCGAGGGAAACAGGGAATCGGCCCAGGACTTCCTTTTTGACCTCATTTGAGCGGCATGAAATCATGGTCAGGTCCTCCCGGTCGCCATGCCACCGTTCGGGCAGAACCGCAAATGCCCCTTTACACCTTGTTCCATCCGCTGTCTAGACGATGCCCCGCTCGCGCAGCTCACGGATCGTTTTCGGATCGATCCCCAGACCGGTCAGGATCTCTTCGGTATGCTGTCCCAAATCCGGGGCCGGTCGCGAAACGCGGCACGGCGTCTGGTCGAATTTCACCGGAAAACCCAGCATCTTGACCGTCCCATGGCCGGGATGATCGACCTCGAGCAACATCTCCTGATGCAACACCTGAGGATCGCTGAAGACATCCGCCATATTCATGACCGTGCTGCAGGGGACTCCGTGCCTGTTCAGGTGTTCGATCCAGTAGGCTTTGGGTCTCTGCGCGATCACCTCCTGAACGATCGCCTTGATCTCTTTGCGATTCGTCATCCGAAGATCGTTGTTCGAAAATCGAGGGTCATTGTGGAGATCCTCGAGTCCAAGGGCCGCCAGGAATTTGGCATAGACCTGATCATTGCTCGGCGCGATGGCCACCTCGCCGTCGCGGCAGCGAAAAATTCCGTAGGGGGCGACCAGGGGATGATCGTTTCCGGTTCGCACGGGAAGCTTCCCGCTGGCCAGATAGTTTGCGGCCATATAGCTGAGCATGCTAATCAGGCCGTCCACGAGGCTCGTTTGTACTTCCTGGCCCTTGCCCGTCCGCTGGCGGTGGAAAAGAGCAGCGACAATGCCGAAGGCGGCATATAAACCGGCGACCAAATCACTGATGGGCACCCCGGCCCGCATCGGCTCCTCGCCTTCCTCACCGTTGACGCTCATAAAGCCGCTCATGGCCTGAGCGATGAAATCGAAGGCCGGTCGATCCTTGTAGGGGCCCGATTTGCCGAACCCTGTGATTCCGCAATAGACGATATCGGGTTTGAGCTCGGTCAAGCGTGGGTAATCAAAACCCATCTTGCTCATCACGCCCGGCCGGAAATTGTCCACCACCACATCGCTTTCGCGGATCAAGCGAGCGAGAAGGTCTTTGCCCTCGTCGTGGTAAAGATTCAGGGTCAGCGATTTCTTGTTGCGGTTATAGGAGGCGAAATACCAGCTCAAGCCGTTGCGGATGACTCCCTGGGCTCTGAGCGGATCCCCCTCCTTCGGGGGCTCGACCTTGATGACTTCCGCCCCCATATCCCCCAGCAACATCGTGCAGAAAGGTCCGGCGATGATCCGAGTCAAATCGACAACACGAATTCCGTTAAGCGGCATGCACCCTCCATTACATCAAGCTGGGAAGCCATGTGGTGAGCGGGGGAAAGTAGGTCACAAGAAAAAGAACCATCAAAGACAGGATCAAAAAGGGGATGACCTCGTGTACAAGAGGCCCCATAGGGATTTTCCCGATCGCCGCGGAAATGAACAGCAGCAGCCCGACAGGAGGTGTGAGCATCCCGAGCATGAGATTGAAAACGCAGATCCAGCCGAATTGGATGGGATCCACCCCGATTTGCAAGCCGATCGGGATCAGCGCCGGCAGAGCGATGATCATCGCGGGCAAAGGTTCGAGCAGGCAACCGAGGAAGAGCAGCAGCGCGTTGATGACCAGAAGAACGACGAGAGGGTCCGCAGAGATGGCGAGAATCGCTTGGGCGGCGATTAGGCTGATCTGCGATTCGGCAAGCAGCCAAGAGAAAATCCCCGCCGCGGAAAGGAGAATCAGAATCACCCCGCTGGTCAGTCCCGTCTGGTAGAAAAGTTCCGTCAGATGACTCCATTTCAACTCGCGGTAAACGAACATCCCCACCAGCAAAGCATAGACCACAGCCACACCGGCCGCTTCGGTGACGGTCATGATACCGAAGCGGATACCCCCCAGAATAATCAAGGGCATGCAAAGGGCCCAACTGGCATTCAGAGAGGCCCGCAGTCGGCTTTTCCAGGAGTATCGTTCTCGCTTCGGATAATTGCGTTTCCACGCGACAACCCAGCAGATGCCCATGAAGCCCGCCCCGATCATCAATCCCGGGATCACCCCTCCCATGAAAAGCTTTCCGATCGACTGGTGCGACATCACACCGTAAATCACCATCGGAATGGAAGGAGGGATGACCGGTCCGATCAGCGCCGCAGCGGCGATCACCGCCCCGGCGTAGGCCGGTTCATATCCTTCTTGTTTCATGGCCGGAATAAGGATGGAGCCTGTGGCCGAGGCGTCGGCAACGGCAGCTCCGGAAATCCCGGCCATCGTGATGTTGGTGATCACCGCCACCTGGGAGAGCCCACCTTTGAAATGCCCTACCAGCGTAAGAGAAAAATCGATCAGCCGCCGGGTGATGCCCCCGCGATTCATCAATTCGCCGGCCAGGATGAAGAGCGGGATCGCGACCAAAGTGTACTCGTCGATCCCGGCCACCATTCTCAAGGGCATAATGCTGGGATCGACCTGGCGGCTGGGCTTGACGAGAATTCCCAGGTAGGATGCCATGCTCATGGAAAAGAACACCTCCATGCCCATGAGCATGAGAACCAAAAAGGTCACGAACAAAAAAACAACCACCTCAGCGCTCTTTCCGCAGTTCCCGGAATCCAAAGATTCCATGACGGTTCAGGATACGCAGGGCGACATAAAACAGCATGAGCAAGCTTCCGGCAAAAATCGATGAGTAGATCGCCGCATAACTGAAGGGGGTGGCGATAATGTGTTGAAAAAAGCCGATGCGGGTGACCTCGTAGGCCTTGACGCTGAATACGGTGAGAAAACAGAGCAGCAGCAGATCAAGGACCGTGGCGTTCCATTTGGCAGCGTTCGGAGAAAGATACCTCACGAGGACCTCGATACGAATGTTTTTGTCCTCTCGAACGGCGACGGCAGCGGCCATAAACGTCAGCCATACCAGAGCGATCCGGGACAACTGATCGGTGCCCGTAAAGGGAGAGTGCATGAGGTAGCGGGCAACCACCTGAAGGAACGTCAGCGAGAGGAGAAGCACCATCAGCAGCGCAATGAAACCCCGCAGAAGGCTCTCCAGCAGCTTCAACCCTTCACTCACCCAACGCGTCATCGGCTGCCTTTCGATCCTCTTTTGCCGCTGCCGCCGCCGAAAGGCGGCGCTCGGAATTGGAAAAGATGAGGCGATCGCCCGTCCGGGAGTAGATTATTGCTGCAGGGAGAGGATCTTTTGGACCATTCCCTCGGGCCAGCTTTTCCCTTCGAAGCCGCGATAAACGTTGGCCCATGCTCTTCGGAAGGCCTCACGATCCGGAACGGTATACGTACAGCCGCTTTTCTTGAGGATTTCAACGGCCTCTCGATCCAGTTGCTCCACCAGTTCCGTAGCGATCTGTCCGGCTTCTCGGGCGGCCTCCTGGAAGATCTTCTTTTCGTCGGCCGTCAGACGGCCCCATAGTTTTTCGGAGATGAACCAGCCGGTCACTTCGTAGGCGTGATCCGTGGCCGACCAGAACTTGGCCACTTCATGGAATTTCATGGGGATGGCCAGATCGAAGCCATTGTCCTGCCCCTCGACGACACCTTGCTGCAAGGCCATGTATATCTCGGTCATCGGGAGAGAGGTCGGCTTGACATCCAGCGCCCGGAAGGTTTCCAGAAAAATCTCCATCCCGGGGATGCGAAGCTTCATCCCTTTGAGGTCTTCAGGACGTTGGATAGGCCCGCGTGTGGTCTGGATGGCTCGAGGAGAGCGAGCGCCATAGGCGGAAAAAAATGCGCACACCGCTTTCTTGGGCCCCTTTTTCGTAAATTCCCTGAAAGACATCGCTGTTGAGAATCCGCGTCGCTTGGGACTTGTCCTTGAAGAGGTAGGGCACATAAATGATGGCCAGGGGGCTGTAGGATTTGAGATAAATGGCCGATCCCAAACCGAAATAGCCCATGTCGATGGTTCCCATCTGCATCGCCGTAAGCGTCTTGGAGATGTCCCCCAGCTGTCCGTCGGCGTAAACCAGCACTTCGATTTTGCCTTGAGATTTGGATTTGACGCTGTCGGCAAATTTCAACATGGCCTTGTGCCAAGGGCTGTTGGTGGCCGAGATGGTGTTGATCTTCAGTTGCAGCGGCGACGCTTCCGAGAGCGTAGTGATAGCGCCGCAGCACACCCAAAGGACGACGAGCAAAACTGCCAACCGCTTGTTCATTTTTCCTCCTTAAGCTCCGGATTTTTCAGGCAGGGGGTGGCGCCTGCTGCGCGGGCCGGCCTTCATGACCTGACCGGGCAGAGGACGCCCAATGATCTCTTCCACCTGCCGGGCGACGAAGAGGAGCTGTTCGAGGTCGATGCCGGTATCGATTCCCAGCTCGTGGAAAAGATAAACGAGGTCTTCCGTGCAGACGTTTCCGCTTGCTCCGGGCGCGAAGGGACAGCCGCCCAATCCTCCGACAGAAGATTCAAATTGCCTCAGACCGAGTTGCAACGCCGCATAAACGTTGACGAGACCGACCCCGCGGGTGTTGTGAAAATGAAGTGAGAGTTCGATCGCCGGAAAACGCTGCAACAAGAACTCGCAGGTGCGCGTGACGATCGGGGGGGTCGCCATTCCGGTCGTGTCGCCCAGCGTGAAATGATGAACGCCCAAATCCAAAAGTCGTTCGATAATGTTCGCGACACGCTCCGGGGGGATATCTCCTTCGAAAGGACATCCGAAGGCGACCGCGATCCCGGTGGCGACCGGAATGTCCGCCCCCCGTGCGATTTGAATCACCTCGCGGAATCCCGCCAGAGACTCCGCGATGCTACGGTTGACATTCATCCGGTTGTGGCTTTCGCTCGCGGAGACGAACGTGACCATTTCATCGATGCCGGCCGCCGCCGCTCGTTCAGCACCGCGGGGGTTGGGGACAAGCGCCGCTAAAGAGATCCCGGTTGAGCGATCGATGCCGGCGACCACCTCTGCCGCATCCCTCATCTGAGGGATGGCCTTGGGGGAGATGAAGGAGGTCACCTCCATGCGCCGGAAGCCGCAACGAACGAGCGAGTTGATCAGCGCGATTTTTTTCTCCGTCGGGATAAAGGCCTTCTCCATTTGAAAACCATCCCGGGGGCCTACCTCAACGACTTGAACGCTCGTCGGCCACTTCACGGTCCGGCTCCTTTGAATTTCAGGCGGGATGAACCGGCACCCCCCCCCGCGGAAGCGAAACGGCCAGCAGCTCCGCTTTCGACTTCAAGAGTTGGAACTGTCGTTCGGCGCTCTTCAAAACATGTTTACGGGCAAGGCGCCCTGCTGCTGCGGCATCGCGCCGCAACATGAGATCCGCAATACGATGATGTTCGACATGGGATTGAATGAGCTTCTTTTCCGATCGGAGGAGAATGCGACTGACAATGAGAAGCTTTTCATTCAGGGTTTTGACCATCCCGCAGAGAATTTCGTTTTGGGTCATGAGCGCGATTCGGTAATGGAATTCGACTGCCAGATCGAGGTAGTTTTCGAAATCTTCGCGTTTCAAGGCGGCGTCCATCTTTCGGATCAAAGCGCAAAAATCCTTCAACTCCTCTTTGGTGGCGGTCTGGGTAGCCAGTGCGGTCGCCGGTCCTTCCAGAAATCCCCGGACTTGGTACAAGGAGCGAATCTCATCGAGACGAAGATCGCAGATGAAGTACCCGCGGCCGGGCCTGTGGAGAACCAGTCCCTCCTGCTCAAGCCGGCTCAGCGCCATGCGGATCGGCGTGCGACTGACGTTGAGGTCTTTTTGGAGATCTTCCTCGAGAAGGTTTTCTCCGGGGGGATAAAACAGCCTGAGAATGCGCTGTTTCAGCTCGGCATAGGCGTTCCGGGAGAGCGGGCTCGAAGAAGGAGACCTATGACCAGGTATTTTTGGATCCATAATGGATCCAGATATAATTCATAAAAACACCCTTGTCAAACACTGAGAACCGGCGCTCCGGCCGGCATCCGGTGAAAGCCCTGGGGGTCCAGGTCCAAGGGGTGTCGTACTTTCGCTTTCGAAAGACGTGCCTCACGGGATCGGAGGGGCTTGCCAAACTGGGTTGCCGATAGAGAGCCGCTGCCTGATTTGCGATATCAAGTAGTCCTCATCGGCGGCATGAGGGCCGAGGATCATCCTCGCCATGAGGCTGCCTTCTGGCAATTCGTATCGCATGTTTCGCAGGCATCCAGAACCTGGAACTTGAATCGGGGAAGCTTTTCTTCAAAAAGCCTATTATCCGGCCGCTTCCAAGATTCGCTCGCTTTTCCTGATCCGTGGGAAGAGCAAGTGATATCTAAATGGACGTCCCCTAAATGGATTTCAATGGCGCGCCCGGAGGGGCTCGAACCCCCGGCCTACGGATTCGAAGTCCGGCGCTCTATCCAGCTGAGCTACGGGCGCGCAGAGAGTCTGGGGTGAGTGGTGGGACTTGAACCCACGACAACCGGGGCCACAACCCGGTGCTCTGCCAACTGAGCTACACCCACCGCAAGCGGAAAGCGTGGCTTATCGGGGATTGGAAAGTTAACAAAACCGCCGTTGCGGATCAAGGGGAAAATGGGGTTGAAAAAGGGGTGCGGACTGCATAGAAACAGCCCATGCACCCGCTGATCGTCTTCGTCATCCGCACCGTCTTGGGGCTTGCCTTCGCGGTCCTCGTCCTGCGCATGTTCCGCGGGCACGCCGCCCCCGAGTCGGTCCTTTTCCTGGCGGCGCTGCTGGTCGGTCTCGCCTACGTCTTCGAGGCCGTTCGCCGCCGCGGCAACCGCGAGGGGCCTCCGTGAAACCGATCATCCTCGGCACCGCCGGCCACATCGACCACGGCAAGACGAGCCTCGTCAAGGCCCTGACCGGCATCGACACCGACCGTCTCAAAGAGGAAAAGGAGCGCGGGATCACCATCGAGCTCGGCTTCGCCCACCTGAAACTCCCCGGCGGCCGGCGCATCGGGGTGGTCGACGTTCCCGGTCACGAAAAATTCGTCAAACACATGGTCGCCGGAGCGACCGGAATCGACCTGGTCGCGCTCGTGATCGCCGCCGACGAAGGGGTGATGCCGCAAACGCGCGAGCACATGGAGATCTGCACGCTGCTCGGCGTGCGCCACGGGCTGATCGCGCTCACCAAGATCGACCTCGTGGACGAAGAGATGCTCGAACTCGCCCGCGAAGACGTGCGCTCCTTCGTCCGCGGGACCTTCCTCGAGGAGGCCCCCCTGCTTCCCGTCTCGGCCGCAACCGGTCAGGGCATCCCCGAGTTCGTCGCCGCCCTGGAGCGCCTCGCCGCCCGGGTCCCGGAGCGGCCGCCCTCGAGCCTCTTTCGTCTTCCCGTCGACCGTGTCTTCACGATGAAGGGGTTCGGAACGGTGATCACCGGAACTCTCGTGTCGGGGCGGGTCCAGGTAGGGGATCCGGTGATGATCTACCCGCAGGGGATCTCCTCCCGGGTGCGGGGGCTCCAGGTGCACAACGAGGCCGTAGCCGCGGCCGAGGCCGGTCAGCGAACGGCGGTCAACTTCCAGGGTCTGGAGAAGGAGGCGATCGATCGCGGCTGTGTACTCGCCTCGCCCGGCGCCCTCAAGCCGAGCTACATGGTGGACGTCTTTTTCCACTACCTGGCCAGCGCCGCCAAACCTCTGAAAAACCGGACCCGCGTGCGCTTCCATGTGGGAACCAGCGAGATCTTGGGCAACCTGATCCTCCTCGAAACAGAGGAGATCGCCCCCGGGCAAACGACCGTGGCGCAGCTCCGGCTGGATGAGCCGGTCACCGTGGTGAAGGGCGATCACTACGTGGTGCGAAGCTACTCGCCGGTGCGCACGATCGGCGGCGGAATCGTCCTGCACCCCATCCCGCCCAAGCACAAACGCTTGCAGGCGGAAGTTGTCTCTTTCCTCCAGGCCGTCGCCGCTTGCCCGGCCGAGGAGCTGCTGCGGCGGCACATCGCCCAAGCGGGATTCGCCGGAATCTCCTTCGCCGAGCTGCGGCTGGTCTCCGCGCTCACCGACAAGGCGCTCGAAGGGCATCTGGAGCGGCTGCTCTCGCGGCGGGAGGTCGTCCTCGTCGACCGCGACCAACGCACCTATGTCCACGAGGAGCGCTTCCGGGAACTCGCCCGCATCGTGATCGGAGCGCTCGAGCGCTACCACCGCGAAAACCCGCTCAAGTCCGGAATGCCGAAGGAGGAATTGAAAAGCCGCTTCCCGCGATCGGCCGACCCGCGGCTCTTCCCGCTGGTGCTCCAGCAGATGATCCGCGAAGGCGCGATCCTCCAAGAGGAGAAGACCGTGCGCCTCCCCTCCCACGAGGTCGCGCTCGCTTCCGACCAGGCAAGCCTGCGGGAGGAGATTTTGCGCCTCTACCGCGAAAGCGGCCTTCAGCCTCCCTTTTTCCGCGACATCGTCCAGCAGCTCAAGGCCGACCCCCGGCCGGCGAAGGATGTGCTGAATCTTCTGATCGAAGAGGGAAAGATCGTGCGCACCAAAGAGGATCTCTTCTTCGACGCCGCGGCGATCGAGGCCTTGAAACAGCGCATGATCGACTTCTTCGCCGAAAAGCCGGAGATGACTCCGACGCAGTTCAAGGAGCTCGCCGGGGGAGTACCGCGAAAGTTTCTGATCCCGCTGCTCGAGTACTTCGACGGCAAAAACTTCACCCTGCGCGTGGGCGACGTGCGCAAGCTGCGCAAAGCCTGAAAGAAGCGCCTTCAGGCGAGCTCAACCGCCAGGCGGTCGGCCACGAGCATGCCCCGCGTCGTCGGGGAAAGCCTCTCCCCCTCGAGCCGCAGAAGTCCGCTTTCCAAATATCGCTCCAGCCGGGCCGCGTGCCGGTGGAGGAGATCGTAGCCGAGCCGCCCGCGAAGCTCCCCGAGATCGAGCCCCCAGAGGGTGCGCAAGCCGAGAAAAACGGATTCGAGAACCTGCTGCCGGCGATCCAGGGTTTCGGCGCCGGAGGCCGGTCCGACGCCGGAAGAAAGCGCGGCCAGCCAACGGCCGAAATCGGGCGGGTTCCAGAAGCGCCGCGGCGGAAGATGGGAATGCGCCGCCGGCCCGAACCCTCGGTACGGGGCCCCGGTCCAGTACTTGCAGTTGTGGCGCGAAACGCAAGCCCCTCCCCCGCCCGGATCCAGGCGCGCGAAGTTCGAGATCTCGTAGTGCAGATACCCCCGGGAGGAGAGGTGCTCCGCGGTGAAAAGAAAGAGCTCGGCCGCCTCCTCCTCGGCGATCGCCTGAATGTCCCCCGAGGCCTGCTCCCGGCCGAGCGGCGTTTCGGGTTCGATCGAAAGCAGATAGCAGGAGAGGTGATCGGCTCCCAGAGCGAGCGCCGCCTCGAGGTCCGCCCGCCACGTCTCCCGGCTCTCCCCTGGGAGGCCGTAGATCAAATCGACGCCCACCTGCGCGAAGCCGGCGTTTCTGGCCTCCTGGAAGGCGCGAACGGCCTCCTGGGGACCGTGAATCCGGCCCAGAAAGACGAGTTTCTCCGGCCGGAGGGATTGCACGCCGAGGTTCAGCCGGTTCACGCCGGCCGCACGGAAGGAGGCGAGCTTCGGTCCGTCCACCGTCCCGGGATTCGCCTCGAGGGTGATCTCGGCTCCGGGGTCGATGGGGAAAGCACGGCGAAGGCGATCGAGAATCCCGGCCACCGCCTCCGGCGGCAGAAGCGAAGGGGTCCCGCCGCCGAAGTAGACGCTGTCGCAGAAAAGTCGGCCGCCCTCCGCCGCACGGTCGATCTCGGCGCCGAGCCCCTCGAGAAAGGCCGCAACCGGGTGCGGGGCCTTAATCGAATAGAAGTCGCAGTAGCGGCATTTGCTCACGCAGAAGGGAACGTGGATGTAGAGCCCGCAGGGCGGCCGGGCCTGCGCCGGAGGGGGTGTCGTTCTCACTTTCGCCAGCCGCCCAAAAGATGCATGTGCAGGTGGAAGATCACCTGGCCGCCGCCGCGCTCGACGTTCACGAAGAGGCGGTAGCCGCTTTTTTCGATCCCCAGGCGGCGCGCCATCTCCGCCGCCGCGTGGAAAAGGTTCCCGAGAACCGTCGTGTCGGCGGGCGAGCAGTCGTTCACGCTGCGGATGTGCCGGCGGGGGACGATCAAGAGATGGATCGGCGCCTGAGGCCTAATGTCGCGGAAGACGACGAGGTCGTCGGTTTCGTAGAGGATCTCGGTGTCCGTTTCCCCGCGGACGATGCGGCAGAAAACGCACGCTTCAGCCATGCTCGTCTCCCCTCGGACGGAAGCCTTTTGCCCTTCCGCCGTGCGCACGCCGGCGCGGCGGGGGGATCGGCACCGCAAGATCGCCGTCGGTCTCAAGGCGCCAGCGGCCGCGCAGGGTCGGCCGGGAAAGCAGCCGCTCGAGCTCGCTGAGAAAGACCCGGCGCGGGATCTCCCGCGCCCCCATGCGCTGCAGGTGCCCGCTCGTCACCTGGCA